>JBBRFB010000013.1:0-39241 GCA_038225015.1 Burkholderiales bacterium
CGTGAAGGCCGGGCGAGCGACGAAGCACTCGACTCGGTTCGCCGGCGCCGGCTCTGGCCGACGAAGGCGACGCAGGCGCTGCAGGTGACGATCCAGGACAACGTGCTGGCGCCGGTGCTGACGGGGGCCAACGACGAGCTGGCGGTGCCGCTGCCGATCCGCGTGGTCAGTGCCGTACCGGCCCTGCAGCGCGTCTTCGCGCGCGTGCTGGGCATGGGCTTTCGCAGCGAGCACGTCGAGTCGCCGGCGGCCTGAGGGGCACGCCGGCGCTTCGACGTCTTCAGCCGAGCAGTTCGAGCAGGACGCGGCCGGCGCGGGCCACGGCGGCGCCGTCGACGCCGAGGTGAGTGACGGCGCGTACCGTGCGCGCCCCGAAGGCGTTGAGCAGGACACCGCGTTCGCCGGCGCGGGCGACGAAGGTCGAGGCGTCGACCGAGCCGGCGCCGAGGCCGAAGACGACGATGTTCGTCTGCACCGTCGCAAGATCGAGGACGACATGGGCATGGCCGGCCAGCGCCTCGGCGAGCCGGCGCGCGTGGGCATGGTCGTCGGCGAGCCGCGCCCGGTGGTGGTCGACGCCGTGTAGCGCGGCGGCGGCGAACGAGCCGATCTGCCGCATCGCGCCGCCGAGCATGCGGCGATGCCGCGTCGCCGCCGAGATCAGCTCGCGCGACCCGGCGAGCAGCGAACCGCCGGGCGCCCCGAGCCCTTTCGAGAAGGAGACGGCGACGAGATCGAACGGGGCTGCGATCGCTGCCTCGGCGACGCCGCTCGCGACGGTGGCGTTCCAGAGCCGGGCGCCGTCGAGAAACGTCGCCAGCCCGGCATCGCGCGCCGCGGCGCAGCAGCGCAGGAGCTCGTCGTGCGGGAAGACGACGCCGCCGGCTCGGTTGTGCGTGTTCTCGATCTCGAGCAGCGTGGTCGGCGGGAACACCGGCAGGCCGCGCGGCTTGATCGCGGCACGAGCGTCGTCGGCGCTGAAGACGCCGCGGCTGCCGATCTCGCACAACTGCACGCCGGCGTTCGCGGCGGCGCCGCCGGTTTCGTGCCAGCCGGCGTGGCTCTCGCGACTGGTGAGCACCTCGTCGCCCGGGCGCGTGAGCACGCGCAGCGCCACCTGGTTGGCCATCGTGCCCGACGGCAGCCAGAGCGCCGCTTCCTTGCCGAGGAGCTCGGCCATGCGCGCCTGTAGCCGGTTCGCGGTCGGGTCCTCGCCGTACTGGTCGTCGCCATCCTCGGCGGTGGCCATGGCGGCGCGCATCGCCGGCGTGGGGCGGGTCACCGTGTCGGAGCGCAGGTCGACGGGTGGCGCGGACGGGCGTGACATCGTTTCAATCTCAGCGTGAAGTGCGGGCGGTGGCCGGCCCGGCGCGGCTGGCGACGAACTCGACCGGGACGTGGCTCGAGTCGCCGCCTTCGGTCTGCAGCGTGAAGCGGATCTCGTCGTCGCCGACCAGCCGGCCGGCGTAGCGGTGCACGAGCGCGGCGCCGGACATCTCGGACGTGCGGGTCGTGAAGCGCAGCTCGTCGCCGCGCAGGCTGCCCTCGAGCACGCCACGCGCGACCCCGAGGAACGAGGCCTTTCCCGCCAGCTCGTCGCCGCTGCCGGAGAACTCGAAGCGTTCGTCGTAGCGCGCGTTCGGCCAGTCGTAGACGACGGTGGCCTGCCACGCACCGTTGACCAGTGGGCGCTGCGGCGAGTGTGCGAGCCACAGGGCGAGTCCGGCCGCGGTGGCGACGAGCGCCGCCGCGAGCGACCAGCGCCAGAGTGCCGGCGCCGGCGCCGGCATCGGCGTCGACATCGGCGTGCCGGGCGCCGCCTTGCCGCGAGGCGCCTCGCCGAGCGACTGGCGGACGGCGCCCGTCAGGCGCTCGATGTCGGCGGCGAAGCGGGCGTTGTCGAGCTCGAGGGCGTTGCGCCGCGAGAGGGCACGCAGTTCGTCGGGAAGCTGCGCCTCGGTCGGCATCGTCGCGCCGTCGAGCAGCAGCGGAATCACGCGCATGCCGCGGGCGAGCCCGGCGGCGACTTCCTGGCGAACGAAGTCGCCGGGCTCGTTGATGCGCGCCAGCGTGCCCTCGCGTTCGCCGAGCCAGCGTCGCCCGATCAGGACCAGCAGCACCGACGAGGCGCCGACAGCGCGCCGGATGGCTTCGTCGAACGGCTGACCGGCGGCAATGTCGTCGACGTCCATGAACACGCGATCGGCCCCGAAGCGGCGCGCGAGCTCGTCGTAGATGGCGCGCGCATAGCCGGCCGCGTCCTCGCGCCGGTAGCTGATGAAGATCTGCGCCTCACGCATCTTGAATCGCGCCTGCTTCGATGGCGCCGGTGCAGCGTCCGGCGGGGCCGGGTCAGCCGCCGGCGACGGCCGCGCTCGCGTGCGCTGCGGCGGGCACCCTGCGCCGGCGCTGCATGAGAACGACCAGCGCCAGGAGAAGCAGCGCTGGCACGAACAACCACTCCTTGGCCACGCGATCGCGTTCGGTCTCGATGCCGGTGACCCTGAAGCCCTGCTCGAAGCCGGCCTTGTCGGCCGGGCTGTTGAGGGCGACCGACATGACCTGCGTGCCCGTGGGAAGCGCCATGACGCGCAGCCCGGCGCCGGCGATGCGCTCGTTGCCCGAGCCCTTGTCGGCGAGCGGCAGCAGCACCGTCTTCTTCACGTCCTTGCCCTCTAGCGTCGTGCCTTCGATGCGCACCCGAAGGGCGGTTCCAGGCTTGGCGGCCGCGGCCTGGGCGACGATCGTCTGCCCGCCGACGACCTCGTAGCGTGGCACCGCGAGGTCGAGCCAGAAGGCCGGGCGAAGCAGCGTGAACGTGACCAGCAGCAGCACGACCGACTCGTACCAGCGGCTGCGCGCGATGAACCACCCCTGCGAGCCGGCAGCGAAGGCCAGCATCGCCGTGACGGCGGCGGCGACGACGAGCACGAACTGCCACCAGCTGTCGATGCCGATCATGAGCAGCTGCGGATTGAAGATGAACATGAACGGCAGGATCGCGGTGCGGCTCGAGTACCAGAACGCGGTGATGCCGGTGCGGATCGGGTCGGCGCGCGAGATCGCCGCCGCAGCGAACGACGCCAGCCCGACCGGCGGCGTGACGTCGGCCATCAGACCGAAGTAGAAGACGAACATGTGCACCGCGACGAGCGGCACGACCAGGCCCGATTGGGCGCCGAGCTCGACGACGACCGGCGCCATCAGCGTCGAGACGACGATGTAGCTCGCCGTCGTCGGCATGCCCATGCCGAGCACCAGGCAGATGAATGCGACGAGGACCAGCATGGCGATGATGTTGCCGGCCGAGACGGTCTCGACGAACTCGGTCATCACGAGGCCGAGCCCCGTGACCGAGACCGTGCCGACGATGATGCCGGCGGCGGCGGTCGCCAGGGCGATGCCGATCATGTTGCGGGCGCCCTTCTCGAGGCCGTCGACGAGGTCGTCTAAACCGGCGCGCAAGACGCCCGTCGACACCGCCTGGCGGCGGAAGAAGGCGAGCAGCGGCCTCTGCGTGAGCAGGATGACGATCAGGAACACCGTGGCATAGAACGCCGAGAGGCCCGGCGAGAGTTCCTCGACCAGCAGCGCCCAGACCAGCACGACGATGGGCAGCAGGAAGTGCAGGCCGGCGAGGAGCGTCTCCTTCAGCGGCGGCAGGGTGAGCACCGGGGCGTTCGGGTCGTCGATCGTGAGGTCGGGTTCGGATGCCACCTGGCGCACGACGAGCACGTAGATGGCCGCGAGGGCGGCCAGGATCAGCCAGGACGCGCCCGCACCGAGCAGCGGCTTCAGCCAGCCGAGGCCGTAGAAGACGATGTTGCCGACGATGACGATGCCGGCCAGCGTCATCAGCACGCCGAGCCAGCGCTTCCACGGCGAATGAGTGCCCCGGGTCGGGATGCCTTCGATGCCGGCCTTGCAGGCCTCGAGGTGAACGATGTAGAAGAGGGCGATGTAGGAAATGATCGCCGGCAGGAACGCGTTCTTGACGATCTCCGAATACGGCACGCCGACGTACTCGGCCATCAGGAAGGCGGCCGCGCCCATCACCGGCGGCATGATCTGCCCGTCGACGCCGGCGGCGACCTCGATGGCGCCGGCCTTCTCGGCCGAATAGCCGACGCGCTTCATGAGCGGGATCGTGAAGGTGCCGCAGGTGACGACGTTGGCGACCGACGAGCCGGAGATCATTCCCATCAGCCCCGACGAGACGACGGCCGCCTTGGCGGGGCCGCCGCGCAGGTGCCCGAGCATGGCGAAGGCCACCTTGATGAAGTAGTTGCCGGCGCCGGCCTTCTCGAGCAGCGAGCCGAACAGCACGAACAGGAAGATGTAGCTCGCCGAGACGCCGAGGGCGACGCCGAAGACGCCTTCGGTGGTGAGCCAGAAGTGCGACACCGCCTTCGACAGCGAGACGCCCTTGTGCGCGATCACGTCGGGCATGTGCGGCCCGGCGAAGGCGTAGACGAGCATCAGGATCGCGATGATCGCCAGCGGCGGGCCGACCACGCGGCGCGTCGCCAAGAGCAGCAGGATCATGCCGATGATCGCGGCGACGAAATCGAGCGTCGTCGGCAGTCCGGGGCGGGCCGATATCTCGCGGTAGAAGAGAAAGAGGTAGGCGCCGCAGAACGCGGCGACCAGCGCCAGGACCCAGTCCTGCAGCGGTATGCGATCGCGCGGCGAGCGCTTGGCGAACGGAAAGGCGAGAAAGGCGAGGAAGAGGCCGAAGCCGAGATGCAGCGAACGCATCTCGGTCGAGTTGAGGACGAAGACGTTGAACGTGAACGGCAGCGGCGACGCGTACCAGAGCTGCAGCAGCGACCAGCCGAGGCAGGTCAGCGCGATGATGCGCGCGGCGAGCCCGGTGGGCTCGCGCCCACCGAGGTCGGCTTCCTGGACGAGCGCCGCCGCTCGCGCGTCGGCTTCCGAGGTGGCGGCAGTGCGCGTCATCGCCTGCCCGCTCTTACTTCATCCAGCCCTTTTCCTTGTAGTAGCGCATCGCGCCTTCGTGGATTGGCGCCGACAGGCCGTCCGTGATCATGTTCTTCGCATCGAGGTGGGCGAATGCCGGGTGCAGCTTCTTGAACTCGTCGAGGTTCTCGAACACCGCCTTGGTGATCACGTAGACGGTGTCGGCGGGCACCTTGGCCGACGTCACCATCGTCGCCAGCACGCCGTAGGTGGGCGTCGGCTGCGGGTTGTTGGCGTAGATGCCGCCGGGGATCGCCACCTTGGCGAGGTAGGGATGCTTGGCAACCAGCGCATCGACGGCCGAGTCGACAAGCGGCACCAGCTTGGCCCCGCACGTCGTCGTCGGATCCTGGATGTTCGCCGACGGGTGGCCGACGCCATAGAAGAAGGCGTCGATCTTGTTGTCGCAGAGCGCCGGCCCGTGCTCGTCGGCCTTCAGCTCCGAGGCGAGCGCGAAGTCGGAGGTCTTCATGCCTTCGGCGGCGAGCAGCTCTTCCATCGCCGAGCGGGTTCCCGAGCCCGGGTTGCCGATGTTGACGCGCTTGCCCTTCAGGTCGGTGAACTTCGTGACGTTCGCTTCCTTGCGCGCGACGAGCGTGAACGGCTCGGGGTGCACGGAGAAGACTGCGCGCAGGTTCTTGTCGGCCTCCTTGAACGAGCCGGCGCCGTTGTAGGCCTGGTACTGCACGTCGGATTGCGCCATGCCGAAGTCGAGCTCGCCGGCCTTGACGGCATTGACGTTGTAGACCGAGCCGCCGGTCGATTCGACCGAGCAGCGGATACCGCTCTTGGCGCGATCCTTGTTGACGAGCCGGCAGATCGAGCCGCCGACGGCGTAGTAGACGCCGGTGACGCCGCCGGTGCCGATGGTGACGAACTTCTGCTGCGCGGCTGCGGGCAGGGGCAACGCCGCGGCCAGCGCGAGGGCGACGCCGGGAGCCAGCGCGGCCAGCAGGCCGTGGCGAGTCAGAGGGGAGGTCGATTTCATGTCGGAGATCCTTCGGAGTGGGAAGAGGGTTGCACTCGAGCGTGCGGTTCGCGGAAGAGGTGGCGCATCTCGGTCGAGCTCGCGCTGCGCAGGCCGAGCCGGGCCAGCGCATCGCTGCACGCCCGTACCAGGCCGGCATTGTCGACGGCGGTCAAGCCGTCCGGGAATAGGTGATTGTTCTCGAAGCCGACCCGGACATGGCCGCCGAGGAGAGCGCCCGTCACCACGCAGCGCAGCTCGGCGGCGCCGAAGGCGCAGACCGACCACGGCCAGTCGGCAGGCACGGCCGCGGCCAGCGGCGGCTGTTCGTCGGGCCGGCCGGCCCGACGGTCGGCGTAGGCGCCGAGGACGAAGAGGACGTGCGGCGTGGGCTGCGGGATGACGCCATCGACATGCAATTGCAGGAAGCGGGCCAGGTCGGCCTGGTCGTAGACGATGTACTGGACCAGGGCCTCGCGCGCGGCGAGCTCGGCGACGAACGCGGCCGCCTCGCCGACGAGCGCCGGCTCGCGCCACAGCTCGCGCACCGCCAGCGACAGCGCCTCGGGCTCGAGCGCGCGGGCGTGCGCCATCTGCTCGGCCGGCCCGTAGCGGCCGCCGGCCTCGGTCGTCACCTGGATCAACAGCTCGTCGCCGACGCGCTCGCGGATGGCCGCGATCGCCGCGCGGTAGTCATCGGCCTCGAGGCTGTGCCGGCCATCGGCGTCGCGCACATGCAGGTGCAGCATGGCGGCTCCGGCGGCGACGCAGTCGGCGGCGCACTGCGCCAGCTCGGCCGGCGTGATCGGCAGCCGCGCATGGTCGCTCCGGCTCTTGCGCGCGCCGTTCGGCGCGACCGCGATGGCCACGGCGGCGGCATTCGCGACAAGCGTCATCGCGAACGGCCGGTGGCGGCGGCGGGCGCGACCTCCGCGAGCGCATCGTCGACCGCGGCACCGAGTCGCTCGACGATGTCGTCGATCTCGGCCGGCGTGCTGATGAAGGGCGGTGCCACCAGAACGTGGTCACCGAGCTGGCCGTCGATCGTGCCGCCCATCGGGTAGACCATCATGCCGCGTGCCATCGCCGCCGCCTTGATGCGCGCGTGCAGCGACAGGGCCGGATCGAACGGCTGTTTCGTTGCCCGGTCGGCGACGAGCTCGATCGCCATGAAGAGGCCGCGGCCGCGGATATCACCGACCGCAGCGTGGTCGCCGAAGCGCTCGTGCAGGCGGAGGGCGAGGCGCGCGCCGAGCGACTTCACCGCGTCGAGCAGGTGATCGCGGGCGATCACCTGCTGCACGGCGAGCGCCGCGGCGCAGGCGACCGGGTGGCCGATGTAGGTGTGGCCGTGCTGGAAGCGGCCGCTTCCCCGGGCCATCGCGTCGACGATGCGCTCGCCGATCAGCACCGCGCCGATCGGCTGGTAGCCGCCGCCGAGGCCCTTGGCGATCGCGGTCAGGTCGGGCACGACGCCCTCCTGCTCGATCGCGTAGAGCGAGCCGGTGCGTCCCATGCCGCACATCACCTCGTCGGCGATGAAGAGGATGCCGTGCTGGTCGCAGACCTCGCGCACGCGGCGGAAGTAGCCGGGAACCGGCGGGATCGCGCCCGATGTCGCGCCGCCGACGGTCTCGGCGCAGAAGGCGATCACGGTCTGAGGCCCGAGCCGCTCGCACGCCTCTTCGAGCTCGCGGGCCAGGCGTTCGCCGTAGGCCTCGGCGGTCTCGTCGTCGCGCCGGTCGCGGTATTCGTAGCAAGGGGCGACGTGGGTCACGGGAATCAGGAGCGGCGCGAACTGCCGGCGCCGCCACTCGTTGCCGCCGACGGCGAGCGCGCCGAGCGTGTTGCCGTGGTAGCTCTGCCGCCGCGCGATTAAGTGGCGCCGCTCGGGTTGGCCGATCTCGACGAAGTACTGGCGCGCCAGCTTGAGTGCCGCCTCCATCGCCTCGGAGCCGCCCGAGACGAGGTAGACGTGCGAGGTGCCGGCGGGGGCGTCGGCGAGCAGCTGGTCGGCGAGTTCCTCGGCGACCGCGGTCGTGAAGAAGCCGGTGTGGGCATAGGCGATCCGGTCGATCTGCGCATGCATCGCGCGCAGGACGTCGGGGTGGCCGTGGCCGAGGCAGGACACGGCGGCGCCGCCCGACGCATCGAGGTACTCGCGGCCGGCCGCGTCGGTGATCGTGATGCCGCGTCCCGAGACGGCGACGGGCGGCGTGACGCGGAGCTGGCGGTGCAGGACGTGGCTCATGAGGTGATGTGCGGGCAGAGGCTTCACGGCCAGTATGCACGTCCCGTCGGCACCGCTGGCGATGGGTGCAGGCGCGAAGGCTGCGCGCGCAGCCGCCGAGGCCGACGCTCCGCGGTGCCCGCCGACTTGCACCGGGCCGGCCGCGATTGACTCCCGATCGGTGCATGCTATGGTCGTCACACTCCATTTCAGCGCGACATTCCATGCAGCAACGTTCCTTCTTCCACCATGCGGCTGCGGCGGCGATCGCCGTCGGCTTCCTGGCCTCCTTTCCGGCCGCTGCCGGGCCGTTCGGCTCCCTCGTCGTCTTCGGCGACAGCCTCTCTGACTCCGGCAACAACGCCGCGGTCGGCCTCTACGACCCGGCGCAGATCATCACCGGCAACGACTATGTCCCGTCGTCGACCTACGCCCCGGGCACCTACAGCAACGGCCCGGTCTGGGCGAGCGACTTCGCGTCGATGCTCGGGCTGCCGCTCGGCCCGTCGCTGCTCGGCGGCACCGACTACGCCTACGGCGGTGCCACGACGGGCACGCCTGGCGCCAACGTCGGCCCGCTCGGCCCGGGCTTTCCGTACAGCCTGGCGGCGCAGACCGGCCAGTACCTGATGGCGACCGGCGGCCTGGCGTTTTCCGACGCGCTCTATGTCGTTGCCGGCGGCGGCAACGACGCGCGCGCCGCGCTCACAGCGGCGGCGGTGCCGGGCGCCGACGTGCCCTCGATCTTTGCGGCGACGGCGATGTCGTTCGCCAGCACCGTCGGCGACATCGTCGACGAATTGCAGTTGGCCGGCGCCGAGCACATCCTGGTCTGGAACACGCCCAACCTCGGCACGACGCCGGCCGTCGCGTCGGCGGGCTTCGGAGCCTTCGGCTCGTTCCTCGCCTCGGCGATGAACGACGCTCTCGGTGCCCGCCTCGCCGGCGAGAGCGGCGTGTCGGTGTTCGACATCTTCGGCTTCGGCACCGCCGTCGCCGCCGACCCGGCCGCGTTCGGCTTCACCAACGCCACCGACGCCTGCGGCGCGGTGGCGGGTGCCGACTGCAGCGGGTACCTCTATTGGGACGGGATCCATCCGACCGCCGCCGCGCACCTGGCGATCGCCGACGCCGTCTACTCGGTCGCCGTGCCGGTGCCCGAGCCCGAGACGTGGGCGCTGATGGCCGGCGGCCTGGCGCTGCTTGGGGCGGGCGCGCGCCGCCGTCGCGGCCGGTATCAGCCTGCCGGCGCGCTGCCGCCGCCGAGCAGGTCGTAGAGCGTGCGGGCGACGACCTTCGTCGCCCCGCGCAGGTCGTCGAGCACGAGGTGCTCGTCGGCGCGCTTGGCGTTCGACTCGAGAACGGTGCGCGGCCCGGCGCCGTAGATCGCCGCCGGCACGCCGGCCTCGCCGTACAGGCGCACGTCGGTGTAGAGCGGCGTACCCGACACGCCGATCGCCTCGCCGAACACGGCCTGGCCGTGGCGCTGCAGCGCGGCCACGAGGGCGCCGTTGCCTTCCAGCGGGCGCAGCGCCCGCGCCAGCAGGAGCCGGCGGATCTCGACGGTGATGCCGGGCGCGCTGGCGGCCGCTTCCTCGATCACTCGGCGCACCGACGCTTCCACCACGTCGGGGTCTTCCTCGGGAATCATGCGCCGGTCGAGCTTCATCACCACCTTGCCCGGCACGACGTTGGTGTTCGTGCCGCCGTCGATCCGGCCGACGTTGAGATACGGGTGGGTAATGCCGGCCACCTTCGACGTGACCCGGCGATAGAGCGCGTTCTGCGCGTAGAGCGCGTTCAGGATCGCGACCGCGCCCTGGAGCGCGTCGACGCCCGTGTCGGGGATCGCCGCATGCGCCTGCCGGCCGCGCACCGTCACCTCGAGCTGCAGGCAGCCGTTGTGGGCGGTCACGACCTGGTAGCTGAAGCCGGCGGCGATCACCAGGTCGGGGTCGGTCAGGCCCATGCGCAGCAGCCAGCCCGGACCCAGCTCGCCGCCGAACTCCTCGTCGTAGGTGAAATGCAGCTCGACGCTGCCGGACAGCGTCGCCGTGAGCGATTCGAGCGCGCGGACGGCGAAGGTGTAGGTGGCGAAATCGCTCTTGCTGACCGCGGCGGCGCGGCCGTAGATGACGCCGGCATCGACCTCGCCGCCGTACGGATCGTGCGTCCAGCCCTCGCCCGGCGGCACGACGTCGCCGTGCGCGTTGAGCGCGATCGTCGGCCCGGCGCCGTAGCGCCGGCGAACGATGAGGTTGGTCACCGACGCCATGCCCTGGGCCTGCACCTCGGAGGCAGGCACGGGATGCCGCTCGACCGCGAGGCCGAAGCCTTCGAGCAGCTCTGCCGTGCGCTCGGCATGCGGCGCGTTGTCGCCAGGGGGCGTGTCGGTCGGCGCGCGCACGAGCTCGCGCAGGAACGCAACCTCCTCGTCGAAGTGGCGGTCGATCCAGTCGTCGAGCAGGGCGTAGGCGGTCATCATGGCCGCGTCTTCGGCGACTGCGGCGTCGTGGGCGTGTTCGGCGTCGTCGCCACCGGCGCGGCCGCCTCGGCGGCCAAGGCGTCGAGCAGCTGCAGGAAGGCCTCGATGGCCAGCTGCATGTCGTCGGCGGTGCTCGATTCGAGCGGGTTGTGGCTGATGCCGGCGTTCTCTCCGCGAACGAAGAGCATCGCCTGCGGCATGACCTCGGCGAGCTTCATCGCATCGTGGCCGGCGCCGCTCGGCATCCGGTGCAACGGCACGCCGAGCGCGGCGACCGCATGTTCCCAGCGTGCCTGCCAGGCCGGGTCGCTCGGCGCCGCGGCGGCGCGCATCGTCTCTTCGATCTGTGCCGAGACGCCGCGGCGGGCGCAGATGGCGTCGAGCTCGGCGAGCACGTCGGCGACGCAGGCGTCGCGCACGTCGTCGGTGGTCGCGCGAATGTCGAGGGTGAAGCGGCACCGGCCCGGAACGACGTTGGTCGAGCCGTTCGGCACGTCGAGCATGCCCATCGTGCCGACGACGCTCGGCGCGGCCGCGGCTCGCCGCTCGAGGAAGAGCGCCAGCTCGGCGACGGCGGCAGCAGCGTCGCGCCGGCTCGTCATCGGCGTCGTGCCGGCGTGGCTCGCCATGCCGCGCACCTCGCCGGCGAAGCGGACGCCGCCGTTGATCGAGGTGACGATGCCGAGCGGCAGGCCGAGCTCGGTGAGCACCGGGCCCTGCTCGATGTGGACCTCGACGAAGCCGAGGTAGCGGCGCGGGTCGCGCTTCAGTCGGCCGATGGCGGCGGCGGTGCCGGGCAGGCCGGCCCGGCGCATCGCCTCCTTCATGGTCACGCCGTCGGCATCGGCCTGGTCCAGCCAGCGCCGGTCGAACTGGCCGACGAGCGCGCCCGAGCCGAGGAAGGTCGCCTTGTAGCGCTGCCCTTCCTCTTCGGCGAAGGCGACGAGCTCGAGTGCGAACGGCAACCGCCTGCCGGCGCGGCTCAGCTCGCGGACGCAGATCATGGGAACGAAGATGCCCAGCCTGCCGTCGTAGCGGCCGCCGTTGCGCACGGTATCGAAGTGGCTGCCGGTGAGCAGCGTCTTCGTACCGGCCGTCGCGGCGCGGTAGATGCCGACGACGTTGCCGACGGCGTCGATCCGGACGTCGTCGAAGCCGCATTCGTCCATCCAGCGAGCGAGCTGCGCGGCGCAGGCGCGGTGCGCGTCGGTCAGGTAGGTGACGGTGAGCTGGCCCAGCTCGGCACAGCCGGGGTCGGCGTGGCGGGCCAGCAGCTCGGCGCAGTCCCAGGCCTGCTCGCCGAGCACGGGGCGAACGGCGAAGCGATCGTCGAGACGCAGCTCAGCGACGCGATGGACGTTCCTCAGCGCTTCGGCGAACTCGAAGTCCGGGTGATTCTCGAGCCGGCGCCGGAAGGTGGCGATGATCTGCGCCTTGGCCAGGCCGGTGCCACGCGGCCCACGCACGGCGAGCATGAACGGAAAGCCGAAGCGCTTGCGGTACGCCTCGTTCAGCCCGGCGATCGTCGCCAGCTCGGCTGGCGTGCACGCGGTGAGGCCGACCTTGCCCTGTTCGCGGTTCGACTCGGCGGTGAGCGTGCCCGCGGCCATCGCCTTGCCCGCGAGCTCGGGGTGGGCGCGCAGCAGGGCGAGCTGCTCGTCGCGCTCGGCCTCGGTGACGACCTCGACCAGCGCGCGCTTGAGCTGCGCGAGCGAGGCGAACGGGCCGCGTGGCCAGGCGCGCTCGACGATCCACGGCGACTGCTCGTAGGCGCCGGCGAGCAGGGCGACGAAGTCGGTGTGCGAGGCGCCGTTCAGGCGGGCGAGAGTGAGAACGTCGCTCATGGCGCGGGGGTTTCGGTGCCGTGGCCGGCAAAGGGATGGACGGCACGCCAATGGCGGGCGATGTCGATTCGCCGCGCGACCCAGACGTCGGCGTGCGCGGCGACGTGGTCGAGAAAGCGCTGCAGGGCGCCGATGCGGCCGGGCTTGCCGAGGAGGCGACAGTGCATGCCGATCGACATCATCTTCGGCCGGTCGAGCCCGGCCGGGTCGCCCTCGACGTAGAGCGCGTCGAAGGCGTCGCGCAGGTAGGTGAAGAAATGCTCGCCGGTATTGAAGCCCTGCGCCTGCACGAAGCGCATGTCGTTGGTGTCGAGCGAATAGGGGACGACGAGATGCGGCAGTCGGCGGCCGTCGCCGGTCTCGACCTCCATCCAGAACGGCAGGTCGTCGCCGTAGTGGTCGCTGTCGTACTCGTAGCCGCCATGCTCGACGACGAGCCGGCGCGTGTTCGGGCTGTCTCGGCCGGTGTACCAGCCGAGCGGCCACTGGCCGCCGGTCATGTCTTTCAGGACCCGGCTGGCAACGTCGACTTGGTGGCGCTCGGTCGCCTCGGGCAGGTTCTGGTAGTTGATCCAGCGCAGGCCGTGGCAGGCGATCTCGTGGCCACGCTCCATGAAGGCCGCCACCAGCCCGGGGTAGCGCTCCAGCGCCATGGCGACGCCGAACACGGTCAGCGGCAGGCCACGGCGGTCGAACTCGCGCAGCACGCGCCAGACGCCGGCGCGGGTACCGTACTCGTACATCGACTCCATCGTCATGTGCCGGTTCTCGTAGGCCTGCGCCGTCACGAGCTCGGAAAGAAAGGTCTCGGAGGCGGCGTCGCCATGAAGGACGTTGTTCTCGCCGCCTTCCTCGACGTTGAGGACGAACTGCACGGCGATGCGGGCGCCACCCGGCCAGCGGGCGTGCGGCGGGTTGGCGCCGTAGCCGACCAGGTCGCGCGGATAGGGAGCTCGGGCGTCGCTCATGGCGGTTCAGCGTGGCGCCAGCGCGGCCTCGAGGTCGGCCACGCGCGGGTCGAGGTGCAGGTTGCGTTCGACGTTGCGCAGGTGGCCTTCCATCAGCCGCACCGCGACGCGGGCGTCGCCCGCCTCGAGCGCATCGACGATGGCGACGTGCTCGTCGAACGAATGTTCGGCCGAGTGCGCCGACTGGTACATCAGAGCGATCAGCGACGACCGCGAGACCAGCTCGGCGAGCATCGCGGCCAGCACCTCGTTGCCTAACATGCGCGCCAGCACGACGTGGAAATCGGCGAGCAGGCGGGTCCGGCCCGAGACATCGGTGCGGGCGACGGCAGCGCGCTCGTCCCGAAGATGGGCGCGCAATTCGGTGACCTGGCCGGCGGTCAGCTCGCCCGCGGCGCGGCGGATCATCGCCGCCTCGAGCATCAGGCGGACCTCGAACACCTGGCGCGCTTCCTCGACGCTCGGCTCGGCAACGCGGGCGCCCCGCCTCGGCGCGAGCGCGACGAGCCGGTCTCGACTGAGCTGGTTCAGCGCCTGTCGCACGAGCGTGCGCGAGACCTTGAAGATGTCGGCGATCTTCTGCTCGGCGAGCTTGGTGCCCGGCATCAGCCGGCGCTCGACGATGGCGGTGGTGATGGCGGCGGCGATGCGCTCGGTACTGTTGACGCCGCGCGGCGAGGTGGCGGCGCCGGCAGGGGCGGTGCGCGAACGGGCGCGGCGGGCTGGCACCGCAGTGCCGCGGACGATCTTCAAGCGGGCGGCGGAACGGGCCATGGGTGGTTGCGAAGCCGGACAAAGTGTATACACTTTTGCCCGCAGGCAACAGCTCGGAGCGGTCATGGGGAAGTTGACGACGCACGTGCTCGACACGGCCCACGGTTGCCCGGCGGCAGGCATGCGCGTCGCGCTCTTCGCGATCGACGAGCAGGGCGCGAGCCGGGCGCTGAAGTCGCTTGTACTGAATGCCGACGGCCGCGCCGACGGGCCGCTTCTCGCTGGCGACGAGATGCGCGCCGGCCGCTACCGCCTGGTCTTCTCGGTGGCGGCGTATTTCTCGGCGCGCGGCGCGGCCCTGGCGATCCCGCCCTTCCTCGATGAGGTGCCGATCGACTTCGGCGTCGCCGACCCGGGCCAGAACTACCACGTGCCGCTCCTCGCGAGCCCGTGGGCCTACTCGACCTACCGCGGCAGCTGAAGTCTTCGGCTGTATACACTTTGCGACGGCACGCACGATGGACGCCTACCTTCTCGACTGGGCCAACCTGCTTCTGCGCTGGGCCCACGTCGTCGTCGTCATCGCCTGGATCGGTTCGTCGTTCTACTTCGTCTTCCTCGACAACAGCCTGACGCCGCCGACCGATCCGGCGCTGCGCGAAAAGGGCGTCGACGGCGAACTGTGGGCGGTGCACGGCGGGGGCTTCTACCACCCGCAGAAGTACCGCGTCGCGCCGAAGCAGATTCCGGAGCACCTGCACTGGTTCTTCTGGGAAAGCTACGCCACCTGGCTCACCGGCTTTGCGCTCTTCACGGTGCTCTACCTCTGGCAGGCGAGCGTCTTCCTCATCGACCCCCGCGTGCACGACTGGTCGGCACCGGCGGCGATCGCCACGGCGCTCGCGTTTCTGGTCGTGTTCTGGATCGCCTACGACGCGATCTGCCGCGGCTTCGGCCGTGGCCGCCATGGCGACCTCGTGGTCGGCGCCGGCGTTGCGCTCGTTGTCGCCGCCGCCTCGTGGCTCGCCTGCAGCCTGTTTGCCGGGCGTGCCGCGTTCCTGCTCGTCGGCGCGATGATGGCAACGGCGATGAGCGCCAATGTCCTGGTCTGGATCATCCCCGGCCAGCGCAAGGTGCTGGCGCAGATGAAGGCCGGCGAGCCGGTCGATCCCGTGCACGGCGAGCGGGCCAAGCAGCGCAGCGTTCACAACACCTACTTCACGTTGCCGGTGCTGGTGGCGATGCTGTCGAACCACTACGGCTTCCTGTACGGTGCGCCGCACAACGGGGTGGTGCTCGTCGTCGTCACGCTGGCCGGCGCCCTGATCCGCCATTCGTTCGTCGTCGCCCATGCGGCGCGCGTGGCCGGCCGGCGGGTGCCGTGGGAGTACGCCGCCGCGGGAACGCTGGCGCTGGCGGGCCTCGTCTTCTGGATGGCGCCGCCGCCGACCGCGGCGCCGGCCGGCGCCGCGGCTGCGGCGACGCCGACCTTCGCCGAAGTGCAGGCCATCGTCGGCCAGCGCTGCGTCGCCTGTCACAACGCGACCACGCAAAGCAAGAACGTTCGCCTCGATTCCGCCGACGAGATTGCCGCGCACGCGCAGCAGATCCGCCAGCAGGCGGTCGTGCTGAAGATCATGCCGCTCAACAACGCCACCGGCATCACCGAGGCCGAGCGCGCGACCCTGGGCCGCTGGGTCGCCGCGGGCGCGTCGCGCAGCCCCTGACCTCGGGCGTGGCGGGGACTCATCCAGTGGCGGGGGCTTATCCATATTGCGCGAATGACTTTGCGCCGGCCTCGGGCGCCGTTCGGCGGGCGCATACTTCCGGCTCCCATGGACCGAGGAGCTCTGCATGTCCCTTCGCATCAACGACACCGCCCCTGATTTCGAGGCCGATACCACGCAAGGAAAGATCCGCTTCCACGACTGGATCGGCGACAAGTGGGCGATCCTGTTCTCGCACCCGAAAGATTTCACACCCGTCTGCACCACCGAGCTCGGCTACATGGCCAAGATCGAGCCCGAGTTCACCAAGCGCAACACCAAGCTCATCGGCCTGTCGGCCGACCCGGTCGACCGCCACAGCTCGTGGGCCAAGGACATCGAGGAGACGCAGGGCGCGGCCGTCAAGTACCCCATGATCGCCGACCACGACCTGAAGGTCGCCAAGCTCTACAGCATGCTGCCGGCCGACGAGGTGGGTGCCGACGGCCGCACCGCGGCCAACAACGCGACCGTGCGCTCGGTCTTCATCATCGGCCCCGACAAGAAGATCAAGCTGATGCTCACCTATCCGATGTCCACCGGCCGCAACTTCGACGAGATCCTGCGCGTGCTCGACTCGATGCAGCTCACGGCCCGGCACCAGGTGGCGACGCCCGTGAACTGGAAGCACGGCGACGACGTGATCATCGCCCCGTCGGTCTCCGACGACGACGCGAAGAAGAAGTACCCCGCCGGCTTCAAGACCATCAAGCCGTACCTGCGCACCGTCAAGCAGCCGAGCTGACGCTGGCCGGCCACGCGCGTCAGCCGCGTTGCCGTTTCGGCAGAGGCTGGCGTGCCAGCCGTGGCCGCGGCCCGAACGCCGGCGTGCCGAAGCCGGCGCCGTCGGCCAGGACGAGCGCGGTGGCCACGGCCACTTCGAGCTGGCGGTCGTTGCCGGTCACGTGGTCCTGCGGCGCGTTGTCGACCTCGATGTCGGGGTCGGTGCCGTGGTTCTCGATGTCCCAGCCGACGTCGTTGAACCAGAAGGCGAATTCGGGCTGCGTCGTCTGCGTGCCGTCGACCAGGGTGTGCCGCGGCCAGATGCCGACGACGCCGCCCCAGGTGCGGGTGCCGACGAGCGGGCCGATCTTCATCATCTTGAAGCCGTGCGAGAAGATGTCGCCGTCGGAGCCGGCATGCTCGTTGGTCAGGGCGACGACCGGGCCGGCGGCCGACTCGTCGGGGTAGCTGCCGGTCTTCGTCCAGCGCGAGTGCGCGTAGCCGATGCGGCGCCGCGCGACCTTCTCGAGCAGCAGCTCGGACACGTGGCCGCCGCGGTTGTAGCGCAGGTCGACGACGAGGGCGTCACGGTCGCATTCGGCACCGAAGTAGCGGTGGAACTCGGCGAAGCCGGCGGCCATCATGTCGGGCAGATGGAAGTAGCCGACGCGGCCCTGCGAGCGCTCGTGCACCCAGGCCCGGTTGCGCTCGACCCACTCCCGGTAGCGCGCCGGAATCTCGTCGGCCAGCGTCGTCACCGTCACCTCGCGCAGCAGCGCGTCGCTCGCCGGCCCGGCCTTGAGCGTCAGCTGCACCTTGGCCGCCGACTGGTGCACGAGCAGGGCTTCCGGCCGCAGTGCCCGCGACACGCGCCGGCCGCCGACGGCGACGATTCGCTCGCCGACGCGGGCCTCGACGCCGAGCGCGTTGAGCGGTGAATCGGCAGCCGCGTCCCACGGGTCGCCGCAGACGATTCGGGTGATCTCGTAGCTGTCGTCGGCGGCGTCGTAGCGCAGCTCGCAGGCCAGGTAGCCGAGCGCCAGTGCCGGGGGCTTGCGGTGGTCGCCGCCCATCTCGTAGGCGTGCGACGTTCCGAGCTCGCCCTGCATCTCCCAGATCAGGTCCGACAGGTCGGCGCGCGTCGCGACCCGTTCGACCAGCGGCGCGTACAAACGGTACGCGGCCTGCCAATCGACGCCCGACATGTCGGCCGACCAGAACTGGTCGCGCTGCAGGCGCCAGACCTCGCGCAGCATCTGCCGCCATTCGCGGCGCGGTTCGATGCCGATGCGGATGCGCTCGAGATCGAGGCGACCGTTCTTGCGTGACGGCGGTGCGTCGGCTGCAGCGCTCTCCGTCTTGTCGTCGACCTTCCGGTCGGCAGCGATGGCGCGCAGGCGCTTGCCTTCGCGGTAGACGAGGGTGACGCCGTCGGCGGCCAGCTCGAACGAATCGACCTTCTCGGCCAGGGTCTCGGTGCGCCCGGTCGCGAGGTCGAACTGCTCGAGCCGGCCGGCGGGTTCCTTGTGGCCGCCGCGGCCGTGGGCACCGAGCACCGGCTGCACGCTCCAGGCGACCTTGTTCCCGGCGACGCCGACCATGCGGCCGAAGCGGTTCTCGTGAACGGGGAACGCGGCGACGCGCCCGGCGATGCCGTCGAGGTCGACCCGCACGGGGGCGGGCGGGGCAGCTACCGGCGGGTGCGCCACCCGCTCGGCGTCGGACCCTTCGCCGCGCAGGCCGCGCGGCTCCGGCTCGAACGGCGGCCGGCCTCCGGCCTGCAGGGCGATCAGGTACGGGCGCGCGGCGCGCGGAAAGCTCAGCTCGAACTGGACGCTGTCGTACACCGGGTCGTAGGTGCGCAGCGACAGGAAGTAGAGGTACTTGCCGGCGGGATCGAACGCCGGCGAGTAGTCGCGGAACTCGGGCGCGGTGACCAGCGTGCTGGCCTGCATCGCCACGTCGTGCAGCTTGATCGCGACGTGCCGGCGGCTGGTCATGAAGGTGTAGGCGAGCCAGGCGCCGTCGGGCGACCAGGCGAGGTCGTCGCTGCGGCCGTGCTCGCTCGCGTCGACCCGGTGCAGGGCACCGCTGCCGACGTCGCCGACGAAGACCTCGTTGCGGTGATTGGCGATGGCGATCCGCTCGCCGGCCGGCGCCGCGAGCAGCTGCGTCACGTGGCCGACGTCCCAGGGCAGGCTGCGCGCAGCGGCAGTCGGCGAACCGGTGAAGACGACGATGCGTTCCTCGCCCGAGGCGTCGCTCACGGCGACCAGCGAGGTGCCGCCGGCGAGCCACTGGCCACGCCTCAGGCGGGCGTCGTCGCCGTCGGCATGGCGGCGCACCGCGCCCTCCCACAGGGCCATGTCGAACAGCTGGCCGCGGGCGACGACGGCCAGCGAGTGGCCCGCCGGATGCGGCGCGAACGACTCCAGGTTGTCGCCGGCGGGAACGAACCGTCGCGCCGCCTGCGTGCGGTGCGACGGCGTCTCGACGGCGATCGCGTGGCTTTCGCCGCTCGCCGGGTCGAACAGCCAGAGTCGGGCGCCGCACTGGTAGACGATGCGGCGGCCGTCGGTCTGGGCGTGGCGGGCGTAGAAGTCGTCGTGGTCGGTGTGGCGGCGGACGTCGCTGCCATCGGGCAGGCACGAATAGAGGTTGCCCACGCCTTCGGGATCGGACAGGTACCAGAGCCGGTCGCCGATCCACATCGGGCTCGTCAGGTTGCCGGCGAGCTCGTTCATGCGCCGGAACGCACCGTCGCCTTCGGCGTCTATCCAGAGCGCACCGGCCGTGCCACCGCGGTAGCGTTTCCAGCGCGCCGGGTCGGCCGTGTTGCGGCCGATCACCTTGCGTTCGCCGGGACCGAAAGCGAGGTGATTGACCTGGCCGTAGGGCAGCGGCTGCGGCGTGCCGCCCTGCGGGCTCAGCACGAAGGCGCGGTGATCGCGAAAGAACGGCCGTCCCTGCGTCGTCACGTAGACGATCTCGCCGGCGGGCGTCCAGCCGCGCACCAGGGTGTCGGTGCCGAGCCAGGTCAGGCGGCGGGCCGGGCCACCACCGGCGGCCATCGCATAGACCTCGGGGTGCTGCTCGTCGCGGCCGACGAAGGCGAGCAGGCGGCCGTCGGGCGACAGGCACGGCGTCGAAGGCTCCGAGAGGCCAGCCGTGAGACGCCGCGCCACGCCGCCGCGGGCCGACACCGACCAGAGATCGTCGTCGGCGACGAAGACGACGGTGTCGTCGTGCAGGGTCGGGTGGCGGAGATAGGCGTCGGCACCACCGGCGTCGGCGGCTGCGGGGGCGGTCGGTGTCGGCATGGCGGTCGATCGGAAGTGAGCCGGCTCAGCGGGCCGGCGTGTCGTGCGCCTTCAGCCAGGCGAAGAACTCGCCGTACCAGAGCTTCGAGTTGCGTGGCTTCAGGATCCAGTGATTCTCGTCCGGGAACCAGAGCAGGCGCGCGTCGATGCCGCGCGCCTTCAGGGTGTTGTAGTAGGCCAGGCCCTGCTGGTCGGGCACGCGGTAGTCGAGCGCGCCGTGGATCACGAGCGTCGGCGTCGCCAGGTGCGCGGCGAAGGTGTCGGCGCTCTGCGCCTGCACCTTGGCGGCGTCGTCCCAGTAGTTGGCGCCGAGTTCGCGGGCATGCCAGGTGTAGGCGTCGTCGGCAAACATCGCCCGCCAGTCGAAGCAGCCGGCGTGGCACACGAAGGCCCGGTAGCGGCCTGGCTCGACGTGCCCGTTCATCCAGGCGACCAGGTAGCCGCCGTAGCTGCCGCCGCTGGCGAACACGCGCTTCCTGTCGGCCCAGGGCCGCTTCAGCAGCCAGTCGGTGGCGGCCTCCATGTCGGCCAGCTCGAGCTCGCCCCATCGGTGCGTGATGCTGTCGAGAAAGGCGTGGCCGAAGCCGCTCGAGCCGTGGTAGTTGACGCCGGCGACGACGTAGCCCTGGCTGGCGAAGACGACGTTGCTCCAGCGGTAGTGGAAGGTGTCGCCCGAGGCCGCGTGGGGACCGCCGTGGATGCTGTGCAGCACCGGATACTTCTTGCGCCGGTCGAATCCCGGCGGGAACACCAGCCACATGTGCACCGGCTCGCCTCGGGCGCCCTTGAAGGTCATCGTCTCGACCGTCGGCTGGCGAAAGCCGGCGAGGTGGCGGTCGTTGAAGCGCTCGATCCGCCGGGGCGCCTCGCCGCCCTGGCGCACCTGCACCCGCGACGGGTTCAGCATCGAGTCGGCTACGGTCGCCACCGTGTCGCCGGTGACGTCGAACGCGTGCACCCAGCCGCCGTCGACGGCGATCGCGGCGCTGCGGCTGGGGATGCTGTAGCGCCAGAGGGGCCGCCGGCCGCGGTCCTCGGCGGTGAAGTAGAGCGCGCTGCCGTCGGCCGCCCAGCGCAGCGGCGCGTCGACGGCGTGGTCCCAGGCGACGCTGAGCGAGCGCCAGTGGCCGCCGCGCTTGACGACGGCCAGCGTGGCCGGCGCGGTATGGCGCCGGCCGAGGTGGCTGGCCACGAAGGCGATGCGCGTGCCGTCGGGCGCGTAGCGCGGGCTTTCGAAGTCCCAGGCCGCGTCGAGGGCGACGGTCGCGATGCGGCCGCTCTCGACATTCACCTCGGCGATCGCCTTGCAGTTGTCGAGCCTCTTCTCGTCGGCGGGATCGAAGGCGAAGGCGACGTGCCGGCCGTCGGGGGCGACGTCGAAGACATCGGCGGTCGGCTCGCCCCGCTGCAGCTCGAAGCCAGTGCCTTCGAAGAGATCGGCGATGCGTCCGGTCTCGACGTCGAGCACGTGCAGGTGGGCGGCGCGACCCATCGGCAGGTTGCGGTCCCAGAAGCGGTACTGCGCCTGCGACGTCGCATAGCCGCTCTCCTTGCGTTCCTTCCACTGCTTCCAGCGGCGCGCCTGCGCCTTGGTGCCGCGCAGCTCGGGCCAGACCCAGGAGACGAACGCGATCCGCCGGCCGTCGGCAAACCACTTGAACGACTCGACGCCGGGCCCGAAGTCGGTGATGCGCTGCGCCTCGCCGCCGTCGGCGGCAATGACGTAGAGCTGCGGCGTGTCGTCCTTCCTCGCCTCCTGCTCGCGCCTGGCGATGAAGGCGATGCGATCGCCCGCAGGCGACCAGGCCGGGCTGCCGTCCTTGTCGCCGCAGGTCGTGAGGCGGCGCGGCTCGCCGCCGAGGCACGAGAGCAGAAAAAGGTTGGCGACCGTGCGGTTCTCGGCCATCGAGCAGGTCGTGACGGTGCACACCGCCTGCGAGCCGTCGGGCGCTAGCGACAGGGCGCCGATGCGATCGACCTTCCAGAGCGCGTCGACGTCGAAGATCTTCGCCTTGTCCCCCATGACGCCTCGGGTCTCCTGCCTCGTTGCCGTTGTTCCCTGGCCGCAGTGCGCCGGGCGGTGACGTCAGTCGGCGCGACGGCCAAGCCGCCAGCGCAGCTCGGCTTTCGCCTCGGGCCACTCGGCCGCCGTCATGCTGTACATCACGGTGTCGCGCACGGTGCCGTCGCGGCGCAGCGCGTGATGGCGGATCACGCCGTCTCGCCGCGCGCCGAGCCGCTCGATCGCGCGCTGGCTGGCAAAGTTGAAGTTGTCGGTGCGCCAGCCGACGAGCTTCGCGCCGAGCGTCTCGAAGGCGTGCGTCATGAGCAGCAGCTTGGCGCTGACGTTGACGTGCGTCCGCTGCCGGCTCGCGGCGTACCAGGTGTAGCCGATCTCGAGCCGCTGGACCGCGGGCAGGATGTCGTGGTAGCTCGACGAGCCGATGACGGCGTCGGCGGCGACGTCGATCACCGCGAACGCCAGCCGGTGCCCGGCGGCGAAGCCCTGCAGGGCGCGCTCGACGTAGCCGCGCGTGTCGCCGGGCTCGGGCACGCTCGTGACGCGCAGGTTCCACAGCTCGCCGTCGGCGGCCGCCGCCTTCAGCCCGTCGACGTGCTGCAGGCCGAGCGGCTCGAGGCGGATCCGTCCGTCGTTCAGGGTGACGGGGGTGACGGCGAGCATCGGCGGATCAGCGGTTGTGGCGCTGCATGAAGACGAGCTTCTCGAACAGCGACACGTCCTGCTCGTTCTTCAAAAGCGCGCCGACGAGCGGCGGCACGGCGACCTTCTCGTCCCTGCTCTGCAGCGCCTCGAGCGGGATGTCTTCCGCGACCAGCAGCTTCAGCCAGTCGAGCAGCTCCGACGTGCTGGGCTTCTTCTTCAGTCCGGGCAGGTTGCGGACGTCGTAGAAGCTCTTCAGCGCCGCGCTCAGGAGCTCTTTCTTCAGGCCGGGGAAATGGACGTCGACGATGCGACGCATGGTGTCGGCGTCGGGGAACTTGATGTAGTGGAAGAAGCAGCGGCGCAGGAACGCGTCGGGCAGCTCCTTCTCGTTGTTCGAGGTGATGAAGACGACGGGCCGGTGCCGCGCCTGGACGAGCTCGCGCGTCTCGTAGACGTAAAACTCCATCCGATCGATCTCGCGCAGCAGGTCGTTGGGGAACTCGATGTCGGCCTTGTCGATCTCGTCGATCAGCAGCACCACCGGCTCGTCGGCAGTGAAGGCCTGCCAGAGGACGCCCCTGACGATGTAGTTGTGGATGTCCTTGACGCGCTCGTCGCCGAGCTGGCTGTCGCGCAGGCGGCTCACGGCGTCGTACTCGTAGAGGCCCTGCTGCGCCTTCGTCGTCGACTTGATGTGCCACTGCATCAGCGGCATGCCGAGCGCGGTGGCGACTTCCTCGGCGAGCATCGTCTTGCCGGTGCCGGGCTCGCCCTTGACGAGGAGCGGTCGCTTCAGCGTTACCGCGGCGTTGACCGCCAGCATCAGGTCGGGCGTGGCGACGTAGTTGTCCGAGCCGTTGAACTTCATGGATCGCAGTACGCAGAGCGGCGTTTCAGTATAAGGGGGCCTCTATAATTCGCGGTTTGCGCGCAACAGCCTCGCCCGAATCGCTGCCATGAAGAAGACTCTCTTCGCCCTGTCGACCGCCGCCATCGTGGCCCTCTCATCGGCCGCGCCTGCCGTGGCCCAGGAGGCGAAGGCGGGCGACAAGGCGGCCGGCGCCATCAAGTCCGACCTCTGCGCCGGCTGCCACAGCATTCCCGGCTACCAGGCGAGCTTTCCCGAGGTCTACAAGGTGCCGAAGATCGCCGGCCAGAGCGAGAAGTACCTCGCAGCGGCGCTGGTCGCCTACCGCAAGGGCGAGCGCAAGTTCCCGACCATGCGTGCCATTGCCGCTGCCTTGTCCGACCAGGACATCGCCGACCTGGCCACCTACTACTCGCAGCTCGGTGGCGCCGAGTCGCCGTTGCCCGCCAAGCCGGAGCACGCCCCGTCTCCTGAAGTCGCGAAGCTGCTCGCGCAAGCCAACTGCGCCTCGTGCCACGGCGAGAACTTCTCCAAGCCGATCGATCCGAGCTACCCGAAGCTGGCCGGCCAGCACGGCGACTACCTCTACGCGGCACTGAAGGCCTACCAGACCGACAACAACCCGCGCATCGGGCGCAGCAACCCGATCATGATGGGCATGGCACGGCCCTTCACGCACGCCGAGATCAAGGCACTTGCCGGCTACCTCGCCTCGCTGCCGGGCGAGCTGCAGACGATTCCCCAGCCGCGCTTTCGCTAGCGCGCCCGGCGCCGCCGGCAGCGCCGGGGCAGGTCAGTCCCAGCTGATCTCGTAGCGCATCACGAGCGGGCCGAGCTGCTCCGATACCTGGCGCTCGAGCGTCGACCGCGCTTCCAGTGGCACGCCACCGATCGCCACCGTGATCAGGCTGCCATGCGACTCGTGCACCGCGACGTCGATCTCCAGCGTGGCGTTGGCCGGCATCAGCGCGGCGAGCATGCGGCGGACCGCCCGCGCAGTGGCGTCCCGACGCAGCGCCGGCTTGAAGACCTTGCCCACCGCCGTCAGCGGGATCGTGTCGACGAACCAGACCTCGACCGGGACAGCCGCCCGCTCGGGCGTGAGCTCGCGAACGAACGCGATCAGCGCCTCGGCGTCGACAGCCTGGCCGGGCTTGAGTTGGACGTAGGCGACGGGCAGCTCGCCCGCGTACGCGTCGGGCTGGCCGACCACGGCGACGAGCGCCACCGACGGATGCCGGAAGAAGACCTCCTCGATCGCCAGCGGGTCGATGTTGTGTCCGCCGCGGATGACGATGTCCTTGGCGCGGCCGGTGAGCCAGAGGTAGCCGTCGGCATCGAGGCGCCCGAGGTCGCCGGAATTGACCCAGCCGGGCTCGACGAAGGCATCGTGGTTGTGCTGCTTGCTCACGTAGCCGGAGAACACACCGGGCCCGGCCATCGCCACGATGCCGATCTCGTCGACGGCGCAGTCGCGCTCGAGGCGGCCCTCGCCGTCGAGCCTGACGATGCGCACGCGGCTGTAGGGCAGCGCGTGGCCGACCGAGCCGAGCCGCACCGGCCGGTCGGGGTAGCTCAGGCAATGCACGCTCGAGGTCTCGGTCATGCCGTAGACCTCGAGCACGGGCACCTTCAGTCGCTCGATGTAGGTCTTGCCGACGGCGACCGGAATGGCCGAGCCGCCGCCCGAGACACAGCGGATGCTCGACACGTCGGCCCCGCCGACCGGCACGTTCATCGCCGCCGCGAGCACCGTCGGCACGCCGCCGAAGAGGGCCGGCCGAAAGCGTTCGACGAGGCGCCAGACGTTGCGGATGGCGTTCGGCTCGCGCCACCCCGAGGCGCTGAGCACGACCAGCGTGCAGCCGCTGTAGAGCGGCGACAGGCATTGCGTGAGCGCGCCGCCGACGTGAAAGAGCGGCAGCCCGAACAAGAGCGTCTGCCCGGCACCCGTCGGCAGCAGGAGATCGAGCGCCCAGGCCTGGTAGACCTCGTTGCCGTGCGTGTGGCGCACGAGCTTGGGCGTGCCCGTGGTGCCGCCGGTGTGGAAGTAGCTCGCCGTCTCGTCGGCCGCGATCGTGCGGCCGCTCGTCAGGCGGTCGGCGGGGTAGCGGTCGATCACGGCATCGAAGCCCACCACCGAGCCGGCCTCGTCGCCCGGCCCGCCGACGACGACGATGGCCTTCAGTGCCGGAAGCTGGTCCTTGATGCCCTGCACCTTGTCCCAGATGTCGGAGCCCGGCATCGGGCCGAGCGCGACCAGCACCTTGGTGCCGGCGGCGCGCAGGATCTCGACGATCTGCGCCGGCGAGAGCAGCGGATTGATCGGGTTGGCGATGCCCGCGGCCTGCGCGCCGAAGAGAGCGAAAAAGCTCTGCGGCACGAGCGGCAGCAGCAGGCTGACGACGTCGCCCGGACCGACGCCGAGATCGGCGAACAGGTTGGCCGCCTGCGTGACCCGGGCCATGAACTGGGCATAAGAGACCGTGACCGGCGTCTCGTCGGGGTCGGCGTGCGGCAGGAAGCGAATCGCCGTGGCGGCCGGGTCGCGCCGGGCGCCCGTCTGCAACGCCTCGTAGGTACTTCGGGCGACGACGCGCTCGGCATAGGGCGTGGCCTCGTAGGCGCGGACGTCGGCGCCGTTGCTGAACAGAGGCGAGTCGGGCCGGCCCGCAGGAGCCGGCGATTGCGCAGGGGCCATGGTGCGTTCCTCGGAGTCGGATTCGGGCCGAGTCGCGTCGGCGCGCGGCGGCATCCCGGGGAAGCGATTAAGCGCTGGGCCCGTGGCCCGCGGAACGGAGGAAATCCCGCATGCGGCCGCGACCGGATGCGCAGCGGCTACTGGAAGCGCGCGAGCATCCGCTCGAGGGCCATGGTGAACGGCATCTGCATCATCGGCAGCGTCAGCAGCACGCCGACGAGGCCGACGCCGAGCGTGATCGGAAAGCCGATCGCGAAGATGTTCATCTGCTGGGCGACGCGGGCGATGATGCCGAGCACGAGGTTGGTGAACAGCAGCATCGCCACGAGCGGCAGCGCGATCCACAGGCCGACGCTGAAGATCTCGGCGCCCCAGCGCCACGGCTCGACCGCGCGCAGGAAGGCGAAGGGGTCGCTCGAGACCGGAAACGAGGTGAGGCTCTGCACCACGGCCGCGATCAGCACCAGGTGGCCGCCGCTGACGATGAACACCCAGGCCACGGAGACGCCGAAGAACCGGCTGACGGCGGTCTGCTCGCCGCCGGTCATCGGGTTGAAGAAGGCGGCGAAGTTCAGGCCCATCTGCAGGCCGATGATCTCGCCCGCGTACTCGACCGCCGTGAAGACGATGCGCACTGCGAAGCCGAGGGAGACGCCGATGAGCACCTGCTGGGCGACGACGAGCGCGGCGACCGCGGAGTCGAGTGCGATCGGCGCGATCGGCGGCACGGTCGCCTGGGCGCAGAAGGCGATCAGGAAGGCGAGGCCGATGCGGATCCGCATCGGCACGCTGCGCTGGGCGATGATCGGCAGCGCGCTGAAGAGCGCCAGCACGCGCAGGAACGGCCAGAGGATGGGCGTCACCCAGGCGAGGACCTCGGCTTCGGTGAACGTCAGCACGGTAGCGCTCCGGCGGCGCGGGCTGCCGTGCCGGCTAGCCGACGACGGAAGGAATCTGCTGCAGCGTGCGCTGCAGGAACTCGACCAGCGAGGTCAGCATCCACGGACCGGCGATGGTCAGCACCGCGACCGCGGCGACGATCTTCGGCACGAACGACAGCGTCGCCTCGTGGATCTGCGTCGCGGCCTGAAAGATGCTCACGATCAGGCCGACCGCGAGCACGGTGAGCAGGATCGGCGCCGAGATCATGAGCAGCATGTACAGGCCCTGCTGACCGATCGTGAAGACTTGTTGCGGATCCATGGGGTCAGGGTCACATCACGAAGCTCGCCGCGAGCGAGCCGAGGAGCAGATTCCAGCCGTCGGCGAGCACGAAGAGCATCAGCTTGAAGGGCAGCGCGATGAGCACCGGCGACAGCATCATCATGCCGAGCGACATCAGGACGCTGGCGACGATCATGTCGATGATGAGGAACGGGATGAAGACGAGGAAGCCGATCTGGAACGCGCTCTTCAGCTCGCTCGTCACGAAGGCGGGCACGAGCACCTTGAACGGCACGTCGGCGATCTTGACGGCCGGGTCGACCCTGGCCAGGCGGGCGAACAGCATCACGTCGGCCTGGCGCGTCTGCTTCATCATGAATTCGCGCACCGGGCTCTCGCCGCGCTTGAGCGCTTCCTCGAACGCGATTTCGTTCTTCGCATAGGGCGCGTAGGCATCGGCGTAGACCTTGTCGAGCGTCGGGCCCATGACGAAGAAGGTGAGGAAGAGGCTGAGGCCGATGACGACCTGGTTCGGCGGCGCCGCCTGCGTGCCGAGCGCCTGCCGCAGCAGGCTCAGCACGATGACGATGCGGGTGAAGCTCGTCATCAGCAGCAGCACCGCCGGGAGGAAGCTGAGCGCCGTGAAGAAGAGCAGCGTCTGCACCGGCACCGAGTAGCTGGTGCCGCCGGCGCCCTGGCCGATCAGGAGCGGCAGCGTGGCGCCGCCGGCCGGCGCCGGCTGGGCCGTTGCCGGCGGGGCCAGCAGGGCCAGCGTCGCCGCGACCACGAGCAGTGCGACGAGGAACGGGATGCGGCGGCGAGCGTTGCCGCCGGCCGCCACGCCGAGGCGCGACTCGCGCCGGTGCGCGGCGAGCGCGATGCGTTCAGCGGGCATCGTCGGAGCCGCGTTGCCCGCGCAGTTTCGCCAGCAGGTGGGAGAAGTCGGCGCCGCCGGGTCGTGCCGACGGTGCCGGCGGCAGGTCCTGCGCGGTGAGGGTGTGCAGCGTCGTGATCTGCGTCGGCGTCACGCCGAGCACGAGCCAGCGCCGCTCGTCGCCGGCGCCGACCTCGATCGTGACGATGCGCTGGCTGGTCGACAGCGGCAGCACGGCGACGCTTCTCAGCATCCCGCCCGAGCCGGCGCCGCCGAGCGGCGTCCGCTTCAGGAACCAGAGGGTCGCCGGGATCAGCGCGACGATGGCGAGGAACCAGAGCAGCGAGCTCAAGCCGTTGGCAGGCATGGAAGGAGACAGAAAGAGAAGAGGGAATGCGCGAGCAGGGTAGGCTAGCCGCGCGACAGGCGGCGCATGCGCTCGCTCGGCGTCACGATGTCGGTCAGGCGGATGCCGAACTTCTCGTTGACGACGACGACCTCGCCCTGCGCGATCAGGTAGCCGTTGACGAGCACGTCCATCGGCTCGCCGGCCATCGCCTCGAGCTCGACGACCGAGCCCTGCGCCAGCTGCAGGATGTTCTTGATCGGGATCCGCGTGCGCCCGAGCTCGACCGTGAGCTGCACCGGGATGTCGAGGATCATGTTGATGTCGTTGCCTGCAGTCGAGCCGGTGGTCGGCGCGAAGTTGGCGAACGACGCTGGCGAGACCTGGTCGGCCCGGCCGTGCAATTCGGAGGCGGTCTCGGTCCGGCCGTCGACGGCGGCCCAGTCGGCGGCGGCGGCGTCGGCGGGCGCGGCGCCCTGCGTGTTTTCAATGGACATGGGATTCTCCGAGCCAGCTCTCGTGCGAGCCGGTGAGCAGTTGATCGACCTTGAGCGCGTACTTCCCGTTCGAGGTGCCGTAGTGGCAGTCGAGCACCGGCACGCCGGCGACCTTGGCCTGGATGGCAGGCCGCAGATCGAGCTCGATGAAGTCGCCGGCCTTGAGCGCCAGCAACTGCTCGACGGTGGCCGGAGCTTCGGCGAGCTCGGCGATGAGCTCGACCTCGGCAGACTGGATCTGCTGCGTCATGAGGTCGATCCAGCGGCGGTCGGGGGCGTTGGCGTCGCCCTGCATCGTCGCGTAGAGCACCTCGCGAATCGGCTCGAACGTCGCGTAGGGAATGCAGAGATGGATCGTTCCGCTCGTCTCGCCGATCTCCAGCGTGAACGAGGTCGAGACGACCACTTCGCCCGGCGTCGCAATGTTGGCGAACTGCGGCTGCATCTCCGAGCGCTGGTACTCCAGCTCGAGCGGGTAGATGCCGGCCCAGGCCTTCTTGTACTCGCCCATCACGACGTCGAGCAGCCGCTTGATGATGCGCTGTTCGGTGGCGGAGAAGTCGCGGCCTTCGATGCGCGTGGGGTACTTGCCCGCGCCGCCGAACAAGGCGTCGATGACGGCGAACACGAGCGACGGGTCGAACACGACGAGGCCGAGGCCGCGCAGCGGCTTGACGCAGACGATGTTGAAGTTCGTCGGCACCGCGATCTCGCGCAGGAAGGCGCTGTACTTGTGCACGCGCATCGTGCCGATCGAGACCTCGGGGCTCTTCCGCACGAAGCCGAAGATGCCCGAGCGGATGTTCTTGGCGAAGCGCTCGTTGACGATCTCGAGCGTCGGCATCCGGTCGCGAACCAGTCGCTCCTGGTTGACGAGGTCGAACGCGCGGACGCCGCCGGCGTCTTCGGGCTCCGGCTCGAGCGAATCGCTTTCGCCGGAGATGCCTTGCAGGAGCGCGTCGACCTCGTCCTGGGTCAGGATCTGCTCGTTCATGGCCGTGCCGCCCCGTAGGCTGCAATGTGCGGCGAGCGCAGCGGTTTCATTGGATGATGAAGCTCGAGAAGTGGACGTGCTGGATCGGGTTGCGGACCGCGACGACCAGGTGCTTCGCCTTGGCCTTGGCCTGCGATGCCGCCATCGCCGCGCTGGCGGCGGCCTTCGGCGCCGAAGCGGCGGCGCTGGCCGCTTCGACGGGCGCCGGCGTCACGGGCACCGGCATCGGCACGTCGATGCCCATCGGGCGCACGGCCTCGCGCATGATTTCCCGCGCCAGCTGCTCCTTGCCGGCCCGGTCGATGAGGTCGCGCGACGTCTTGTTGGCGAGGACCATCAGCACGGCGTTGCGGATCGATGGCATGTAGCTGCGCATCAGCTCGACGGCGGCGCCGTTCTCGAGCTCGAAGGTGATCCCGATCTGCGCATAGCGGTCGACGTCGCGATCGGCCAGGTTGACGACGAAGGGGTCGAGCGGCAGGTAGGTCGGCGGATTCTTCGGGTCGATCCTCGCGGCAGTGCGTCCCTCGGCGACGCCGCCGTCCTCCACCTCTGCGAGCGCGGCGTGGGCGGCTGCGCGCTTCTTCAGGACGACGACGGCTCCGCCGGCCAGGATGAGGGCGAGGGCAAGGCCGGCTGCGGCCATGATCAGGAGCTTCTTCTTGCCGCGCTTCGGCGGAACGGCGTCGCCGGTATCGGCCGGGTCGGCAATCACAGCAGACATCGAAACTCCTTCGGGTCGGGCCGGCGGCACTCGGGACGAGGCGGGCAGGCAGGGCGACTCCAGGGAAATTATCGAAACAGGGCCGTCTCGCAGATGCGGCGATAAGCGCCGGTTTTACGGCCCAGACGGGCGTTGCCGCGACGCCGCTCAGGCGTAGAGATCGATGCCGCCGGCGACGCCGCCGCGGATGCGGCGCAGGACGGCGGGTGCTGTCGGATCGCCCTCGGCGTGGCCGCCTGCCGCGCCGCCTCGGGCCCCCGGGCGCTCGCCCGGTTCGGCGCCGTCGCCCGACTGCGACTGCGGCTGCGCGTGCGAAGACACGCCGCCGCCCGCGAGCGTGAAGCCGGCGTCGCGCAGGGCGCCGGCCAGCTCGGGCAGGCCGCGCTCGATCGCCTGCCGGGTCGCCGCCAGGTCGGCGCCGAAGTCGACGCGGGCCTGGCTGCCGTGGAGGGTGATGTGGATCGAGACCGGTCCCATCTCGGCCGGGTTCAGGTGCAGCTCGGCCCGCTGCACGCCGTCGCGGGCGAGAACGCTCACCTGCAGCCCGAAGGCTCCGGGGAAATCGGGCGAATCGATCGGCGTCTGCAGTGTCGGCGTGGCCGCGGTGCTCGCGGCGTGGCTCGTGAGCGAGTGGGCGCCGTCGGGGCCGGGCGGCAAGGCGATGCCGAGCGGCAGCGATGGCGTGGCCACGGCGGGGCCGGGCGACGCCAGGTCCGGCGCCGACACGGCCGAGGGTCCGGTGGCGGCTGAAGGTCCGGTGGCGGCCGGTGCTCCGGCGCCCGGCTCGGTGATGCCGGCCGGGTTGGTGGCAGCCCTGCAAACGCCACCGGCGGCGCGCGACGGCCGATCGGCCCCGGCGGGCTCGACGCGCTCGCCTGTGGGGGTCGCCGGCAGCGGCAGGCCTGTCGGGTCGGTCGGCGTCCGGCTCGACGCGTCGGCCAAAGGCCCGTTGTCGATTTCAGTCTGGAGCTCACGACCGGCGGCTGCGGGCCCTCGCGGCGGTCCGGCCGGTGCAGCCTTCGCCCTGGGCGTCTCGGCGCGGTCGGGTGGCTCTTCGCGCGGCGCACCCGGCGGCGCGGCTTCGCCGGCGCCGTCCTGCGGGTCGGGCGCGGCGTCGGCCTCGGTGGCCGTTGCCGGCACGGCCGCGCGCCCGGCGTCGAGGCGGTTGCGTTGCAGCAGCTCGGCGAACGGGTGCGCCGTGCCCACCCTGTGCGGCGCCTCGCGGTCGGGCGGGCTCGGCAACGGCGCCGGCCCGGCGGCCGGCGGCGGCGACGGCGGCGGCGACGACGACGCCGGGAGGGTCGAGAATCCGGTGGCCATCGCCTCGTCAGTTCTAGTGGACCGTGGCCTGGTAGACCATGCGCTGCCAGGCGGCGCGGTTCGCGAAGTCGTCGGTCTCCTTCTGCTCTTCGCGCTCGCCCAGGCGGCGGCCTTCGCGAAGGCGCCGCTCGAGAAGTTTCTTCAGCGCTGCGGCGCGCATCTCGAAGCCGTTGACGATGGCATTCGCGCGCTCGACCTGCACGGCGGTGTGGACGGCGATCCGCGACTGCTGCTCGATCGCCTCGCTCAGCCTCTGCATGAAGCCCTGGTAGCAGCGCACCAGCTCGATCTTGCCTTCGCGGCAGAACTCGGCCTGCCAGCGCGACTCGTACTCGCGGCGATAGGCGACGAGCTGCTCGGCCTGGGTGTCGGCGGCCCGCCGCGCCATCTCGAGCCGCACCTTCTCGGTGAGCGCCTCGTCGCGCTGGCGCTCGGTCTGGGCCAGGAGGGCGCGCACGGGCTGCAGGTCGTCGTTCATGGGGTCCTTGGTCGGGCAGCGTGTCGTGATCGGAAAAGGGTCGCTCAGTCCGGCCTGAGCAGCGCGTGCAGCCGCTCCAGGCTGTCGGCCAGGTGGGCCGGCTCGTGCATGTTCTGCTGCAGCAGCCGATCCATCGGCTCGTGCAGCTGCACGGCGAGGTCGAGATCCGCATCGTGGCCCGGCGTATAGGCACCGAGCTGGATCAGGTCGCGCGCCTTCAGGTGACGGGCGTGAAGCTGGCGAAAGCGCCGAGCCGCGTCGATGTGCTCGCTGCTGGCGACGTTGGTCATCACCCGCGAGATGGAGCGTTCGACGTCGATCGCCGGATAGTGGCCGGCCTCGGCGAGGTCGCGCGAGAGGACGATGTGGCCGTCGAGGATGCCGCGCGCCGCGTCGGCGATCGGATCCTGCTGGTCGTCGCCCTCGGAAAGCACGGTGTAGAACGCGGTGATCGAGCCGCCGCCGGCGAGGCCGTTGCCGCTGCGCTCCACCAGCTGCGGCAGCTTGGCGAAGCAGCTCGGCGGGTAACCCTTGGTGGCCGGCGGCTCGCCGATCGCCAGCGCGATCTCGCGCTGCGCCATCGCGTAGCGGGTCAGCGAGTCCATCAGCAGCAGCACGTTCTTGCCGCGGTCGCGGAAGTGCTCGGCGATGACGGTGGCGTAATTGGCGCCTTGCATTCGCACGAGCGGCGGCGCGTCGGCTGGCGCGGCGACGACGACGGCGCGGCGCAGGCCCTCCTCGCCGAGGATGTCCTCGATGAATTCCTTGACCTCGCGGCCGCGCTCGCCGATCAGGCCGACGACGATGACATCGGCTTCGGTGTAGCGCGCCATCATGCCGAGGAGCACGCTCTTGCCCACGCCCGTGCCGGCGAACAGGCCGATGCGCTGGCCGCGACCGACCGTGAGCATCGCGTTGATGGCGCGGATGCCGGTGTCGAGCGGCCGGCGCACGGGGTCGCGGTCCATGGCGTTGATCGGCCGGCGCGTCAGCGGCTCGTCGTGGACGTCGGCGAGCGGGCCCTTGCGGTCCATCGGCTGCCCGTGCGAATCGACGACGCGGCCGAGCAGGCCGCCGCCGACCGGCAGGTGCAGCGTGCGGTCGACCGTGCGCCGCCAGCGATGGCGGGCCTGGCCGAGGCGCATCGGCACCGTGGGCGAAGGCCGCGGCACGACCAGGGCGCCGCTGGCCAGGCCGTGGACGTCGCCGGTCGGCATCAGGTAGGCGCGGTCGCCCGAGAAGCCGACCACTTCGGCCAGCACCGGTGGCTGCCCGTCGGCGCGGCCTTCGGCGCGGATCTCGCATACCGAGCCGAGCGGCACGCGGATGCCGGCCGCCTCGAGCACCAGGCCGGTCACGCGCACGAGGCGGCCCTGCGTCTCGAGCGGCATGGTCTCGGCAGTGACGCCTTCGAGGTCGGCGAGGTAGCGGCGCCAGCGCTCGCCGGTCGTCGCCCGTGGCGCGGTTTCGGGCGCGATCACGATGCCTCTCCTTCGCCGCCGTCCGTCGCGTCGCGCCAGGGGGCGTCGCTGCCGAGCATGGTGGCGGCGAGTCGCCAGCGCTCGTCGATCGTGGCGTCGACCAGGCCGATGTCCGATTCGAGCCGGCAGCCGCCGCGGCCGATCGCCGGGTCGGCGACGAGGCGGGCGCCGCGCGCGGCAATCGTCTCGGCGGCGCCGGTGCCGACGAGCGCGAGGTCGTCGGGGTGCACGCGCAGCACGATGTGGCGGGCGCTGAGGAGCAGCGCGTCGATCGCCTGCCCGGCGACGATGGCCACCGCCTCCGGGTGCGTCTGCAGCTCGCTGCGCACGATCTGGCGCGCCAACTGCGTGGCCGCGCGGGCCAGCGTCGCCGCCATGTCCTGCTGCAGCGCATCGAGCTGCTCGGTCATCGAGGCGACCAGCGTGCCGACCTGCACCGTCGTCTGGGCAGCGAAGCTCTGCTTGAATCCTTCGAGCGCGACCAGCCCGTCTCGGTAGCCGTCCTGGTAGCCCGCCTGGCGGGCCGCGCGCAGCTGCTCGGCGACGAGCTGGGCCGCGTCGCGCGCCGGCGCCTCGCGCTCGCGCGGCTGCGTCGAGGCGTTGGTCGCGGCCGACGCATCGCCGATGTCGCCGAGCTCCCAGCTCTCGAACGAGCTGAGCTCTTCGCGCGGGATGAAGCGTGCGTACGGGTTGGGCCGGCCGCCCTCGGGCGGCGGCACCTGGCGCGGCTTAGACGAAGTCATCGCCGCTGCCGCCACCGAGGACCAGCTGGCCTTCCTCGGCGAGGCGGCGCACCACCTTCAGGAGCTCCTTCTGCTCGGACTCGACCTCCGACACGCGCACCGGGCCGCGGGAGTCGAGGTCCTCGCGCAGGGTCTCGGCGGCGCGGGTCGACATGTTCTTGAAGATGCGCTCTCGCATCTCCGGCTTCGCGCCCTTCAAGGCGATGACCAGCGACTCGCTCTGCACTTCCTTCAGCAGCGCCTGGATGCCCTTGTCGTCGACGCGCTCGAGGTCGTCGAAGGTGAACAGGTTGTCCATGATCGACTGGGCGAGGTCGTTGTCGGTCTCGCGGATGTAGTCGAGCGCCGCGGTCTCGACGCTGCTGCCGAGCAGGTTGATCATCTCGGCCGCCGTCTTGACGCCACCGAGCGGGACCTTCCTGGCCTGCTCGCCACCGGCGAGCATCTTGCTCATCACCTCGTTCAGGTCCTTCAGCGCCGACGGCTGGATGCCGTCGAGGGTGGCGATGCGCACGAGGACCTCGTTGCGCTGGCGTTCGTTGAAGGTCTTCAGCACCGCCGCGGCCTGGTCGGGGTCGAGGTGGACGAGCACGGCGGCGACGATCTGCGGGTGCTCGTGGCGAAGCATCTCGCCGATCGAGCCGGCGTCCATCCACTTCAGGCCTTCGATGCCGGAAATGTCGCCGCTCTGCAAAATGCGCTCGATCAGGAGATTGGCCTTGTCCTCGTCAAGCGCCTTCTTCAGCACGTTCTTCACGTAGGTGCCGGTGTCGGCGACCAGCGAGCTCTGGGTCGCGGCGACGGTCGAGAACTTCTGCATCACGCCGTCGAGCCGGTCCTTCGGCACCGAGGTCATGCGCGCGATCGTCTCGCCGAGGCTCTGGACCTCGCGCGGCGAGAGGTGGCGAAGCACCTGTGCCGCCTCCTCCTCGCCGAGCGACATGAGGAGGATCGCCGAGTCCTCGAGGCCTGTTTCGTCCATGTCGCTTGTCTCTTTCGTTGCCGGCGCTCAGGCTGGCGCGCCGGCGACCCAGTTGCGGACGATGCCGGCCACCGCGGCCGGGTTCTGCATCGCCAGGGTCTTGGCGCCTGCGAGCTGCTTCACGTAGGCGGGCGCCGCCAGCGCCGGTATGGCGTCGAGGGTCTGCTCGTCGTCGACGACGGCGTTGACGCGGGTCGCCGTCCGCGACAGGCGGGGCTGGCTCAGCGCGGTCTTGACGGCAGGGCGCAACAGGCCGAAGAAGAGGAGGGCGGCGACCACGGCCAGGGCCCCGGGCAGGGCCGCGGCGCGAACGATATCGAGCAGCTCCGGGCTCTTCCAGAGCGGCGTCTCGACGACGGTCGTCGGCTCGATCTTGAACGGCGCGTTGACGACCCGGACCGAGTCGCCGCGCTCCTTGTTGAAGCCGATCGACTCGCGCACCAGCGCCGTGAGTTTTTCGACCTCGTCGCTGCTGAGCGGCACCTGCGTCGTCTTGCCCCTGGCATCGACCACGCTGCGGCTGTTGACGACCACGGCGGCGTTGAGGCGCTTGATGTTGCCGCTGGCGCTGCGCGTCACCCGCACCGTCTTGTCGACCTCGTAGTTCGTCACCGCCTCGCGGCGCCCGCTCGGGCCGACGGCGTTGCCGGCGGCGGGCGCGCCCTGCAGCGGCTGCGACGCGCCGGTGAGCGGTGCGGTGGCGGCGATCGGCGGCTGGTTCGACGCCGCGCCCGGCACGCCGCTCGGCAGCCCGGCCGATGCCCCCGCGCCCTGCTCGGTCGTCTGCTGGCTGCGAATGGACACGCTGGCGTCGGCGCCCTGGTTCGGCTTGAACTCCTCGGACGTGGCTTCGGTCTGCGAGAAGTCGATGTCGGCGGTGACGGTGGCACGCAGGTTGTCGCGTCCGACCACCGGATCGAGGAGCGCGAGGATGCGCTTGGTGTAGCCGGCCTCGACCTGGCTCACGTACTGCAACTGCTGGGCGTCGAGGCCGGCGTTCTGGGCACTCTCGCCCGGACCGGTGAGGAGGGCGCCGCTCTGGTCGAGCACGCTTACCGCCTTCGGATTCATCTCCGGCACGCTCGACGCGACCAGGTGCACGATGCCTGCCACCTGGGCCCGGTCGAGGGTGCGGCCGGAATGCAGCGTCAGCAGCACCGAGGCGCTCGCCTTCTGCTGCTCGCGAAAGAAGCCGTTCTGGTTCGGCAGCGCCAGGTGGACCCGGGCGCTCTCGACGGCGGCCAGCGAATTGATCGAGCGCGTCAGCTCGCCCTCGAGGCCGCGCTGGAAGGTGAGCCGTTCCTGGAACTGGGTCTGGCCGAAGCGGGCGCTGTCCATCAGCTCGTAGCCGGAGACGGTGCCCTTGGGCAGGCCGGCGGTCGCCAGCTTGAGCCGCAGGTCGTGCACCTGCGCCGCCGGCACGAGGATGGCGGCGCCGCCCTCGGTCATGCGGTAGGGCACGTTCATCTGCGACAGCTGGGCGATGACGGCGCCGCCGTCCTTGTCGGACAGATTGGCGTAGAGGACCTTGTAGTCGCCCTGCGAGCTCCAGACGATCAGGGCGGCGACGACGGCGACGAGGCCGGCACTGCCGACGAGCGCGGCGAGCTTGCTGCGCAGCGGCATCGCCTGCAGTCGGCCGGCCAGGCTGTCGGGGACAGCGATCGAAGCGTTCGGGGGCAGAGCGACGGCGTTGTCCATGAATCTCGCATCCAGCCGGAGGCACAGGCCTTCCGGATCTGCAGCGATTATTCGGAGCGCCGGCGCGGCAAATGGTCCGAACAGCCCGGCAAAGCGGCCTCAGTTCGGCGCCACCGTGCGGGCGCGCCCCGCCTACGATGGCGACCGAGGACAAGCCACGCCATGAACGTCACCCTGAAGCCATTCAACTTCGCCGACGCGGTCGCCCGCGCCGGCCTGGGCATCGACGGCGTTCCCCTCGCCAAGCCGGGAGCGGCCGCCGCCGCCGGCTTCCAGCAGGCGCTCGGCCAGGCGCTCGGCGCCGTCAGCCAGACCCAGAACGAGGTCGCGCGCATGCAGCAGGACATCCAGCTCGGCAAGCCGACCGTGACCCTGGAGCAGACGATGGTCGCCATGCAGAAGGCGCAGATCGGCTTCCAGGCCACGCTGCAGGTGCGCAACCGCCTGGTCCAGGCCTATTCCGACATCATGGGCATGCAGGTCTAGCCAGGCATCAGGATTCGCTGGGCCCTGCAGGCCCGAGTCGTCAGGACGCCGCTGGCGTCGACTCTGGCGTCACCGCCTTCGGGCGCTGGGTGCCGTCGGACTTGTGGCGCTTTCTGCCGCTTGCCGTCTTTCTGACTTGTTTGGCAGAGATGGTTCTCTTGCCTACGCGCTTCTTCTTTGCCAGTGCCATCTCGAACCTCTGAGTAAAGAGGCTGAGGATACATGTGGGTGTGGATGCCTAAGCTTGGTCATGTGGACTTTGACAGACTCCGATTCCGCTCACGGCGAAGGCAGCGCTGGAATCGAATTCGACTGATGTCGGCCACAACCCGCCGGTCGTGATCGACAGCTTTGGGCCACCCCGATCTCCCCCAATCGGCGCGGGGCGTTGTCGATCTGCCGGACGCCGCCTGCGACGCCACCGGCAGGCTCGCGCCGCATGGCCACGCGTCGGCACACGGGCCTTCGACCCGCCGCGCTCTCGACTGAGCTACGCAGCGACGGCGTGAAGCCGCCATTCGCCCGGCACGCCCTTCAACGCATGCTCTCCGCGGTCGATGAACGACAGGCCGGAGCCGGCGACCAGGTCCTTGACGGTGCTCGACACGAGCACCTCCCCGGCGCCGGCCTGCGCAGCGACGCGCGCACCGATGTGAACGGCGATGCCGCCGACCTTGGCACCCATCACCTCGCACTCGCCGGTGTGAACGCCGGCGCGCACCTCCAGGCCGAGCGGGCGGACACCATCGCGGATCGCCTCGGCGCAGCGAATCGCGCGCGCCGGACCGTCAAACGCGGCGAAGAAGCCGTCGCCTGCTGAGTCGATCTCGCGGCCGCGGAAGCGCTCGAGCTGGCGCCGAGCGACGCCGTAGAAGGCGTCAAGCAGGGCATGCCAGCGCGAGTCGCCGAGCTGCGCGGCGCGCTCGGTCGAGCCGACGATGTCGGCGAACAGGATCGTCGCGAGGACGCGATCAGGGGGCCCACCATGACGCTCGCCGGTGAGGAATTCCTCGATCCGATCGAGATAGGCGTCGGCGTCGCCGCTGAAGAAGAAGTGATCTTTTCCGGGCAGCTCGACTAACTTCGCACCCGGGATATGAGCGGCCAGGTAGCGCGGCAGCTCAACCGGCACGAGACGATCCTCGCTGCGGTGCAGGACCAGCGTCGGCACCCGCACCGCGGGCAGGATCGAGCGCGTGTCGATCTCGTAGACCATCCGC
>JBBRFB010000014.1:0-38489 GCA_038225015.1 Burkholderiales bacterium
CCGCGGGCGTGGGGTGTCGGGGGGAGCGATTTAATGGAGGAGAGCCGTGGCGCAGCTTCGGCTGGGGGTACATGAGCGCAGCGGGACACCCGGCGGCCTCGTCACTCACCTGCCCGAGACGCCGGGCAAGGCCTTCGCCGCGACCGACACGTCTATGACGGCTGATACGCGAGCCGGACGTAGATCGGCGCGAACGCCTCGGCCTGGGTTACCTCGAGCAGTCGCTCCCGGGCGAGCTCGAGCAGGGCGATGAAGGTGACCACCAGCACCTGCGGGCCGCGTGCGGAATCGAACAGCTCTTCGAAGAGGGCGAAGCGGCGGCCCTGCAGGGCACGCAGCATCATGCTCATGTGCTCGCGCACGCTGAGTACCTCGCGCGAGACGACGTGGTGCTGGTGCAGCCGGGCCCGGCGCTGCAGGTCGGCCCAGGCTTCGCGCAGGTCGACGGGGCGCACCTCCGGCAGGCGCATCGCCATCGTCTCGTCGACGGCCGCCTGCGCGCGCAGGAAGTCGCGGCCGAGGATCGGCAACTCGTCGAGGCGGGCCGCCGCCAGCTTCGTCTGCTCGTATTCGACCAGCCGGCGCACGAGCTCGGCCCGCGGGTCTTCGATCTCCCGGCCGTCGGCGCTCTTGCGCGGCGGCAGCAGCATGCGCGACTTGATCTCGATCAGCATCGCCGCCATGAGCAGGTAGTCGCTCGCCAGCTCGAGGTTGCTGCGGCGTATCTGCTCGACGTAGGCGAGGTACTGGCGGGTCACGCTCGCCATCGGGATGTCGAGGATGTTGAAGTTCTGCCGGCGAATCAGGTACAGCAGCAGGTCGAGCGGGCCCTCGAACGCTTCGAGGAAGACCTCCAGCGCGTCGGGCGGGATGTAGAGGTCGGTCGGCAGCGAAAACAGCGGCTCGCCGTAGAGGCGAGCCACCGCGACGCCGTCGACGCTTTCCTCGTCGCCGGTAGCGACTGCCTCTACGCTGCCCAGCACGGCCCTGCCCAGGTGATCAGGGCTGGTGCGCTTGGTAGACGTACGGCTGCTGGGCCACGCGGGCGTCCTCGTACGCTTCCTCGGCGACGCGGTCGATGCGCCGGTCCCAGAGCAGGGCCCGGCCGCGCCGCTGCTCGTCCTGGAGCGATGGCCTCGTCGCCTTCAGCTCCTCGATGAGCGAAGTGACGTCGGACTTGTAGGGCTTCCAGAACAAAGGCATGGGCGGCACGGCGGCGAGGGAAGCGTCGAGTTTACGCGGCCCGCCGCCGCGGCCTCAGGCCTCGACGATGCGCAGGTTCTGGCCGCCAATATCGCAGGCTCCACGCAGTGGCGACGGGAACTGTGGACTATTGCGGCGCCCGCGCGAGTGCGGCGAGTGCCGAGGCCTGGTCGGCGAACACGTTCGCGGTGCCCAGCACGGCATCGAGGCCGGCCTGCCTCAGGGCCGCCAGCGGCTGCTCGTTGAGCCCGGCCATGATCAGCCGCACGCCCCTGCGCTGCAGGACCCGGTGCACGGCCTCGACCGCGTTCACGCCGGAGGCATCGATCGACAGCAGCTGGTGGGCGTCGAGGACGAGGGTGGTGGTGGTCGGCGGCAACTCCTCGGGCAGCGCCTCGAGCTTGGTGACCGCGGCGAAAAAGAGGGCGCCGTAAAGCCAGTAGGCGACCACCCCGGCCGGCAGGCCCTCCTCTTCGACGGATTCGCGTTCGACCCGGAAGAGCTTGCCCATGCGCCAGACGAAGACGATGCAGGCGATCGCCAGGCCGACTTCCATGGCCACCGTCAGGTCGACCATCACGGTCAGCAGGAAGGTGCCCATCAGCTTGGCGCGGTATTCGAGCGAGAACGCGCCGACGCGGCGGAACTCGCGCCACTCGCCCATGTTCCAGACGACGAAGAGGAGGATGCCGGCGAGGACGGCGAGCGGCACGCTGGCCGCCAGCGGAGGGCGACGATGCCGACCGTGATGCCGGCACCGCAGTCGGCGGCGAAGCGCCGGCGGTCGTAGCCGCGCAGGTCGTCGACAAGGCGTGGGTGGAAGCGATGCAGCCGACCGATCGCCGAACGCAGCCCCGAGACCCGCGTTGGTCGTGGCGCCTCCGTCGGCGCGGTCATGCGAGGAGCCGGCGGCCGGACAGCCGTTCGAGCACGGCGAGCGGCGAGGTCTCCGGGCGGGCCAGATCGGCGGCATCGAGCAGGAAGGTCTGCTCCATCATGTGCTGCCCACCCATGGCACCGTGCAGGACCTGGTCGCTGAAGCAGACCCACGTCGTGCCCGGCGCGAAGTCGACCCGCGCCTGCGGCGACGCGCGCTGGAACGCGGCGTCGGCCTTGGCGCAGTCGTGCAGCTGCAGCATCAGGTGGTCGTAGGCGGTGCGCCGGCGCTTGGTGACGCCGCTCTTCTCGAGCAGCCAGGCCGAGCCCGGGAAGGGCCGGCCAATGCCGCCCAGGTAGCGCCGGGCGTGCGCCTCGAACGGCTCGCCGACGCGCCAGCGGCGCGGCTCGCCGTGCGGATTGACGTTGCAGAAGACGCGCAGGAGTCGGGTGCCCCACATCGGGTTCGACGGGAAGGCGTCGACGTGCAGAGGGGTGTCGTCCTGACGCCAACTGCGCGCCCGGCCGGCGACGTCGAGCGGGCGAAAGGACGTGTTGCCGCGGCGCAGCCGACCGCGGTAGTGCGGGAACAGGCGCAGCGCGAAGGCTTCGCTCTGCTCCGCGTAGCGCCCGATCATGCGGCGCAGCGCGTCGAGGTCGTCCGCGGCGCCGACGGCGCCGCGCAGCTCGCCGGCCGGCCAGCGCAGCGAGATGTTCTTGGCCTTGGCGTCGGCCCAGCGCGGGTCGAGGAAGCGCCGCTCGCCAGCCTCGAAGTCGAACGCGAGACGCGGGAACGACAGCACGTGACCGGCTTCGACCACGGCCTCGACGCCGCGCGTCGGGCCGTCGTCGCCCCAGCGGTCGTCGGCGAACTCCCGCACGACGTCGACCACGGCAGCGGCGGCAGTCGTCGTCATGGCTCGGCGTCGTCGGGCCTCAGCGCACCCGCAGCCCGGGCGTCGCCCCGGCGAAGGGTTCGAGGATGTAGAGGCCCGGGTGCGATTTCTCGTCGGCGTGCGAGGCAGCGAGAACCATGCCTTCGCTGACGCCGAACTTCATCTTTCGCGGCGCCAGGTTGGCGACCACCACGGTGAGCTTGCCGACCAGCTGCTCCGGCGTGTAGGCCGACTGGATGCCGCTGAAGACGGTGCGCGGCTGCACCTCGCCGACGTCGAGGGTCAGCCGCAGCAGTTTCGTCGATCCCTCCACGCGGGCGCACGCCGTGATGCGGGCGATCCGCAGGTCGACCTTGGCGAACTCGTCGATCGAGATGGCGGGTGCCAGGGCCTCGCCGCCGGGCGGCGAGAGCGCGATGAGCTCGGGTCCCGAGCCTTCGGCCTCCGGCGCCGGCTCGAACAGGGCGTCGATGTGCTTTGGCTCGACGCGCTGCATCAGGTGCTCGTAGCGGCCGATCACGTGGCCGCTCGCGAGCGGCGTGTCGGCGTCGGCCCAGCGCTGCGGCGCGATGCGAAGAAACGTCTCGGCGCGGCCGGCGAGGGCCGGCAGGATGGGCGACAGGAAGAGCGTGAGGAGGCGGAAGCATTCGAGGGTCTGGGTACAGGTGGCGTGCAGGCGCTGCCGTTCCCCGGCATCCGTCGACTTCGCGAGCAGCCACGGCTTGGCGGCGTCCCAGGCGCCGTTGACGGCGTCGGCCAGGTCCATCGTGCGCCGGACGACCTTGCCGAACTCCCGTGCCTCGTAGAGCGCCGCGAGCTCGGCGGCAGCGCCGCGAATCTCGCAAGCGAGGCCGCCTTCTGCCGGACGCTCGGCCAACCGACCGTCGAACTGCTTGTGCACGAAGCCGGCGGCGCGGCTGGCGATGTTGACGTACTTGCCGACCAGGTCGCTGTTGACGCGGGCGACGAAGTCGTCGGGATTGAACTCGATGTCCTCGACGCGCGCGTTGAGCTTGGCGGCGATGTAGTAGCGCAGCCACTCCGGGTTCATGCCGATCTCGAGGTAGCGCAGCGGCGAGATGCCGGTGCCCCGGCTCTTGCTCATCTTCTCGCCGCTGACGGTGATGAAGCCGTGCACGAAGACGCGATCCGGCACCTTGCGTTCGCTGAAGTGCAGCATCGCCGGCCAGAAGAGGGTGTGGAAGTAGGTGATGTCCTTGCCGATGAAGTGCACCTGCTCGACCGCCGGGTCGGCCATGAACTGGTCGAACGAGCGGGCATCGCCGCCCGCCCTCGGGCCGCCCTTGTCGAACCAGTTCTTCAGCGACGCGAGATAGCCGACCGGGGCGTCGAGCCAGACGTAGAAGTACTTGCCGGGCGCGTCGGGAATCTCGATGCCGAAGTAGGGCGCGTCGCGGCTGATGTCCCAGTCGGCGAGACCGCCATGGCCCTGCTCGTCGACCTTGAACCATTCGCTGATCTTGTTCAGCACCTCGGGCTGGAGGCGGCCCGGCTCGTGCGTCCACGCCTTCAGGTATTGGAGGCAGCGTTGCGACGAGAGGAGGAAGAAGTAGTGCTCGCTCGATTTCAGCACCGGCACCGCGCCGGTGAGCGTCGAGGTCGGGTTCTTCAGGGCGGTCGGCGCGTAGACCGAGCCGCAGACCTCGCAGCTGTCGCCGTACTGATCCCTGGCGCCGCACACCGGGCACTCGCCGCGGATGTAGCGGTCGGGCAGGAACATCGCCTTCACCGGATCGAAAAACTGCTCGACGCTGCGCACCGAGATCAGGCCGGTCTTGCGCAGGTGAAGGTAGATGTCCTTGGCGAGCGCGTCGTTCTCGGGGCTGTCGGTCGAATGCCAATTGTCGAAGGCGATCTGGAAGCCGTCGAGGTACTGCCTGCGGCCGGCGGCGATCTCGGCGACGAAGGCCTGCGGTGTCTTGCCGGCCTTCTCGGCGGCGATCATGATCGGGGCGCCGTGCGCGTCGTCGGCGCAGACGAAATGCACCGCGTGGCCCTGCATCCGCTGGAAGCGCACCCAGATGTCGGCCTGGATGTACTCCATCATGTGGCCGATGTGGAACGGCGCGTTGGCGTACGGGAGGGCGGTGGTGACGAACAGCTGGCGCGGCATCGTCGAATTCTAGGCGTCGGGTCGTCGCGTCCTGGCCGCACCGGCCTCCAGGCCGCACCCGGGAGGCCCCGTCGCCATCGCCCGACGTGGCTTGGCCCTGCGCTAGACTCGTTCGCCTCCCCGCTTCGTTCGCTTCACCTGCGCCTCCCATGCCTGTTCTCGAGTCAGATCTCCTCGAATCGCTGCGTCGGGTCGTCAACCCCGACACTGGTCGCGACTTTGTCTCGACGAAGCAGCTGCGCAACCTCCGCATCGAAGGCGGCGACGTGGCCTTCGACGTCGAGCTCGGCTACCCTGCCAAGACCCGCCACGAGGCGATTCGGCGCTCGCTGATAGAGGCGGCCAAGTCGGTTCCCGGCGTCGCCAACGTGAGCGCCAGCGTATCGTCGAAGATCATCGCTCACGCTGTGCAGCGCGGCGTGCAGCTGATGCCGAAGGTGAAGAACATCGTCGCCGTCGCTTCGGGCAAGGGCGGCGTCGGAAAGAGCACGACGGCCGTCAACCTGGCGCTGGCGCTGGCCGCCGAAGGCGCCAGGGTCGGCATCCTCGACGCCGACATCTACGGGCCGAGCCAGCCGATGATGATGGGCATCGAGGGGCGGCCCGAGTCGGCCGACGGCAAGAGCATGGAGCCAATGGAGAACTACGGCGTCCAGGTGATGTCGATCGGCTTCCTGGTCGAGCAGGACAACCCGATGATCTGGCGCGGCCCGATGGCCACGCAAGCCCTCGAGCAGCTGCTGCGGCAGACGAACTGGGCCGACCTCGACTACCTGATCGTCGACATGCCCCCAGGCACCGGCGACATCCAGCTCACGCTCAGCCAGCGCGTGCCCCTCACCGGCGCGGTGATCGTGACGACGCCGCAGGACATCGCCCTGCTCGATGCGAAGAAAGGCATCAAGATGTTCGAGAAGGTCGGCGTGCCCATCCTCGGCATCGTCGAGAACATGGCCGTGCACGTCTGCGAAAACTGCGGTCACGTCGAGCACATCTTCGGCGAGGAGGGCGGCAAGCGCCTGGCTGCCGAGTACAAGATGGACTACCTCGGCGCGCTGCCGCTCAATCTGTCGATCCGCGTCCAGGCCGACAGCGGCCGGCCCAGCGTGGTCAGCGATTCCGAGGGCGAGATCGCCAACCTCTATCGGCAGGTCGCGCGCAAGGTCGCGGTGAAGATCGCCGAGCGCGCCAAGGACTTCTCGGCAAAGTTTCCGACGATCTCGATCTCGAAGGACACGTGAACCTGCTCGATTCCATGCGCTACCTGGTGGCGCTGGAGCAGCACCGGCATTTCGGCCGCGCCGCGAGCGCCTGCCACATCACGCAGCCGGCGCTGTCGAATGCGATCCGCTCCCTGGAATCGGAGCTCGGCGTGTCGATCGTTCGCCGAGGTCGCAACTACGCCGGGTTGACGAAGGAGGGCGAACGCGTGCTGGCCAGCGCGAACCGACTCCTGCACGAGAACGAGCTGCTGCGCCAGGACCTGCACAGCGGTGCCGGCACGCCGCGCGGCACGCTCGTGATCGGCGCCGTGCCGACGACGATCCCAGTCGCGGCGCGCTTCGCCGCCGAACTGCAGGCGCGCTGCAAGGGCATCGTGCCGGTGGTGCGCTCGCTCAGCTCGCACGAGATCGAGACCGGCCTCGAGAGCCTGGCCATCGACATGGGCCTCGGCTACACCGACCGCGGCAGCAGGTTCAAGGCCGTGCCGCAATATGTCGAGCAGTACTTCCTGCTCCGCCGGGCGAGCGGGGCATCGCCAGCCCCGATCCGCGTCGGCGACAACGTCAGCTGGCGCGACGCGGCGGCGATGCCACTCTGCCTGCTGACGCCCGACATGCACAACCGGACCCTGATCGACGGCGCCTTTCGCGAGGCCGGCTGCAAGGTCGACGCCGCGATCGAGACGAACTCGATCGTCACCATCGTGCTCAGCGTGCTGTACGGCGAGGTCTGTTCGGTGCTGCCCGGCGCCCTGATGGCCCTGGTGCGCGGCTACCAGGGGCTCGAGGCGTTGCCGCTGTGCGACCCCGAGATTCACACGCCGATCGGCTTCATGGTCGCCGGCTCGAGCCGCACCTCGCGCGCGCTCGACGCCGCCCTCGCGCTCGCCCACGACGGCGCATGGTTGCGCCACGCCGCGACGCAGGGCGGGCTGCTGGTCGCCTGAGCGAATACGGCCGCGGGGTCCGCGGGTTTCATTCAAGCGCCGAATCGATCGGTTTCCAGAATCAATTGGACGCGACCCGGCCCGGGCCTCACAGTCGGGCACGGGCTGTCGCCCTGCCGACCTCCTGCCCTCGGCATGGCCCGGCGAACCCCGAGACGACATGACCGGCCCCACCTCCTCCGACAGCGCTTCCCGATCCGTTCCCCCTTCCGGCCCCCACGGTGTCCGGCCGCTCGACGCGCCGGTAGTCGCCTCGATGAGTGCCGATGACATGCGCAAGCGCATCCAGCGCAGGAGCCGCCTGAAGGGGCGCCAGGCCGACGCCAAGTCGCTCGCCGAAGTGCGCGAGGCGCTCGGCGTCCGGCCCGCCGACGGCTGGCGCCGCGACCGGCTGATCGAGCACCTGCATCTCCTGAACGATCGCCACGGCGCCCTGCGGGAGCGCCATCTCGTCGCCCTGGCGAGCGAGACCAACGTGCCGATGGCCGAGGTCTACGAGGTCGCGACCTTCTATCACCACTTCGAGATCGTCGACAGCGACGACGCGGTGCCGCTCGTTGTTCGCGTCTGCGACGGCCTCAGCTGCGAGATGGCCGGCGCGCGGGAGCTGCTCAAGACGCTGCCGGCGTTGCTCGGCGAGGACGCACGCGTCGTCGCTGCGCCCTGCGTCGGTCGCTGTGAGCAGGCGCCGGTGGCGGTCGTGCACCAGCGACCGATCTCGCGCGCCGATGCCGCGGCCGTGCAGACGGCCGTGAGTGGCGGCCAGACGCGGCATCCGGAAGCCCCGGGCGGCGCCGACTTTCGGCCCGACCTGCTCGCCGAGCAAGCCGTGGGCGAGGTCGACGCCGACATCGCGCCGGCATTCGTCGACTTCGACAGCTATCGCGCCGCCGGCGGCTACGCGCTCGCGGCCGAGGTCATCGCCAGGCGGCGCAGCGCCGACGAGCTGATCGGCGTGCTCGAAGCCTCGGGCTTGCGTGGCCTCGGCGGCGCCGGCTTTCCGGCGGGGCGCAAGTGGCGCATCGTCCGCGACATGCCGGCGCCGCGTCTGATGGCCGTCAACATCGACGAAGGCGAGCCCGGCACCTTCAAGGACCGCACCTATCTCGAGCGCGATCCGCACCGTTTCCTCGAGGGTATGCTGATCGCCGCTGCGGTCGTCGGCATGGAGGCTTGCTACATCTACCTGCGCGACGAGTACCACGGCTGCCGCGAGCTGCTCGCCGCCGAACTGAAAAAGCTGCAGCGCCATGCCGACTTCGAGCTGCCGCACATCGAGATGCGGCGAGGCGCCGGTGCGTACATCTGCGGCGAGGAGTCGGCGATGATCGAAAGCATCGAAGGCAAGCGCGGCGAGCCGCGCCTTCGGCCACCGTACATCGCCGAGGTGGGCCTGTTCGGCCGACCCACGCTCGAGCAGAACTTCGAGACGCTGTACTGGGTGCGCGACATCGTCGAGCGCGGGCCATCCTGGTTTGCCGGGTTCGGCCGCCACGATCGCAAGGGCCTGCGCAGCTTCAGCGTCAGCGGCCGGGTTCGTCGGCCCGGGGTCAAGCTGGCGCCGGCCGGCATCACGCTGCGCGAGCTCGTCGACGAATACTGTGGCGGCATGGCCGAGGGCCACACCCTCTACGCCTACCTGCCGGGCGGCGCCTCGGGCGGCATCCTGCCGGCGAGCATGGCCGACATCCCGCTCGATTTCGACACGCTCCAGCCGCACGGCTGCTTCATCGGCTCGGCGGCGGTGATCGTCCTCTCCGACCGCGACCGCGCCCGCGACGCCGCCCTCAACATGATGAAGTTCTTCGCCGAGGAGAGCTGCGGCCAGTGCGTCCCCTGCCGCGTCGGCACCGACAAGGCGTCGCGACTCATGGCGGCGCCGAGCTGGGACGTCTCGACGCTCGAGGACCTGTGCACCGTGATGGCCGACGCGTCCATCTGCGGCCTGGGCCAGGCGGCGCCGAATCCGATCCGCAGCGTGCTCGCGCGTTTCCCGCACGAGGTGGGGCTGGCGGCGGCCGAGCCGGTTGACCGTGACCCGAAGGGAGACGCCGCGTGAATGCTCCGTTGCCGATGGCCAAGCTGCTCCCCGCGACGGTCGAGTTCACGCTCGACGGCCGCCGCGTCAGTGCTCTCGCCGGCGAGACGATCCTCACTGCGGCGCGCCGCGAGGGAATCGACATTCCGACGCTGTGCTTCAAGGACGGCTACCGTCCCGACGGCAACTGCCGCGCCTGTGTCGTCGAGGTGAAGGGCGAGCGCGTGCTGGCGCCCAGTTGCTGCCGTGCCGCGCTGGCGAACATGGACGTGCAGACGGCGAGCCCGCGGGCGAAGAAGAGCCAGCAGATGGTGCTCGAGATGCTGCTCGCCGACCTGCCCGAGCAGGGCTTCAAGTGGGTCGATGGCGACGAGCACCTGCCACACGGCGAGCTGAGCGGCTGGGCACGGCGCGAAGGCGTCGGCGTGCGGCCGTCGCTGCGCGCGCTTTGCCGGGCGCAACCGGCGCCCGATCTCTCGCACCCGGCGATGGCGGTGAACCTGGCCACCTGCATCCAGTGCACGCGCTGCGTGCGCGCCTGCCGCGAGGAGCAGGTGAACGACGTCATCGGTTACGCCCTGCGCGGATCTCACAGCGAGATCGTCTTCGACCTCGACGACCCGATGGGTGACAGCACCTGCGTCGCCTGCGGCGAATGCGTGCAGGCGTGCCCGACCGGCGCGCTGATGCCCAAGAGCTCGATCGGTTCGCAGGTCGTCGACAGGAAAGTCGATTCGGTCTGCCCGTTCTGCGGCGTGGGCTGCCTCGTCACCTACAACGTGAGGGACAACGAGATCGTCAGCGTCGACGGCCGGGACGGCCCGGCGAACCACAGCCGCCTCTGCGTCAAGGGCCGCTTCGGCTTCGACTACGCGAGCCACCCGCAGCGCCTCACGAAGCCGCTGATCCGCAAGCCCGGCATGGCCAAGGACCCGGCGGCAGTGCCGAATCCGGCCGACTGGTCGGAGCTCTTTCGCGAGGCGACCTGGGAAGAAGCGCTTGATTTCGCCGGCGGCAAGTTGCGCGAGTTGCGCGACAGGCACGGCAAGAAGACGCTCGCCGGCTTCGGCTCGGCCAAGGGCAGCAACGAGGAGGCCTACCTCTTCCAGAAGCTGGTGCGCACGGGCTTCGGCAGCAACAACGTCGACCACTGCACGCGCCTCTGCCACGCGTCGAGCGTGGCGGCGCTGCTCGAAGGCGTGGGCAGCGGCGCGGTGAGCAACCCGGCCGGCGACGTCGAGCACGCCGAACTGGTGTTGGTGATCGGCGCCAACCCGACCTCGAACCACCCCGTCGCGGCAACGTGGATGAAGAACGCCGCCAGGCGCGGCACGAAGATCGTCCTCGCCGACCCGCGTCGCACCGATCTCTCGCGGCACGCCTGGCGGACGCTCCAGTTCAATGCCGACACCGACGTGGCGATGCTGAACGCGCTGATCCACACGGTGATCGAGGAGGGCCTGGTCGACGTCGAGTTCGTCCGCCAGCGGGTCGCCAATTTCGAGGCCTTGCAGGAGAACGTTCGCGGCTACAGCCCGGAGGCGATGGCGCCGATCTGCGGCATTGCCGCCGAGACCTTGCGCGAGGTGGCGAGGGCCTTCGCCACGGCCAAGAGCGCGATGGTGCTCTGGGGCATGGGTGTCAGCCAGCACGTGCACGGCACCGACAACGCGCGCTGCCTGATCGCGCTCGTCTCGGTCACCGGCCAGATCGGCAAGCCCGGTTCGGGCCTGCACCCGCTGCGCGGCCAGAACAACGTGCAGGGCGCGAGCGACGCCGGCCTGATTCCGATGATGTTCCCGAACTACCAGCGCGTCGACAACACTGGCGCGCACGCCTGGTTCGAGAACTTCTGGCAGACGCCGCTCGATCCGCTGCCGGGCTACACGGTCGTCGAGATCATGCACAAGGCGCTCGCTCCCGACACCGATCCGCACAAGATCCGCGGTATGTACGTGATGGGCGAGAACCCGGCGATGAGCGACCCTGACCTGAACCACGCGCGGCACGCGCTGGCCTCGCTCGATCACCTGGTCGTGCAGGACATCTTCATGACCGAGACGGCCTGGCTCGCCGACGTCGTGCTGCCGGCGAGCGCCTGGCCGGAGAAGACCGGCACGGTCAGCAACACCGACCGCATGGTGCAGCTCGGCCGGCGCGCGCTCGACATGCCGGGCGATGCACGCCAGGACCTGTGGATCATCCAGCAGCTCGCGCGACGGGTCGGCCTCGACTGGAACTATGCCGGCGAGGAATCTGGCGTCGCTGCCGTCTACGAGGAAATGCGCCAGGCGATGCATGGCGCCATCGCCGGCATCACGTGGAAACGGCTCGAGGCCGCGAGCAGCGTCACCTACCCGTGCCTGACCGCCGACGATCCGGGGCGGCCGATCGTCTTCGACGACACCTTCCCGACGCCCGACGGTCGCGTCAAGCTGGTGCCGGCCGACATCATCCCGGCCGCCGAGCGGCCCGACGCCGACTACCCGTTCGTGCTCATCACCGGCCGCCAGCTCGAGCACTGGCACACCGGCAGCATGACCCGACGCGCCAGCGTGCTCGACGCTTTGGAGCCGATGGCGACGGCGTCTATGCACGGCGCCGACATCGAGGAGATGGGCCTGGAGCCCGGGGCCATCGTCACCCTTCGCTCGCGCCGCGGCGAGGTTGCCCTGCACGTGCGCCAGGACGACGGCACGCCGCGCGTCGCGGTGTTCGTGCCGTTCGCGTACTACGAGGCGGCAGCCAACCTCATGACGAACGCGGCACTCGATCCGTTCGGCAAGATTCCCGAGTTCAAGTACTGCGCGATCCAGGTGCTCGCCGGCGGCACGCCGCATGTCGGCGGCGGCTACGGTTCGGGCACGGGGAAGGTTTCGGCCGCGGCCTGACCCTCAGCCGCCCAGGTAGTTGCGCCGCACTGCCTCGTCGCCGGCGAGATCGGCTCCCGTGCCCTCGAGCGAGACCCGGCCCGTCTCGAGCACGTAGGCCCGATCGGCGATACCGAGCGCCATGGCGGCGTTCTGCTCGGCGAGCAGGATCGTCATGCCGCCGGCGGCCAGCGTGCGGATGATGCGGCTGATCTCGGCGACGATGATGGGTGCGAGGCCGAGCGTCGGCTCGTCGAGCAACAGGCATTTCGGCTGAGAGATGAGGCCGCGGGCGATGGCCAGCATCTGCTGCTCGCCGCCCGACATCGAGCCGGCGCGCTGCGTGCGCCGCTCGGCCAGTCGGGGGAACATGGCGAACAGCCGCTCGAAGTCGGCGTCGAGACGGTTGCGGTCGCTGCGGTGATAGGCGCCCATCAGCAGGTTCTCGGCGACCGAAAACTTCGGGAAGATCTGCCTTCCTTCGGGCACGAGGACGATGCCGCGACGCACGCGCTCGTGCGTGGCCACGCCGTCGAGCGGGCCGCCCTGGAAGGCGATGCGGCCGGCGCTCGGCGCCTTCAGGCCCATGATCGTGCGCAGCGTGGTGGTCTTGCCGGCCGCGTTGGCACCGACCAGCGCCACGACCTCGCCGTCGTCGACGCGCATCGACACGCCTTTCAGCACGTGGTTCTTGGCGTAGTGGACATCGAGACCGCCGAGATCAAGCATCGTGGCTGCGCCCCAGGTAGGCCTCGATCACCGCCGGGTCGCGCAGCACGTCCTGCGGCGTGCCCTCGGCGATCTTGGCGCCGTGGTGGATGACGATCGCCCGATCCGCGAGACTGCCGAGGAAGCCGACCCGGTGGTCTATGACGCACAGCGTCGTGCCGTGCTCGCGCAGGTCGCGCAGCACGGCATCGAGGTTGGCGATCTCGTCCTGGCCGAGGCCGCTACCGGGCTCGTCGAGGAGCAGCACCTTCGGGTCGCACATCAGCGCCATCGCGACGCCCAGCATCTTCTCGCCGCCATAGGACAGGCTCGACGCCGGCTGGTCGCGAAAGGCGTCGAGGCGACAGAGTCCCAGCACATGGTCGATGCGGGCCGCGACGTCGCTCTCGGCGCCGTGATGCCAGGGCAGCAAGGTGGCGGCGCGCCGCCAGCCGGCACGGCGCTTCAGGCGCAGGTGGCCAGCGATGGCGACGTTGTCGAACACCGTCAGCTCGCCGAACAGCTGCGGGTTCTGGAAGGTCTTGACGATGCCCGCCTCGGCGATCTCGTGCGGCTTGCTGCCGTTCAGGCTGCGGCCGTTCCAGAGCAGCTCGCCCTCGCTCGGCAGGTAGACGCCGGAGATCAGGTTCAGGAGTGTCGTCTTGCCGGAGCCGTTCGGGCCGAAGACGCCGACGATGTCGCCCTCTGCCAGCGAGAACGACATGTCCGAAACCGCCGTCAGCCCGCCGAAGCGCTTGGTCAGGTGGCGGACCTCAAGCAGCACGGCGTCTCCGCATCAGCACGCCGACGACGCCGCGCGGCATGAGCAGGATGGTGAGGATGAGGATGAGGCCGTAGATCAGGATGCGGACTTCGGCGTTGACGTCGATGACGTGCGGCAGCGCCGTCAGCACCAGCGCACCGACGATGGGCGCGGCGACGTACTCGCGGCCGCCGAGCAGCGCCATCGCGATGATGGCCAGCGACTGGTCGACCGAGAAGTAGTGCGGGTCGATGTAGCTGATGTAGAACGCGTACAGGCTGCCGGCGACGGCCGCTCCCGCGTTGCCGGCCATGAAGCAGATCAGCTTGTAGCGAAAGACGTTGATCCCGAGCGTGTCGGCGAGCTCGTCGTTGAGGCGAATGGCGGCGAACGAGCGGCCCATCCACGAGTGGACGATGCGCGAGTAGAAGACGACCGCGAGCACCACGGCAACGAGGCTCACGTAGTACCACATCGTCGTGCCGGCAACGGCGACGACGCCTCGCCCGGGGATCCACAGCGTCGGCGTGAGCGTGAAGTTGATGCCAAGCGAGCCGTTGGTGAAGCTGTTCCAGTTCAGGATCACGAGCCGTGCCAGCTCCGAGAACGCCAGGGTCACGATCGCGAAGTAGAGCTCCTTCAGCTTGAAGCGGAAGCAGATGGCGCCGATCACGATCGAGATCAGGGTCACGAAGACGACGCCGGTCGCCATGCCGAGCCAGAACGGGATGCCCCAGTGCACCATCGAGAGATAGGTGGCGTAGGCGGACAGGCCGAACGCCGCCGAGTGAAAGAGCGAGAGCTGGCCGGTGAAGCCGAAGATGAGGTTGAAGCTGACCGCCAGGATGCCGAGGATGAAGGTGAAGATCAGCACCGTCAGGACGACGTTGTTGCTGGTGAGCGTGGGCACGAACAGCAGCGGGATCCAGAGCAGGAGCAGCTTCATCGCCGGCCCCCGAAGAGGCCGGCGGGCTTGAAGAGGAGGATGAGGACGAGGAAGACCAACCCGTAGGCGTCGTTGTAGGCCGACGGCAGGAAGATCGAGCCGATGCCCTCGGCGACGCCGATGATGATGCCGCCGGCGAACGAGCCCATGACACTGCCGATGCCGGCGAGGATGGCCGATTCGACGCCCTTCAGGATGTAGCCGCCGCCGATCTCCGGCGTGATCGAGTACAGGCTCGCATAGAGTGCGCCGCCGAGGCCGGCGAGTGCCGTCGAGTAGGCCGCGACGCCGGCCTGCAGCACGTTCGTGCGCACGCCCATGAGCGCGGCGGCCTCGGGGTTCTGCGCATACGCGTAGGCAGCCCGGCCGACCCAGGTGCGCGTCAGCGCGGCGTAGGTGGCGAGGATGACGCCGAGGAGGACGAGGAAGACGACCGCCTTCATCTTCGGCACGATCACGCCGCCGATCTTGAAGACGCCGGGCAGCACGTAATGCATGTTCTGGGGCGTCGTCGTCCAGACCATGAGCACGCCGGCCACGATGACCGAGATCAGACCGATCGAGACGATGAGGCCGTTGATCAGGTTGTTGCGCGTGAAGCGGAACAGCACCTGGTCGACCAGGAGGCCGAGCAGGGCGATCACTGCGACGGCGAGCGGAACCGCGAGCGGGTAGGGAATGCCGGCGCCGTCGGTCAGGTACCAGGTGACATAGGCGCCCAGCATCATGAACGCGCCGAGCGCGAAGTTCACGATGCCGGTGATCCCGAAGGTCAGCGTGACGCCGAGGGCGATGATCGCGTAGAGCGTACCGACGATGATGCCGTTGAGCAGCTGGCCGACGACGAGCTGCAGCATGCGGTGCGCGTCGGATCGCGGGCGCCGCGCGGGCGGCTACTTCGGCTGCTGGTGGCTGACGGTGATCTTGCCGCCCTTCTGGACGTCGACGATATCGAAGTTGATCACTTCCTCGCCGGTCTTGTCGTAGCGGATGTTCCACAAACCCTCGTAGGTGAACGAGAGAAGCGCCGCCTTGATCTTGGCGACGTCGTCGACCGTGCCGGCCTTCTTCATCGCCTCCACCAGCATGTGGACGTGGTCGTAGCAGGACGACGAGCAGAGGGGCGCCTGGTCGTACGGGAAGTCCTTCTTGTAGAACGCCTTGTAGGCTTCGACGAACTTCTTCACCTTCGGCTCGGTCTTCTCGGCCTCTTCGAAGTACTTCGGGATGTAGGCGACGTAGTCGTCGATGTAGTCCTTGTTCTTCAGGGCCGGGCCGAGCGAACCGCGGACCAGCCAGAACTTCGTGATGCCGAGCTGCGTCGCCTGCTGGACGATGTCGTAGAGGACCGAGTCGGTGTAGCCGGGGAAGAGGTACTCGGGTTTGTCCGCGCCGATCTTGGCGAGCACGGCGGAATAGTCCTTGGTGCCGGGCTCGAACCAGTTCTCGCTCAGCTCGATCCCCGCGCTCTTGAAGGCCTCGCGGTAGATGTCGGCGGCGACGTGGCCGAAGGCGTCGTTCTGCATCAGCATGGCGACCTTCTTGACGTTCTTCTTCTTCAGGTAATCGACCATCAGCGTGCCGAACCCGCTGGCGCCGGCGTCCCAGTTCCAGGTACGCATCAGGTACTCGTTGCCCGGCTTGTCCAGCTCGTAGTGGATCTGCGTCGCGCCACCCATGAGCAGGAACTGGCCGTTGTGCGGCTTGGCGTAACCCTCGATGCCCTTGAAGACGTTGGTCAGGAAAGGCCCGAAGACGAACCTGATCTTGTCTTCCTCGAGCATCTTCTTCAGCTGGATCAGCGCCTGCTGCGGGTTGCCCTGGGTGTCGGGGTTGATGAGCTCGATCTTGTAGGTCTTGCCGGCGACCTGGAAGCCACCCGCCTTGTTGATCTCGTCGACCGCCATGCGAACGCCCTGCGACGACATCCATCCGTAGGTGTTGAGCGAGCCTGTCTGCGCCTCGATGTTGCCGATCTTGACGATGCCCTGGGCCGCGGCCGCGAGCGCGCAGACGGCGAGCCCGAGCGTGACGGCGAAACGCTGCAGGGATCGGGTGGCGATCTTCATGGTGTCTCCTTGGTGTCCGGTATCCGGTGGCCACGACGGCGGCGGCCGACGAGCGGCGAAGCGCCGATATGTCCTTGGTATCTTCGTACCATATCAGCGTCGAACGCATCGGGAGCAACCCGATGCGCCGGCGCTGGCATCACATCGCGGCTTCGGCCACCGTGCCGCCGGCGTCCTCGCCCTGCTGCAGCGCGAAGATGGAGGTGTAGCCGCGCGACCAGTCGGGCGGCACCTCGCACGGGGTCGGGTCGATGTGCGCGGCGCGCGGCCGCTCGCCCCGGATCATGGCGCCGTCGTGCAGCGGCGAAGGGATCGGGTTCGCGGTGTAGGGGAAGGCGTCGCCCGAGCTCATCACGTAGAGCAGCAGCGGCCGCCCCTTGTCGGACGTGTTGGCCGGCGAGCCGTGGACCGTGCGGCAGTTGTGCAGCGTCAGCGAGCCGGCCGGGCCGACCATGTACTTCGCGCGGCCGACGTCGGCGCGCGCGACGTCGGCAGCGCCCAGGCAGCCGGTCCAGCGGCCGTTCTCGTCGTACTGCGTCGGCATCGGCCGGCGGTGGCTGCCGGGCAGGAAGCCGACCGGCCCCTGGTCCATGTCGCAGTCGTACAGGTAGGTGCCCACGGTCAGCGGCGAGTAGTTCGTGTGCGGCCAGAACGAGATGTCGTAATGCCACTTGACCTCGGCGCCGCCCTTGGCCCACTTGAAGTTGAGCTTGGACTGGTGGTACTTCACCGACGGGCCGACCAGGTCGGCGACGATGTCTCCAAGCGGCGACGACGCGGCGTAATCCCAGAACACGGCGTCGCGATCGATCGGGCTCGAGACCCGGCGCAGGCGTGGGTCGGCGGCCGAATGGTCGGGCTCGAGGTCGAAGACGGCGTTCGACTTCGAGATCGCACGGCTCGCTTCGACGAGCTGACTCGTCGATCGGCGCAGGCGCTCGAGCCACTCGTCGGAGATCGCCCGCTCGAGGAGGAGGAAGCCGTCGTCGAAGTAGCTTTCGCGCTGACGCTGGGTGAGCACGCGCGGCGGCAGCGAGAGGATCTGTTCGGGAGTCATGGTGCCTTTCAGTCGCCGCGCGGGCGCTCAGGTATCGGTGGTGACGGTGGCGCGGGTGAACTGCTCGATCTCGTCGATCAGCCGGTCGAGCGCCTTCGCCGCCGCCGGCTCGTCGCCCTTGGCGATGGCTCGCGCGATGTCGGCGTGTCGCTTGGCGGTGGCCGGCATGTCGGCCGCCTGCTTGTAGTGGATGAACCAGAAGCGGCGCGACAGCGAGTGCATCAGCATCATGGCGCCGGCACCGAACTCGTTGCGGGCGCTGCGCGAGCAGAGCTCGTTGAACTCGCGGTCGGTGCGGATAAAGGTCGTTTCGTCGTTGCTGCGCGCCGACTGCTCGAAGGTTCGCGCGATCTCGGCGAAGCGGGCCCGCTCCTCGGGCAGGGCCCGTCGCGCCGCGCTGCGAACCACCAGCCGCTCGACCTCGCGGCGCACCTCGAGCAGGCGCAACTGGCTCTTGATGTTGATCTCGGAAACGATGATGCCGCGGCGCGGCAGGATCGTGACCAGTCGCTCGCGCGCCAGCCGCTGCAGGGCTTCGCGGATGGGGGTGCGGCCAATGCCGAGCGCCTGGCTGAGGCCGGCCTCCGACACGGCGGCACCCGGCGGCAGCTTCAGCGTGACGATCATCTCCTCGAGCGTCGAATAGGCCTGGTCGGTCAGGCTCGGCTCGCTGGCCCGCAGCAGCACGCCGCCGCCACTGCGCGGGGCAGGTGTCGGCATCTTGCGGCGCGCCGGCCGTCGGGTCGTGGCCGACGCGGACGTCATGCGTGCCTGCGCTTGTCGACGAGGCGAAGGAAGGCCTCGTATTCCTTCGGATCGACCGCGTAGCTGTGGTCGTCGTCGGGGAAGCTTCCGGACTTCACTTCCTCGACGTACTTCCTGAGGCCGGCGACGGCGACCTCCGTGAGGTTGGCGTAGCGCTTGGTGAACTTCGGCTTGAAGTCGGTGAACACGCCGAGCAGGTCGTAGCTGAGGAGGATCTGGCCATCGGTGCCGGCGCCGGCACCGATGCCGATGGTCGGGATCTCGAGCTGCTCGGAGATCACCCTGGCGATCGGCGCCGGCACCGCCTCGAACTCGAGCATGAAGCAGCCGGCGTCCTGGATCGCGAAGGCGTCTTCCAGGATCTTCATCGCCGTCTCGGCGGTGCGGCCCTGGATCCGAAAGCCCCCGAAGACCGCGACCGTGTGCGGCGTCAGGCCGATGTGCGAGGCGGTCGGGATGCCGGCATCGACGAGCGCCTTGAGAATCCCCGCCTGCGACCTGCCGCCCTGCGGCTTGACGGCGTCGCAGCCGGCCTCCTGCATGAAACGCGTCGCGTTGCCGAGCGCGCGCTCGGCCGTGTGGTAGCTCTGGTAGGGCATGCAGCCGAGAACGAAGGTGTTCGGCGCGCCGCGCCTGACGGCCGCCGAGTGCAGGACCATCATGTCCATCGTCGCCGGGATCGTGTTGGCATGGCCGTGGGCGACCATCGCCAGGCTGTCGCCGACCACCGCGACGTCGACGCCCGCCATCTCGGCCCAGCGCGCCGAGGTGTAGTCGGGCACCGAGGTGTAGACCATCTTCTCGCCGGTCTTCTTCGACTCGCGGATCTCGCCGATCGTGCGCTTCTTGCGGGCGGTGTCTTCGGCCATCGGTGGTGCCTCGTGGTGACGACGCAGGTCAGCGGTCGGTGCGCTCTTCGGCCAGCGGCTTTCTCGCCGTCATGTTGAAGCGGCCGTCGTAGATCGGCCGGCCGCCGGTGCTCGGGCCCGGATACTGCACGAACAGCATCTCGCCGCCGGTTTCGGTGCGCAGTTCCTGCTCGAAGTGGGGATCGGGGTAGTAGATCATCGTGCCCGGGCCGTAGCGCTCGCCGCCGATGGTGAACTCGCCGGCGAGCACGTACCAGACCTGCGCGAAGTCGTGATGGTGCACCGGGTGGTGGCTGCCCGGCTCGTAGCGCACGATGCCGGCGTTCGGCTCGGTGGGCCGCTCGGCGCGCGGATGAAAGAGCATCTTTCCGGTCTGCCCCGGCCAGCGGATCGTCTCCCATTCGCGCTCGTCGAGGTGCACGTATTCGGGAGGCTGATGCCGGGTCGGCGGTGTGTCCATGGCCGGGTTTCCAGGTTGACAGAGGGGCTGGTCGACGACTAATATATCAGTATCGCCACACGCCGTGGCAAGCCACCACGCACGGCGCCGCAATCGCAAGGAGGATCCGCCATGATGACCGAGCGCCAGCGAAAATTCCGCGAGCAGTACCGGTCGGACATCAGCCCGCTCTACAACGGCCTCGTGCACGTCGGCGTCATGTACGGCGCCGGCATCGCCGCGATCTGGTACTGCGCGAGCCGGCTGACCGGCGCGACCTGGGAGTGGCTGTTTGTCATCCCGGCCTTCATCGGCGGCAACTTCGTCGAATGGGCGATGCACAGCTTCGTCATGCACCGAAAGATCGACGTCTTCGCGCTGCGCGCCATCTACGACCGGCACACCCGCCAGCACCACCAGTACTTCACCGACGCCGAGCCGACGATCGACAGCGTGCGCGAGTTCCGGATCGTCTTCTTCCCCTGGCGGGTGCTGATGGTGCTCGGCGTCTTCGGCACCCTAATCGGCGCCGCCATCGGCTGGGTCGTGAACCCGAACGCCGGCTACATCGTCTTCATGACGATGGTCGGCTACTACATGACCTACGAGACCTTTCACTACTGCTGCCACGTGCACGAGAACCGGTTCGTGCGCCACATGCCGTTCATCAACACGATCCGTCGCCACCACACGGCGCATCACAACATGGGGATCATGATGCACTTCAACATGAACCTCACCTTTCCGATCGCCGACTGGTTCATGAACACCAGTGACCTCCGCCGCGGCCTGCTCGGCCACCTCTTCAACGGCTACGACCAGAGCCACGTCAAGCCCGAGCTGAAGCCGGTGATCGCGCGCTTTCAGACCGACGAGACGCAGGATCAGCGCTGCACGCTCGACGGCCCGCAGCTCGAGGTCGACGAGCTGCGCGTGCTGGCGGGGGCTGGCGCGCACGTCTGAGGAGCGTCGCGAAAGCGATCCGTCGCGAAGCCGGTCCCCGGTGGAGCTGCGGGCGCCAGCCCGGGGTACGGCACCGGCGCGACCTGAGTCGCCCGCACCGTTGGCGGGTCTTGTCACCTGGCTGGCGGACGCACCCGTGACATTGCCCTAGACTGCAGCGGTGCCCAGCGTCGATGCCCACCCCGAATCGCGGCCAGCGGTCGACGTGGCCGTCGTCATGGAGCGCGAGGCGGCACCGAACCAGTGGCAGGACTGGCGCTTTCGCATCGCCGAAGTCGTTCCTCACGAAGAGATCTTCGGCTCCGAGGCCCGGGTGCTGCGCGACGACGGCCGGGTGAGGCGCACCCTGCATCCCGGCTTTCGGCTCGAGCTCTTTCGCGACGAGGCCGAGGGCTACTACCTCAACCTCGCTTCGCAGGCGCCGGTATGGTTCGTCGTCTGGCGCATCGACGACGAAGATCCTTCTCGCGCCTGGCCCGAGACCGTGAGCCTGTCGTACAACGAGGCCGGGCGCTGGCTCGACGCCCAGGAGCGCGTCGACAACGTGCCGCTGCAGGCCGACCTCGCCGTGTGGCTGCAAGCCTACACCGATGCCAACTATCGGCCCGAGCCGAAGAAGCGCCGCCGGCCGCAGTCGTTCGTCGCGCCGGAGCAGCGCTCGTGACCGATGCGCAGGGCGGCTTCCTGGCGCGCTGGTCGCAGCGCAAGGTGCGCGCGAAAAGCGGGGGGGCCGACGTTCCCGGCGCGCCTGTGCCGGCGCCGAGCGAAGCGGCGGAGGCGTCCCTGGCCGACGCCGGCCTCCGGCGTCCCGTTGACGTCCGACCGCCTGCGCAGGTCCAACGGCCCGCGGATGCTCACCCGTCTCCGTATGTCCAACCGCCCTCGGATGTCGACCAGACTGCGGACTTCCAGCCGCCTGCCTTGCCGACGATGAGCGACGTGTCGTTGCTGACGCGCGGTTCCGACTACTCGCGCTTCGTGGGTTCGGGTGTCGACCCCGGCGTCAGCAATGCGGCGATGAAAAAGCTCTTCAGCGACCCGCGCTACAACGTGATGGACGGCCTCGACACCTACATCGACGACTACCGCAAGCCCGATCCGATCTCCCTCGCCGACTTGCGGCTGATGAATCAGGCGCACACGCTCGGGCTCTTCGACGCGAAAGACGAAGAGGAGCCCGTCACCAGGACCGCGATTGCCGATCCGCCCGCGCCCGTTTCAACGGCATCCGGCCCCCCTCCCGAGGCCATCACACCCGATCTCACCCCTGAACCGAACTCCGATGACGACGCTGATCTGCGACTGCAACAAGACGATGCCTCTCGACGGCCCGGCGCTGGCCCGGGCGCTCGGGCCTGAGGCGGCGCTCGGCCTGCGCACCGTTCACTCGACGCTGTGCCGGCGCGAGGCCGGCGAATTCCAGCGCGCCTGCAAGGACAGTGCCGATCTGCTCGTCGCCTGCACCCAGGAGAGCCGGCTCTTCCTCGAGCTCGCCGCCGCCACCGAAGGCGCCCCGGGCCTCGTGGAGCGGCCGATCCGCTTCGTCAACATTCGAGAAACCGCCGGCTGGTCGAAGGATGCGGGCGCCGCCACGGCGAAGATCGCCGCCCTGATCGCCGTGGCGCAGCTTTCGGAGCCCGAGCCGGTGTCGACCGTCTCCTATGCGTCTGCCGGACGCGTGCTCGTGATCGGCGACGCTGTGAAGGCGCTGCGTGCGGCGTCGCTGCTCGCCGACAAGCTCGACGTGAGTGTGCTTCTGTTGCAGCCCGGCGAATTGCCACAGGCACGCACGATGAACGTGCATGCCGGCCGGCTGACACGAATCACCGGCTGGCTCGGTGCCTTCGAGGTGAGCTGGGTGAGCGACAACCCGATCGACCTCGATCTTTGCACGCGTTGCAACGCCTGCATCGAAGCCTGCCCCGAGCAGGCGATCGACTTCAGCTACCAGATCGATCTCGACAAGTGCAAGAGCCATCGCGACTGCGTGCGCGTCTGCGCCGCGGCCGGTGCGATCGACTTCGAGCGTTCGCACGAAACCACCAGCGAGCGCTTCGACCTCGTCCTCGACCTGCTGCCCACCCCCTTCCTGACGCTGCATCAGGCGCCGCAGGGCTACTTCCGCCCGGGCGCCGACGAACGCCGCCAGCTCGACGCGGTGCTGGCGTTGCGCGATCTGGTGGGCGAGTTCGAAAAGCCGAAATTCTTCAACTACAGGCAGAACATTTGCGCCCACAGCCGCAACGAGCAGATCGGCTGCGACGCCTGCATCGAGGTCTGCTCGGCGCGTGCGATCCGCAGCGATGCATCGCAGAAGGGCCGGACGGGGGGAGGCGGAGGCATCGTCGTGGAGCCGCACCTGTGCGTTGGTTGCGGCGCCTGCACGACGGTCTGCCCGAGCGGCGCCATCAGCTACGCGACGCCGACGGCCGACCATCAGGGCCGGCGTATCCGCACCTTGCTGAACACCTACCAGCGCGCTGGCGGCCCGGCCACCGCCGGCGGCGCCGTGCTGCTGATCCACAGCGAGGGCGCGGGCAGCCGGCTGATCGACGAGCTGGGTCGCGGCGCTTCGCTCGGCGCGAACTTGCGCGGCGTGCCGGCGCGCTTGCGCGGCGTGCCGGCGCGCGTGCTGCCGTTCGAGGTCCGGCATACCGCCAGCGTCGGGCTCGACTTGTGGCTGGCGGCGCTTGCCTACGGCGCAAGCCGGATCCAGGTGCTTCTCACGGACGAAGAGGCTCCGGAGTACCACGACGCGTTGGCTGCGCAGGCGGCAGTGGCCAATGCGCTGATGGAGGGAATGGGTTACGGCGGCGCACGGGTACAACTCCTGCGCGCACGCGATGCCCGCGACCTCGTCGACCTGGACGATGCGCTGCACGCGACAGGGGCGGCACCGATTCGCCAGGCGGCAACCTTCGCAGTGCAGCCCGACAAGCGGGCGACGCTCGAGCTGGCGATCGATCACCTCCTGCAGCACGCGCCCGCCGCTGCCGAGACGATTGCCTTGCCGGCGGCGAGTCCATTCGGCAGCCTCGTCGTCGATGTCGACGCCTGCACCATGTGCCTGGCCTGCGTCGGCGCCTGCCCGGAGGCTGCCCTGGCCGACAACGCCGAGCGCCCGCAGCTTCGCTTCATCGAGAAGAACTGCGTCCAGTGCGGCCTGTGCGCCGTCACCTGTCCCGAAAACGCGATCACCCTCGAGCCGCGACTTTGGCTCGCCGGCGCCGGCAAGGCGCGTCGACAGGCGCGCGTGTTGAATGAGGTCGAGCCGTTCTGCTGCGTGCGCTGCGGCAAGCCGTTCGGCACCTTGCGTGCCGTCGAGGTCATGATCGGCAAGCTGTCCGGACATGCGATGTTCCAGGGGCCGGCTGCCGAGCGCCTTCGGATGTGCGGCGACTGCCGCGTCATCGACATCCACACCCATGCCGACGAAGTGCGGATCGGCGATCTATGAATCCCGTGCCTTCCCCGCAGGCCCTGACGTTCACCGCGCTCGACGACGGCGAGGAGCTTGCGCGGGCCGAGGTCTATGGCTTGCTGGCGGAACTTTTCTATGCGCCGCCCGACGCGGCGCTGCATGCGCAGTTCCAGGTCGCGGTCACCGTCGCTCCGATCAGCGGCGCCTTTCTCGAGCACAGCTGGAGCGAGCTCGTGGCGACGGCGCGGCGCCTGGACCGGGAGGCGATCGCTCGCGAGTTCGACGCGCTCTTCCAAGGCATAGGCAAGCCCGAGATCTTTCTGTACTCGTCCTTTTATCTCTCGGGCAAGCTGAACGAGAAGCCGCTCGTCGAGTTGCGCCATGCGCTGCGCGCGCTCGGTCTCGAGCGCGTCGAGGGCATCGGCGAAACCGAGGATCACATCGCCAGCCTGTGCGAGGTGATGCGCTACCTGATCGCCGGCGAGGACGCCGGGACGAGCAATCTTTCCGCCCAGCGCCGCTTCTTCGATGCGCACCTGCGGCCGTGTGTCGGTGTCCTGTGCGATGTCGTCGCGGAGCATCCGGGCGCAGATTTCTATTCCGCCGTAGCGCGATTCGCGCGAGATTTCTTCGCGGTCGAGAGCCAAGGCTTCGATCTTCTCGATGCCTGAGCGTCGCGCGCTTCAGCCAAGGGGCTCACCGCGCGCCCGCTGCTCGCCCGCGATACGCCTCGCTTGGTACAAAAGCGTACAGACTCCCGCGACGCGTGGATGCATGGTTAAGCATCGAGGCTTGTTCGCGTTGTCTGTCCTTGGTCAATCGCACCTCCACACCGTGTTCGATCGCGCACCGTCCCGTGCTCAGGCAAATCCTGAGAGACTTCGCCCCGCGCTGTGCTATACCAACTGCTGTTCTATACAAGCTACACCGACTGCACAGGCCGTTTGAAAGGAAGCAGCATGATGAAGTTCTTCCGTCCTGAGGGCGTCGAGGTGTCGTCCGCGCCGTCCGCCCGGATCGGCCGGCGCGGCCTTGTCGCCGGTGCGGGGGTGGCTGGCGTCGCCGCCCTGGCGGCCGCCGCGCTGGCCCGGCGCGGCGCCGAGGCGCCTCCCCTCGACCAGGTCAAACCGGCGCGCGTCGCAGGCGAGGGCTACCGCGAGACGGAGCACGTACTGCGCTACTACGAATCGACGCGCAGCTGACTGCCGGCGATTCAGCACAAGATTCAGCACAAAGGGAGTCATCGTGGTGCTCACGCGCAAGTCCTCTGCCGCCGGGCCGGCCGCATCGCCCTCTATGGTGTCCAGCCTGGCGCGCGGACTTCGCCGCGCCATCCCGACGATGGACCGGCGTGCGTTCCTGCGCCGCTCCGGGCTCGGTGTCGGCGTCGGCATGGCCGGCGCGCAGCTCTCGCTCGTTCGCCAGGCGTCGGCTGCCGACGCGCAGACGACGCCGACCAAGCCAGTGGTCCGGCGGACGGTGTGCACGCACTGCTCGGTCGGTTGCGCGCTCGATGCCGTGGTCGAGAACGGCGTCTGGACCCGCCAGGAGCCGGTGTTCGATTCGCCGCTCAATCTCGGTGCGCACTGTTGCAAGGGCGCGGCCATTCGCGACCACGGGCACGGCGAGTACCGTCTCAAGTACCCGATGAAGCTGGTGAGCGGCAAGTACCAGCGTATCAGCTGGGACGTGGCGCTGAGCGAGATCGGCGCCAGGATGCTCGAGCTGAAGAAGCAGAGCGGCCCCGATTCGATGTTCCTCGTCGGTTCGTCCAAGCACAGCAACGAGCAGTCGTACTTGCTGCGCAAGTGGGTCAGCCTGTGGGGCAGCAACAACTGCGACCACCAGGCGCGCATCTGCCACTCGACCACGGTCGCCGGCGTAGCCAACACCTGGGGCTACGGCGCGATGACGAATTCGTACAACGACATGCGCAATTCGAAGTGCGCGCTCTACATCGGCTCGAATGCCGCCGAGGCGCACCCGGTGTCGCTGCTGCACATGCTGCATGCCAAGGAAACCGGGACGAAGATGATCGTCGTCGATCCACGCTTCACCCGAACCGCGGCCAAGGCCGACCAGTACGTGCGCATCCGCTCGGGCTCGGACATTCCGTTCCTCTTCGGCATGCTGCACCACATCTTCAAGAACGGCTGGGAAGACAAGCAGTACATCCACGACCGTGTCTACGGCATGGACAAGGTGCGCGAAGACGTGCTGGCCAAATGGACCCCCGACAAGGTCTTCGAAGCCTGCGGTGTCGACGAGGCCACCTGCTACCTGGTGGCCAAGACCATGGCCGAGAACCGGCCCAGCACCCTGGTGTGGTGCATGGGCCAGACCCAGCACTCGATCGGCAGCGCGATGGTGCGGGCGTCGTGCATCGTCCAGCTCGCCCTCGGCAACGTCGGCGTCAGCGGTGGCGGCGCCAACATCTTTCGCGGCCACGACAACGTCCAGGGAGCGACCGACATCGGCCCGAACCCCGATTCGCTGCCCGGCTACTACGGGTTGGCCGAAGGATCGTGGAAGCACTACGCCAAGGTCTGGGATCTCGACTACGAGTGGATCAAGAAGCAGTACGCGCCGGGCATGATGACCAAGCCGGGCATGACCGTATCGCGCTGGATCGACGGGGTGCTCGAGAAGAACGATCTGATCGACCAGGACTCGAACCTGCGAGGCCTGATCTTCTGGGGTCATGCGCCGAATTCGCAGAGCCGCGGTCTCGAGATGAAGAAGGCGATGGACAAACTCGACTTGCTTGTCGTCGTCGATCCGTACCCGTCGGCGACGGCAGCGATGGCCGCCATGCCGGGCAAGCCCGAAGACCTGAACCCCAATCGTGCGGTGTACCTCCTGCCCGCGGCCACGCAGCTTGAGACCTCGGGTTCGGTGACCGCATCGAACCGCTCGCTGCAATGGCGCGAGAAGGTCATCGAGCCGCTGTTCGAGTCCCGCACCGACCAGATGATCATGCTGCAGCTCGCCGAGAAGCTCGGCTTCGGCAAGGAGCTGGTCAAGAGCAACAAGGTCGTGGCAGCCAAGGGCGGGATGATGGAGCCGGAGCCCGAAGCGCTGCTGCGCGAGGTCAACCGCTGCACGTGGACGATCGGTTACACCGGCCAGTCGCCCGAGCGCCTTAAGGCGCACATGCGCAACATGCACGTCTTCGACGTCAAGACGCTGCGGGCCAAGGGCGGCATCGACAAGGAAACCGGCTACAAGCTCGACGGCGACTATTTCGGCCTGCCGTGGCCATGCTACGGCACACCGGAGCTGAAGCATCCGGGCTCGCCCAACCTGTACGACACGTCCAAGAACGTCATGGACGGCGGCGGCAACTTCCGCGCCAATTTCGGCGTCGAACGCGACGGCGTCAACCTGCTCGCCGAAGACGGTTCGTCCTCGAAGGGCTCGCCGATCACCACCGGCTATCCCGAGTTCGACCACATCTTCCTCAAGAAGCTTGGCTGGTGGAACGACCTGACCGACGCTGAAAAGGCGGCGGCAGAAGGCAAGAACTGGAAGACCGACCTGTCGGGCGGCATCCAGCGCGTGGTCCTCACGCGCGGTTGCCATCCGTTCGGCAACGCCAAGGCGCGTGCCGTCGTCTGGAACTTTCCCGATCCCGTGCCGCAGCACCGCGAGCCGATCTATTCGACCCGGCCCGACTTGGTCGAGAAATATCCGTCGTACGAGGACAAGAAGACGTTCTGGCGCCTGCCGACGCTGTTCAAGAGCGTGCAGGAAAAGAACAAGGACATCGTCAAGACCTTCCCGCTGATCATGACGTCGGGGCGACTCGTCGAGTACGAAGGCGGTGGCGAGGAGACGCGTTCGAACCCGTGGCTCGCCGAGTTGCAGCAGGAGATGTTCGTCGAGATCAACCCGGCGACGGCGAACGACCGGGGCATCCGCAACGGCGAATTTGTCTGGGTCAAGACGCCTTCCGGCGCGCGTCTCAAGGTTCATGCGCGCATCACCGAATCGGTCGATCGGAGCACCGTTTTCCTGCCGTTCCACTTCTCCGGCCACTGGGAGGGCGTGGATCTGCTGCCCTACTACCCGGAGGGTGCGCATCCGGTCGTCCGCGGCGAGGCGGTCAACACCGCGACGACTTATGGCTACGACGCCGTGACGATGATGCAGGAGACCAAGACGACGGTCTGCCAGGTCGAACGCGCCGCATAACGGAGAAAACCTCATGGCTCGAATGAAATTCATCTGCGACGCCGAGCGCTGCATCGAATGCAACGGCTGCGTCACCGCCTGCAAGGCCGAGCACGACGTGCCGTGGGGCGTGAACCGGCGCCGCGTCGTCACCATGAACGATGGCGTGCCGGGCGAGAAGAGCATCTCGGTCGCCTGCATGCACTGCAGCGATGCGCCCTGCATCGCCGTCTGTCCGGTCAACTGCATGTACCACACCGACGAAGGCGTGGTGCTGCACGACAAGGACGTCTGCATCGGCTGCGGCTATTGCTCGTATGCCTGCCCATTCGGCGCGCCGCAGTTCCCGAGCAATGGCGCTTTCGGCCTGCGCGGCAAGATGGACAAGTGCACGTTCTGCGCTGGCGGCCCCGACGAGAACGGCAGCGCGGCCGAGTTCGAGAAGTACGGACGCAACCGCCTGGCCGAAGGGAAGCTTCCGTTGTGCGCCGAAGTCTGCTCGACCAAGGCCTTGCTCGGCGGCGACGGCGACGTGATCGCCGACATCCTGCGCACGCGCGTCCTCAACCGTGGCAAGGGCAGCGAAGTCTGGGGCTGGGGCACCGCCTACGGCAAGCCGAACGGCGGCACCCTGGCCGCGCCTGTGCCGGGGAAGAAATCATGAAGCGTCTGCATTGGGTTCTTCTCGCGCTGGCCGTGTCGGGCCTGGGTGCCTGTGGCGACCGCGATCAGACCATCGGGGTGAGCAAGGCCAAGCAGGCCGACGGCAATGCCTGGGACGCCGGCAGCACGGATCCCTATGTCGCGCCCGGCTGGACTCCGGGCGACAAGGCGAGCTGGGAAGACCACCTGCGCCGGCGCACGCAGGGTCAGAACGACTACGCGCCGCGGTGACCGCCAGGGAGTGACGATGCAGCGCATGATTCGGGGTTGCGTTCTCGCCGCTGCGGCGCTTTTGGCGTCGGGCGGCTCGGCCATTGCCCAGAGCAACGCCGCCCAGCCGCAGGCCGTCGTCGCTGCCGCGCCGCCGGCGAGTGAGATGGCGTTGCCACAGCCGAACGACACGAACGCCCAGCGTGCCCTCAGCCAGCCCGGCAACAACGCGCCGTTCTGGCGCGGCGTACGCAATTCGGGCAACCAGCCAGGGGTCATTGCCATGCCGGGCGTGGAGAAGGGCGTTCTGATCCAGGCCTTCACGAAATACCCCGGGTCGCAATTCACGACCGCCGGCGAAGCCTGGCGCCAGGTGCGCAACAACTGGATCATTCCGTACGGTGGCGCACTGGTCATCATCACGCTCATCGCCATTGCGCTGTACTACTTCACCAGGGGGCCGATGGGCGGCGACGAGAACAAGACCGGCCGGGTGATCGAGCGCTTCACCTACTTCGAGCGTGCCGCCCACTGGAGCAACGCCGCGGCCTTCGTCATCCTGGCCATCTCGGGCATCGTCATGGCGTGGGGCCAGTTCATTTTGTTGCCGGTGACCGGCCATACCCTGCTCGGCTGGCTGTCCTACGGGTTGAAGACCGTGCACAACTTTGTCGGCCCGCTCTTTGTCGTGTCGCTGGTGATCGTCTTCATCACGTTCCTGCGCGACGAGTTTCCCGGGCGTGGCGACCTCACGTGGTTGCGCAAGGCCGGCGGGCTCTTCGGTGGAGGCGAGCCACCTTCCGGCCGGTTCAACTTCGGCGAGAAGCTCGTCTTCTGGATCGGTGTGTTCGTGCTCGGATTCTTCGTCGTCAGTTCCGGGCTGGTGCTCGATAAGGTGTTTCCGGGCCTGGTGGCCTACTCGCGCGGCGACATGCAGATCGCCCACATGGTGCATTCGGTCGCGGCGGTGCTGATCATCGTCGTCTTCCTCGGTCACATCTACCTCGGCACGATCGGCATGAGAGGTGCGTACAGCGCCATGAAGACCGGCTATGTCGACGAGGGCTGGGCCGCAGAGCACCACCGCTACTGGTACGAAGACATCAAGGCGGGAAAGATCCCGGCCGAGCGCAGCGCGCCGCCGCCGCGCGCCGAGCAACCGGCCGCCTGAACCCGACGAGGACAGCCATGCGTACTTTCCTGCTTGCCGCCTTGCTCGCCACTACCGCGATAACCGGTCCCGCGCTGGCCAAGCTGCCGCCGCCGAGCGAAGAGGCCAAGACCCAGGCCGCCGAGGCCGCGCAGAAGGCCGCGTGGAGCGGCAAGGCCAACGCCTACAAGGTCTGCCAGATCGAGAATCGGTTGGCAACGGCTTATCACGAAAGAGTAAAGGACGCGCCCCCGGCGCAGCCGGCACCACCTTGCGCCGAGCCGGGGCCGGCGCCTGTCGCCGCGAGGCCGATCGAAGCCGCAGGAGCCCATTCGCCGCCGGGCAACGCGACGTCGCCACCAAGCACCACTGCAACCTCGGCGGAATTGACCGGTACGGCCAAAAAATAGAACGCCCGGTCCCGCAGGGTGCGGCGATCATAGACACCGCGTCTGGGGTGGCGCCGCGCGAACTTGCCGCGATGAATGTGAATCGCGCTCATCGCATCGTACTGGTGACGGGCGCGGCCGGCAATCTGGGCCGTGCCGTCATGCGGGCGTTCGCCGACCTGGTGACCGGCTTGTGCTGGCGGGCCTGCACGGTGAAAGGCTGGAAGCCGCGTTCGGAGTGCAAGACGAGCGGCAACTCGTCGTCCCGGTCGCTCTGCTCGATCGTCAGGCGCGAGTCGTCGGATGAAGCTTGGGACTGCCTCTTCGATCTCAACGTCCGCACACTGCTGCACGTGTGGCCGGTGCCGTGGTGCCGCAAATGCTGGCAAACGGCGGCCGCAAGATCATCACCGTGGGCGCATATAGCGCGCAAGCGGGCCTGCCGAATGCGGGGCCCTATGTTGCAGCCAACAGCAGCGTCATTCGACTGACGGAGTCGATGTCTGCCGAACTGCGCGCGCATGGCATCAACGTCAACCGCGTGTTGCCGGGCACGATTGACACGCCGGAAGCCCGCAGTGCGATGCCCGGCACCGACCCGGCGCGATGGGTGGCCCCGCAGGCCTAGCCCGCACGATCGTGTTCCTCGCATCGGACTCGGCATCGGCGATACATGGAGCCGCGCTGCCAGTGACGGGGCTGGATTGAATTTCGAGCGGCGGTCTGTACGTTGCTATTCTCGGGCGCCGCCGGCTGACCGCGATAGGTTGGAGTCCGCGCGAATTCCGCCGCCGGTGGACCGAGAAGCCCCCGGTATGTCCCCGAGCGTACTGACCACCCCGGACAACGCGGCCAAAATGACCCGCTGTCGAACCTTCAGCGAAACGAGGGGGCACCATGAGATCGATCACCATCACCGCACTGGCTGCCGCGGCATGCGTTCTGGCGCTGCAGCCTGTCTACGCACAGGACTCGGCATCGTCACCGTCGAGAGCCGCCGTCAAGGCGGAAACACGGCCTGCCAACAAGGCGGGGCAGCTCGCACCGGCCGGTGTACGCAGCCCTGACGAAGAACAGCGGAAGGCGACCAAGTCGAAATGGGCAGGAGCGCTGGTCACGCCCGGAACCAGAGAGGGTGTGAAGGCCGGAACAATTCAGCGAATCGCCGGCGCTGCTTCGAACTCTCCGGGGAGCCTCGCCGCCCGAGATGGTCAAGGGGCCGCCGAGCTCGAAGGCCACCTCGGCCGAGATCACCGGGACGCGCTGGGCGCCGGTCGCCGCCTTTTCGGCGCGCCGGGCGGCGCCGACACGTTATCGTGCACGACATGCCGATCCGGCTTCGACTGACGAATGCCAGCGCGCCGCTGACGCGCGAGGTCGACGTGCGCGACGAGTTCGATGCGACGCGGACGATCTCGATCCCGGCCGAGCGGCCGCTCACCGTCTTCGTCGACCGGCGCGAGCTCGTCACCCTCATGACCCTCGGCGCGGCGCCGGAGCTGCTCGTCCTAGGCTACCTGCGCAACCAGCGCCTCGTCGATTCGGTCGCCGACATCGAGTCGATCACGGTCGATTGGGATGTCGATGCGGCGGCGGTGAAGACGCGCGCCGGGATCGAGCGCTTCGACGAGAAGACCGCCAGGCGCGTCGTCACGACCGGCTGCGGCCAGGGGACGGTCTTCGGTGACATGATGGGCGAGCTGGGCTCGATCTGCCTGCCCGCCGCCGACGACCCCGCGGGACGACTCAGCCAGAGTGCGCTCTACGGCCTGCTCGATGCGATGCGCCGCCAGGAGAGCACGTACAAGTCGGCCGGCTCGGTGCACGGCTGCGCGCTCTTTCGGCAGAGCGAGCTGCTGACGTTCGTGGAGGACGTCGGCCGCCACAACGCCATCGACACGATCGCCGGCTGGATGTGGCTGAACGGCGTCGACGGCGCCGACAAGATCTTCTACACGACCGGGCGGCTGACCAGCGAGATGGTCATCAAGTCGGCGCAGATGGGCGTGCCTGTCATCGTCTCGCGCAGCGGCATCACGCAGATGGGCCACGAGCTGGCGGTGCGGCTCGGCCTGGCCCTGTTCGGCCGGGCGACTAACCGCCACTTCATCTGCTACAGCGGGTTCGACCGCTTCGACGCCGAGCCCGAGCCGGCGCGCGCCGCCGTGGCGCCCTGAGCGACGCGCCGCGGCGGGTCAGACGAGGCCGTCGAACGGCAGCACGTCGACGAGCTCGCCGGCGGCGACGTCGCCCTGGCCGTGCGCGAGGACGACGAGGCCGTTGGCCTCGCTCATGCTTCGCAGGATGCCCGAGCCCTGTGAGCCGGTGATGCGCACCTGCAGGCCACCGTCGGCGGCCTGGCTGACGACGCCGCGCTGGTACTCGGTGCGCCCGGGCTTCTTGCGGATCGGCTCCGCGCTGGCGGCGCGCCACGGCACCAGCGGCGTCGGCTCGGCGCCGCTCATCGCCAGGAGCGCATCGCGCACGAGCGCGTAGAAGGTCACCATCAACGCCACGGGGTTCCCGGGCAGCCCGAACGCGATCGCGGTGCGGCCGCCGCTCTCGATCCGGCCGACGGCCATCGGCCGGCCGGGCCGCATGGCGATGCGCCAGAAGGTCACCTCGCCGAGGCTGGCCATGACGTGTCGGGTGTGGTCGGCCTCGCCGACGCTGGCGCCACCGGAGGTGATGACGGCATCGGCGTCATGCGCGGCTGCGCGAAACGCCGCCTCGAGCGCCGCCGGATCGTCGCGGACGACGCCGAGGTCGACGACGTCGGCGCCGAGCCGCTGCAGCATCGCCCACAGCGTGTAGCGGTTGCTGTCGAAGACCGCGCCGGCGTCGAGCGGCTCGCCGATCGAGCGCAACTCGTCGCCGCTCGAGAAAAAGGCCACGCGCAGGCGCCGGAAGACCGCCACCTCGCCCTGGCCGAGGGAGGCGAGCATGCCGAGGTCGGCCGGGCGCAGCACCCGTCCGGCAGCGAGCGCGACGGCGCCGCGCGCGAGGTCTTCGCCGGCCAGGCGCCGGTTGTCGCCGGCCACCACGACGCCGTCCGGTACGCGAACCCGCTCGCCCTCGACGCGCACGAACTCCTGCGGCACCACGGTATCGCAGCCGGCCGGCATCACCGCGCCGGTCATGATGCGCACGCATTGCCCGGCACCCACGCTACCGTTGAAGCGATCTCCCGCGAAGGCGGCGCCGGCGACGGCGAGCGTGCTGTCGCCGGCCGGAGACAGGTCGGCGGCGCGCAGCGCATAGCCGTCCATCGCCGAGTTGTCCTGCGCCGGAACGTCGATCGCGGAGACAACGTCGCGCGCCAGGACGCGGCCGAGCGCCGATCGGAGGGCGACCTTCTCGACCGCCTGCACCCGTGGCACCAGACGGGCCAGGAAGGCCTGCGCTGCCGCCACCGGCAGCGCCTTCGGGTCGTAGCCGCTCACCGAGGCGGCGATCGCCTGCAGCGACAGTGGCGCTTCAGCCATCGTCGTGGAGCTGGCGCAGCTCATCCAGCGTGTTGGCATTGGCGAAAGCGCCGGCGTCGTCGAAGGCGACGAGGCGCGTGCGGTGCAGGGCAGTCCAGCGGTCGATCTTGCGTTCGCCTGCCTGGGTGAAGCGGACCAGGCTTTCCATGACCTCGGCGCGCATCATGCAGAAGACGGGCTGGGCGCGCAGCTCGCCGGCCTCGTCGGTCGCGGCCATCGCGATCTCCGTCGTGCCGTCGGCGAGCGCCGCGCCGAGCCGCTCGACCAGGTCGAGGGGAAAGAGCGGCGAGTCGCACGGCACCGTCACCAGATAGGGTGTCTCGCACCGCTCGAGGCCGGCGAGAAAGCCGGCCAGCGGCCCGGGGTAGTCGGGCAACGCGTCGGGCCAGACCGGCACGCCCATCGAGTCGTAGGCGGCAAGGTTGCGGTTGGCGTTGATCATCATCTCGCCGACCTGCGGCGCGAGGCGCAGAAGCGCCTGCATCGCAAGCGGCGTGCCGCGATGGACCTGCAGCCCCTTGTCGACACCGCCCATGCGGCTGCCCCGGCCGCCGGCCAGGACGAGGCCCGTGATCTCGCTCTTTGCGATCATTGGTGTCCGTCGTTCATTCGTTCGCCGCAGTGTAGGCGTCGCCCGCAGGCCTGCCGCCTGCAGGCATGCCGCTCGCTTCGCCCCGCAGGAAGCGCTCGGCCGGATCGACCGGCTCGTCGAAGAAGCGAGCGGTGGGCAGGTCGGCGCGGATCGAGCCGCCTTCGAGGTAGACGATGCGCGAGGCGAGTCGCTTCGCCTGGCCGAGGTTGTGCGTGCTCATGACCAGCGTCATGCCTTCGGTGACGAAGTCGGCGAGCATCGTCTCGATGTCCATCTTCGCCGCCGGGTCGAGGTTGGAGGTCGGCTCGTCGAGGAAGAGCACGTCCGGTCGCGCCGCCCAGGCGCGGGCCAGCGCCAGGCGTTGCTGCTGGCCACCGGAGAGCGTGCGTGCCTGTCGGTGCCGGAGATCGGCCAGGCCAGCGCGCTGCAGCGCCGCGGCAGCGCGGGCGTCGCGCTCACGCCCCGCCACGCCGGCCAGCCACAGGGCGACGCGCAGGTTGTTCCAGACCGACAGGCGAAGCATGAAAGGGCGCTGGAAGACCATCGCCTGGGCGACGCCGCGCGCGGCGACGCGGCGCACGCCGGCATGCTCGACCAGGCCGTGCAGCGCCAGCAGCAGGGTTGTCTTGCCGGAGCCGTTCTCGCCGACCAGCACGATGCATTCGCCGCGATGCACGCGCAGGTCGATGCCGCTGAGCGCGGTGACGGCGCCGAAGCAGACCGAGACGCCGTCCAGGCCGATCAGCTCCACCGCGTCGCCCTCGGCGCTGCTCATCGGGCACCGCTCAGGCTCTGCGCCCGCAGGCCGGGTGCGGCAGCGACCGCCGCGTTCACCAGGCCGACGATCGCCAGCAGGACGAGGCCGAGGGCGAGCGCCAGCGGCAGGTCGCCCTTGCTCGTCTCGAGGGCGATGGTGGTGGTGATCACCCGGGTCACGCCGTCGATGTTGCCGCCGACGATCATCACCGCGCCGACCTCGGAGACGGCACGGCCGAATGCGGTGAGCAGCACCGTGACCAACGACCAGCGCTCGTGCACGAGGACGAGAAGCGCCGCGGTGAAGCGGCGGGCCCCCATCGAGCGCAGCGGGTCGCCGGCCTCGCGCAGGGTGTCGGCGACGAGCTGGCGGGCGAGCGCGGCGATGACCGGCAGCACCAGCACGGTCTGGGCGATGACCATGGCCGTCGGCGTGAACAGGATGCCCCAGTCGCCGAGCGGGCCGCTGCGCGACAGGAGCAGGTAGACGACGAGGCCGACGACGACCGAGGGCAGGCCGAGCAGTGTCGTCAGCAGGCCGGTGAGCAGGCGGCGACCGGGCAACCGCGTCACCGCCAGCCAGGCGCCCGCGGCCAGCCCGAACGCCGCCGCGATCAGGCAGGCCAGCCCGCTCACCGTGAGCGACAGCCTGACGATTCCGAGCAGGTGCGGGTCGGCGTCGACGACGAGCCCGACCGCCGCCTGCAGGCTCTGCGCGAACGTACTCACGACGGCCCCTTCTTCATCGCCCGGATTGTCCGCGGCCGGCCCCGGGCCTTAGATGCGCGCCGCCAGGGGCAGGTTGGCGAGCAGGTTCTGCGGCTTGAGCTTCAGCGTGCGCTCGGCGTTCATTGCCAGGCCGAGGTAGACCGGCTTGCCGGCGAGGTCGGCGCGCATGTCGCTGGGGTCGGCGAAGGTCAGTCGGAAGAGGCCGATCAGGCGCTCCTCGCGCGCCGGGTCGGCGCTGCCCTGCAGATAGAGCTCGTTGAGGAGGGCGGTGGACTCGGCGTCGAGGCCGACGTGCCAGGCCCACGCCGGGTCGTCGATGCGCGGCATCGGCACGACGCTGACGGCGACGCCGAAGAAGTGGCCGATCCAGCGCTCGAGAACGCGCGCGAGCGCCTTCAGCCCGGAGCGCGCCCGCGTCATCGTGAAGCTGAGGCCGTGTCCGAGGTCCTGGCCGATCTCGTGCGAAAGGTCGAGCAGGAACGCGTGCTGGCCGCTCTGCGCAAGAAAGCGCGGGGCGTTGGCGTCGTCGAGCACTTCCATCGGCGCGCGGCTCATCGGCGCCTGGTTCTGCACCAGCAACCGGCCGATGTCGCCGAAGCCGCCCGTCTCGCCCAACAGGTCGACCGCTGCCATGTCGGCGGCAAGCACCTGGCCGCGGTCGATCGCGATCCGCTGCGGTCGGTACAGCAACTCGGCGGCGCGCAGGACGTAGACGTCGTCGACCGGCTCGACGACGTTGTGCACGATCGCCTCCGCGACCCGGTCGACGAAAAGCGGGGGGATGTCGATGCTGCCGCTGCGAAAGAGGTCGAGGTACCACGCCTCGAGCGTACCGGCCGCGAGCAGCGCGTCGCGAAAGCGCAGGAAGAGACGGTAGTTCTCGCGCGCGTCGTCATCGACGATCGCGGCGGTGGCCGTGGCGTCGACCGTCGCCGAAGGCTGGGAGCGAAGGGCGGCCGCAAGCCGGCGCTCGGCCGGGCACGACTCGGCCACGACCGCGAGCTCGGGCCGGTCGAGGAAAAGGCGAAGGTAGTCGTCGGTCGCGACGAGCCAACCGCGGTCGTCGCGCCGGAGCTGGCGATAGCCGCTCGCCGGCCAGAGGTCGGGCATGCGTCGATTATCGACGGCGTCCGCCGGACGCAGTCGCCGTCCTGGCCGGCCTCGCGAGGGGCCGGACATACACTTCCTGCAGGATGAATGTCATCGGCTTCTGCGGATTTTCCGGCTCCGGCAAGACCACCCTCGTCGAACAGCTCATCGGCCGGCTGCGGCTCGCCGGCAAGCGGGTGTCGGTCGTCAAGCACGCCCACCACGAGTTCGACATCGACCGTCCTGGCAAGGATTCGTGGCGGCACCGTCAGGCCGGGGCTTTCGAGGTCGTCATCGCCTCGAACCGGCGGCTCGCGAAAATGCGCGAGTTCGACGTCCGTGAGGACCCTTCGGTGCATCAGCTCATCGCCGAACTGTCGCCGTGCGACTGGGTGCTCGTCGAGGGCTTCAAGCGCGCGGCGCTGCCGAAGGTCGAGATCTGGCGGCAATCGACCGGCCAGCCGGTCCAGTATCCGGAGGACGCGCACGTCGTCGCGATCGCGACCGACAGCCCGGGGCAGTTGCCGCGACCGACGACATTGCCGCTGCTCGACCTCAACGACCCGGCTGCGATCACCGACTTCCTGCTCGCCGGCGGCCAGCGCTATGCCTATCGACCACCGGCCGCTCGCCAGGATGCGGCGGCGACACCGGTCGTCGGCGTCGTCGGTGTCGACGCAGTGTGCTGGGCCGAGGGCATGTCGGCGGCACTGCAGGACCTGGTTGCCGACGAAGTCCCGGTGGCGCTGCTCGTCGACGGTCGCGTCGTGACGGAGCTCTTCGCCACGCCGGCCGATCTCGACGATCTCGCCCTCGGCTACCTCCTCGGCGCCGGCCTGGTCGACACGGCGGCCGGCCTGACCGGCGTGGCCGTTGAAGCCGGCGCGCGCGGCGTCGTCCTCCGCTGCGAGGTGGCGCGGCGCAGCGTCGACGCCTCGCACAGGGGCCGGGGCTCACCGACGAGCGGCATGGGCGGCGAAGCCGGCCCGAGGCGTGGCGCCGGCAACGAGCCAGCGCCGGCGCCGGCGCCGGCGTCGCGCGACGCCTCGTGGTCGATCGACCCGGC
>JBBRFB010000015.1:0-37409 GCA_038225015.1 Burkholderiales bacterium
GCGCCGTGCAGCCGTGGCTCCGGGCAACCTCGGACAGCGTGTCGAGCTCGCCCTCGCGTTCGACGTTGAAGCACAGCACACCGGCTTCCAGTGCACGCGCCATTTCTGCCCGCGTCTTGCCGACGCCCGAGAACACGACCCGGCCCGGGTCGCCGCCGGCGGCGATGACGCGCTCGAGCTCGCCGCCGGAGACGATGTCGAAGCCGCACCCCTGCTCCACGAACCACTGCAGCACGGCCAGGCTCGAGTTCGCCTTCATCGCGTAGCAGACGAGATGATCACGGCCGGTCAGACCGCGCCGGTACGCCGCGAGCGCCTCGGCCATGGCGGCGCATGAATACACGTAAAGCGGCGTGCCGAAGCGACGCGCGAGGTCGGCGAGCGCCAGCTCCTCGATGTGCAGCGAGTCGCCTCGCCAGGCGATCTGGGGTGCGCCGGGCAAGCGCATCAACGAGGCGCCACGGCCGTCGCAGGTGGAACCGCCGACGCGCCGGATTCGGCCGGAACGACCGTCGGGCTCGCGCCCGTGAGGGGGCCCTTCTGGCCGCAGCCCGCAGCTGCGGCCGAGGCTGCCGCGACGATGACCACGACACAGCCGCGCGCGAGGCCGACCACTACACTTCGAGCGCGGATTGTCATTCGCCGATTTTATCGATCATGGATTCCATGCCAGCCGACTTCGAGACACTTTCGGACGCCGAGTACGACCGGAGGGCGCGACTCGCGTTCGCGGCGGTCGAAGCGGCGGTCGATCGCTTCCTCGACGATGACGTCATCGACATCGACGCGAGCCGCACCGGTGGGCTGATGGAGCTGGCCTTTCCCGACGGCAGCAAGATCATCCTGAATACCCAGCCGCCGCTGCACGAGCTGTGGCTGGCCGCGCAGTCGGGAGGCTTTCATTTCAGGGCGTCGTCCGGGTCCTGGGTCGACGGGCGGGACGGCCGCGAGTTCTTCGAAGTGCTGTCGGCCTGCGCCAGCGAGCAGGGCGGCAAGGCGCTGCGCTTTTCCGCCTGAGCCGCCTACGCGGCGCGGCCCTCAGCGCCGGAACAGGTCGAGGATGCTGTTGCGCTCTTCCTCGGTCGGCGGCGTCGGCGCCTTGTCGTCGAGGCCGACGCTGCTGACGCCGCCGCCGCGTGCGTATTCGTCGTAGTACCACTCGCCGTTGACGTTGACCACGCCGTCGGGCGCCTGGGGTTCCTGCACCGGAACGCCCTTGAGCATGGTCGACATGAAGTCGATCCAGACGGGGAGAGCGAGGCCGCCGCCGGTCTCGCGATCGCCGAGCTTCTTCGGCGTGTCGTAGCCCATCCAGACGACGGCGACCAGGCTCTTCTGCCAGCCGGCGAACCAGGCATCGAGCGCGTCGTTCGTGGTTCCGGTCTTGCCGTAGATGTCGGGCCGCTTCAGGGCGGCACCCGCCTTCGCCGCGGTTCCGGTGTGGGTGACCTCCTGCAGCAGGCTGGTCATGATGAAGGCGTTGCGCGCTTCGATCGTCCGTGCCGACTCGTCCAGCACGGCTACCCTGGCCTCGTTCAGCACGTGACCCTTCGAATCGGTGACGCGGCTGATCAGGACCGGATTGACACGGTAGCCGCCGTTCGCGAAGACGCTGTAGGCCCCGGCCATCTGCAGCGGGGTCACGGAGCCTGCGCCGAGCGCCATCGTCAGGTAGGCGGGATGCTTTTCGGCATCGAAGCCGAAGCGGGTGATCCATTGCTGCGCATATGCCGGACCGATCGCCTTCAGGATACGGATCGAGATCAGATTCTTCGACTTGGCAAGGCCGCGTCGCATCGACATCGGCCCGTCGAACGTGCCGTCGTAGTTCTTCGGTTCCCACGGCTGGCTTCCGGTGGAGCCGGCATCGAAGAAGAGCGGCGCATCGTTGATCACCGTCGCGGGGGTGAAGCCCTTCTCCAGCGCCGCCGAGTAGATGAACGGCTTGAAACTCGATCCCGGCTGCCGCCAGGCCTGGGTCACGTGGTTGAACTTGCTCTTCGAATAGTCGAAGCCGCCGACCATGGCGCGAATCGATCCGTTCTGCGGATCCATCGCCACGAAGGCGCCTTCGACTTCCGGCAGCTGGGTGATCGACCAGTCGCCCTTGGCACCCTGGATCAGGCGCACCACCGCGCCGGCGCGGATCTGCGTCTTCGGATTCGCCTTCGATGCCAGCGCCGAAGCTGCCGGCTTCAGGCCGTCGCCGGTGATCGTGATCGTCTCGCCGCTCTGCACCACGGCGATCACCTTCCTGGCTGACGCGTCGATGACGACGGCGGCTTTCAGCTCGTCGTTGTCGGGGAAGTCCTGCAGCGCCTCAGCAATGCGGGCGTCGAGGTCCTTTGCGTTCGCCGGCAGGTCGACATAGTCTTCCGGGCCGCGATAGACCTGGCGACGTTCGTAGTCCATGATGCCCTTGCGCAGGGCGCGATAGGCCAGCATCTGTTCCGAGGAGTTGAGCGTCAGCACGACGTTGAGGCCGCGGGTGTAAGCCTCCGGGCCGTACTGCGTGAAGATCATCTGCCGTGCCGCCTCGGCCACGTACTCGCCGTGCACCGGCACCTGCGATGGGCGTCGGTAGAGCAGCACCTGAGTCATCGCCGCGTCGCGCTGCGCCGTCGTGATGAAGCCGTTCTCGAACATGCGATCGATGACGTAACGCTGCCGGATGGTCGCCTGCTTCGGGTTGACGATCGGGTTGTTTGCAGAGGGTGCTTTCGGCAGGCCGGCGAGCATCGCCGCCTCGGCGACCGTGATGTCCTTTAGCGGCTTGCCGAAATAGATCTCGCTGGCTGCCGCGAAACCATAGGCGCGCTGGCCGAGCGCGATATGGTTCATATAGACCTCGAGAATCTGGTCCTTGCTGAGCACGCTTTCGATCTTCAGCGAAAGCAACATCTCGTAGATCTTGCGAGTAAATGTTTTCTCGGTCGACAAATAGAAATTGCGCGCAACCTGCATGGTGATGGTCGAGGCGCCCTGGGCGCTGCGCGACTCGCCGAAGTTGGCGAGGCCGGCGCGAATCACGCTTACGTAGTTGACGCCGCTGTGCTGGTAGAAACGCGCGTCCTCGGCCGCGAGGACGGCGTCCTGCATGACCTTGGGGATTTGCGCGATCGGCGTGAAGTTGCGTCTCTCCTCGCCGAACTCGCCAAGGAGAACGTTGTCGGCAGAGTAGATGCGCATCGGCAGCTTCGGTCGATAGTCGACCAGGCTGTCGATGTCGGGCAGGTTCGGGAAGGAGACCGCGAGCGCGATGCCGGCGAGCAACACGACGCCGGCGGCGCCGGCCGCCGCGAGCCCGAGGAGGGAGGCTGCCGCCGTCAGCAACCAGCGAAACCAGCGCGGCAGGGTCGAGGGCGAGCCCCGACGCGCGCTGGCGTCGCGTGACTCGCCTCCAGAGGTTTCCCGATCAGTCACGGCAGGGCCTGCATGTGTCTCGGCATTATAGAAACGGGCCATCGCGTCGCTGCCGAGCGCGGCAGCAGCGGGGCCGCGAGTGACGCAATCGACACTTCGGCGGAGGCCTCTCGAACGGCGATGAACAGCAGGCCATCACGTGTGAGATTTGCAACGCGCCGTCACCAACGGAGCCGGCTTTTGCTTTGGTAATCAAGGGCTTTACTGCTAGCATCGAAGTAACTTATTAACAGTCCAGCGCTTGTTTTTCCGCGGCTGGCAAAGGGGCGTCGTGAGCTTTGTTGACACGCTGTTGGGCCGCAAACATCCGCCCATGATCGGCCTCGATATCAGCTCGTCCAGCGTCAAGCTGGTCGAGCTCGGGCAAACGAGCGCTGGTGAATACGTGCTCGAGCGCTTCGGCTTCGAAGCCCTCGAGAAGGGCTGGATCGCCGACGGCCAGATCGAAAAGTTCGACGAGGTGGCCGAAGCGGTCAAGCGCGTCGTTACCAAGAGCGGGACGCGAACCCGGCAAGTGGTGATGGCGATGCCGCAATCGGCCGTCATCACGAAGAAGATCATGCTACCCGCCGGGCTGCGCGAGGAAGAGCTCGAGATCCAGGTCGAGACCGAGGCCAACCAGTACATCCCCTTCTCGCTCGACGAGGTGAGCCTCGACTTCTGCGTCATCGGGCCGAGCCCGACGTCGGTGGGCGACGTTGAGGTGCTCATCGCCGCCTCGCGCAAGGACCGCGTCCAGGACCGCCAGGGCCTCGCCGAAGCGGCCGGGCTGAAGCCGGCGGTGCTCGATATCGAGTCGCATGCGTCGCGCCTGGCCATGAGCCGCGTGGTCGCGAGCCTCCCGAACGAAGGCAAGGACGCGCTCGTGGCGCTGTTCGAGATCGGCGCCGATACGACGAGCCTGAAGGTCCTTCGCGACGACGAGATGCTGTACGACCGCGATCAGGCCTTCGGCGGGTCGCAGCTGACGCAGCTCATTTCCCGGCAGTACGGGTTCTCCTATGAAGAGGCCGAGCAGAAGAAGCTGGCGGCCGACCTGCCGGACGACTACGAGACCTCGCTGCTGGCGCCGTTTGTCGACAGCCTGTCGCAGGAAATCGGCCGCGCGCTCCAGTATTTCTTCACCAGCACGCCCCATCACAAGGTTCACTACGTGATGCTCGCCGGCGGCACCGCGACGCTGCCCGGCCTGAAGGACCGCGTCACCGAGCTGACGGGGTTCGCGTCGATGGTGGTGAATCCGTTCGAAAACATGAAGCTGGGCTCCGCGGTGCGTGAAGCGAAGCTTCGGCGTGAAGCGTCGTCCTATCTGACCGCCTGTGGCCTGGCGATGCGGAGGTTTGTCGAGTGATCATGATCAACCTGCTCCCCCACCGGGAGGAGCGGCGCAAGCGCAGGAAGATTGCCTTCTACGTCGGCCTCGGCGTCGCGGCGGTCGCCGGCTTGGCCATCGTCGGCGTGTGGTATCTGGTGGTAGCGCAGCTGATTGCGGGCCAGCAGCAACGAAACGATTTCCTGAAGACCGAGATCGCCAAGCTCGATATCCAGATCAAGGACATTGCGAGCCTCAAGGCGGAGATCGCCTCGCTGAAGGCTCGCCAGAAGGCGGTCGAGGATCTCCAGATCGATCGCAATGTCCCGGTTCACATCCTGAACGAGCTGGTCCGGCAGGTGCCCGAGGGGATCTACCTGACGTCGGTCAAGCAGGACGGGGAGCATCTCGACATCGCTGGCGTGGCGCAGACGCAGGAGCGCATTTCCGAGCTCTTGCGCAACACCGCCTACAACTCGGAATGGCTGGTGCGTCCGGAGCTCGTCGAAAGCCGGGCCAAGACGGTCATCGGAGCGAATCGTGAGCAAAAACGCTTGTTCGACTTCTCGATGCGATTGACGGTGAAGCGCCCTCAGGACATCGCGGCGCCGACGGCCCAGGTGATTCCGGCGGGCGCGGCGGGTGCACCGCCGGTCGCACCGCCGGCGTCGTCTCCGGCAGCAAAGAAGGCCTGACACCATGGCTACCAAGAGCAAGACCGCCAACGTCGACCTGAATTCGGTCTTCGAAGGTGCCGCCTCGCAGTTCCGCGGGTTGAATCCGAACGAGCCGGGGCAATGGCCGGTGCTGCCCAAGGCCCTGACTTGGACCGCAGTCGCGTTGGCCATGGTCGTCGTTGGCTGGTTCATGGTCCTGTCGACCGAGCACGACGAGCTCGACAGCGAGCGCAACAAGGAGCCGGCGCTCAAGAACGACTACCGCGCCAAGCTGGGCCAGGCCGTGAATCTCGGCGAGCTGCGCAAGCAGAAGCTGCAGGTCGAGGAATACGTGACCCAGCTCGAGAAGCAGCTTCCCGGCAAGGCCGAGATGGACGCGTTGCTGTCCGACATCAACCAGGCGGGTCTCGGCCGTGGCCTGCAGTTCGAGCTCTTCAAGCCGGGACAGGTGTCGATCAAGGACTACTACGCCGAGCTGCCCATCTCCCTTCGCGTGTCCGGTCGCTACCACGATGTCGGCGCGTTCGCCGCCGATATCGCCAACCTGTCGCGAATCGTCACCCTGCACAACGTCACGTTGACCTCGGGGAAGGAGCCGAACGGCGTTCTCTCCATGGAAGCGACGGCGCGCACCTATCGCTATCTCGATGCCTCGGAGATCGAGGAGATCCGCAAGAACGCAGAGAAAGCCAAGGCAGGAGCGAAGAAATGAAGGCGCGTCCGATGGCGATCAAGGGGGCCTCGGCGGCACTGGCCTGCGTGCTGTTGCTGCTCTCGGGCTGCGCCGACGATCAGGACGAACTCCTGCAATGGATGGAGCAGCAAAAGCGCGAGGTCAAGCCGAGCGTCGAGCCGCTGTCGGCACCCAAAAAGTTCAATCCGCAGGCGTACGCAGCGCTCGACGCGATCGAGCCGTTCAGCACGCAGAAGCTCGCGGTCGCGCTCAAGCAGGAAGCTCGGCAGCCCAACTCGCTGCTCGCCTCCGAGATCAACCGGCGCAAGGAGCCTCTCGAGGCTTATCCGGTCGACAGCATGACGATGGTGGGCAGCGTGGTTCGCGGCGGCAAGCCGTATGCATTGCTCAAGGTCGACAACCTCCTGTATCAGGTCAAGCCAGGCGACTATCTCGGTCAGAACTACGGAAAGATCACGAAGATCTCCGAGACCGACATTGCCTACCGTGAGATCGTCCAGGATGCTTCAGGCGAATGGATCGAGCGCAGCAGCGCCTTCCAGCTACAGGAGAAGGCGCGATGAATGGCATGAGGGAGAAATCGATGGCTCGTTGGCGCTCGCGCTTGTTGGCATTCGCACTCGTTGCGGGCGCCTCGTTCCCGGCCTGGTCGCAAAACGCGATCCAGTCGATCAACAGCTCGCAGCAGGCCGGCTCCGAAGTCATCCGGGTCGAGCTGTCCGAGGCGCTGACGGCCGTTCCGGCCGGCTTCACGGTGCAGGTGCCACCGAGAATCGCCCTCGACCTTCCCGGTGTCGCCAACGCGCTGGGCAAGTCGAACGTCGAGATCAACCAGGGTAACCTTCGCTCGGTGAGCGTCGCCCAGTCGGGTGATCGCACGCGACTGGTGCTCAACCTGAAGTCACCGGCCGGCTACCGGGCGCAGATCGACGGCAAGGTGCTGATCGTCACGCTCGACAGTTCGGCGCCGCCCACGGTTGCGAGCGCGGGTGCCCAGCCGACGCGATTCGCCGAGAGCATGAACCGCAACCAGTTGCCGCTGCGCGACATCGACTTCCGGCGCGGCGCCGATGGTGCCGGTCGCGTCGTCGTCGAACTACCCAACAACCAGGTCGGAGTCGACATCCGCCAGCAGGGCCAGAGCCTGATCGTCGAGTTCCTTCGCTCCAGCCTGCCGGACAGCCTGCGCAAGCGCCTCGACGTGACCGATTTCGGTACGCCGGTTCAGACCATCACCACGACGCAGGCGGGCGACCGTGTTCGCATGACCGTCGAGCCGCGAGGCGTGTGGGAGCACAGCGCCTACCAGAGCGACAACCAGTTCGTGCTCGAGGTCCGGGCGCAGAAAGTCGACCCGAACAAGCTCGTCCAGGGCGCGGGCTACGCCGGCGAGAAGCTTTCGCTGAACTTCCAGAACATCGAGGTCCGTGCCCTGCTCCAGGTCATCGCCGACTTCACCAACTTCAACGTGGTGACGAGCGACACGGTGACCGGCAACGTCACGCTGCGGCTGAAGGACGTGCCGTGGGACCAGGCGCTCGACATCATCCTGCAGGCGAAGAACCTCGGGCTGCGCAAGTCGGGCAACGTGATCCTGATCGCGCCGAAGGATGAGCTGAACGCCAAGGAGAAGATCGAGCTCGAGGCGAAGCAGCAGATCGCTGCGCTCGAACCGTTGCGGACCCAGTCGTTCCAGCTGAACTATGCCAAGGCCGAGGACATCGCCAAGGGCCTCACCGGGCAGAGCACCGCCGGCAGCAGCAGCGGTACGGCCACGCAAATCCTGTCGCATCGCGGCAGCGTCGTCTTCGAAACGCGGACGAACCAGCTGTTCGTGAGCGACATTCCCTCCAAGCTCGAGGAGATCCAGGCGCTGATCGCCAAGATCGACATCCCGGTTCGCCAGGTGCTCATCGAGTCGCGCCTCGTGATTGCCGACGAGTCGTTCGGCCGGTCGCTGGGCGTGCGACTCGGCGGCTCCGATCTGCGCGGCGTCCGCGGCGGTATTCCCGGCTACGGTTTGCCCGGCGACACCCGGGTCACGGTGGGCGGCAACCTCAACGCCGTGGCCGGACAGACGCTTCAAAACGGTGCCACCGTCAATTTCTCCGACACCAATTTCGTCAATCTCCCGGCCGCCGGGCAGAACGGATTCGATCCGGCGACGTTTGCCCTGTCGCTGTTCGGCGCCTCGGCCAACCGTTTCCTGAACCTGGAGATCTCGGCGCTCGAGGCCGACGGCAAAGGCAAGGTCGTCTCGAGCCCGAGGGTCGTCACCGCCGATCAGCAGAAGGCGCTGATCGAGCAGGGCGAAGAGCTTCCCTACCAGGTGGCGACGTCGAGCGGCGCGACGTCGCTGCAGTTCAGGAAGGCCAACCTGAAGCTCGAGGTCACGCCGCAGATCACGCCCGAAGGCAACGTGATTCTCGACGTCGACGTCACCAAGGACAGCGTCGGCCGTACGACTCAGGCCGGTTTTGCCATCAACACCAAGCACGTCAAGACGCAGGTTCTGGTGGAAAACGGCGGGACGGTCGTGATCGGCGGGATCTTCGAGCAGAACGACCGCGAGGACGTGACCAAAGTGCCGTTCCTCGGCGACGTGCCCTATCTCGGCTATCTGTTCAAGACGCGCAACGTCACGACGTCCAAGACCGAGCTCCTGATCTTCCTGACGCCCAAGGTCGTGAGCGACCGGACTGCGACTCGCTGAGTCGCCGCGACCGCACCCCCTTCTTTGCACTGAGCGAGACGAGACATGAAGAGTTTGAAATGGGCGTTCGCCGCGGCGGTGATCTCGCTGCTGGCGGCATGCGGCGGCGGTGGCGGCAACGAAGGCACGTCGCCCTTCGGTAACGGCGCCTGCACCCCTGGCGCGGCCGGATGCACGGCTTCGTCTTCGGCAGCTGCCGTCGACGTCCTCGCCAGTGCCGTGCAGGTCGGAAGCGGCGGCGATACCGTCACCGTGTCGGCGGTCATCAAGGACGCCACCAACCTCGGCTTGGCCGGCGCCCCGGTGTCGTTTGCGGCCACGTCGGGCACGCTGACCAGCGCCTCTGTCGTCACCGACGCCTCTGGCGTCGCGACGGCAACGTTTTCCGCCGGCGCCAATCGGAGCAACCGGACGGCGACCATCACGGCCACGTCCGGCGGCGCGTCGGGATCGGTTTCCCTCGACATCGTCGGAACGACGCTGTCCTATGCGGGCGACACGACCGTCGCGCTCAACGGTACCTCGACCATTTCGGTCAAGGCGGTCGACTCCAAGGGTGCGGTGATCTCCAGCCTGCCGGTCACCGTGTCGAGCAGCCTCAACAACGGCCTCTCGGCGACCTCGATCACCACCAACGGCCAGGGCACGGCGAGCCTGACGTACACGGCCAGCGCGGCCGGTACCGACACGCTCACCTTCACCGGAGCGGGCACGACCGCGACGCCCAGCATCCAGGTCAGTGCGGCCGACTTCTCCTTCGTCAGCCCCGCCGCCGACACGCACATCACGGTGGGGAGCTCGCAGACGCTGACGGTCCGCTACCTGTCCAGCAATGTCCCGCAGGCAGGACAGCTCGTCACGTTCGCGGCTACCGCCGGCGTCGTCACGCCGACCAGCGCCACCACCGACGCCGCCGGCATGGCCACGGTTTCCATCTCGTCGGCGACCGCGAGCCCGGCGGTCGTCCAGGCCACGGTGTCAGGCGCGGCAGTGCAGGCGACGCTTCCTGTCCTCTTCGTCGCCCAGCAGCCGAGCAAGCTCGTCCTGCAGGTCACCCCGACCGCGATCGGGCCCAATCCTGGCGGCGCCACGGCCCAGCAGGCGCAGTTGCGCGCGACGGTGACCGATGCGAACGGCAACCCTGTCTCCGGCGCGACGGTCAACTTCAACCGGCTCGCCGACCCGAGCGGCGGCAACCTGTCGCAGGCGTCCGCGGTCACCGATGCCAGCGGCCAGGCCACCGTCCAGTACATCGCCGGCGGCTCGACGACCGCGAACAACGGCGTGCAGGTCAGGGCGACCGTGCTCGGCTTCCCCGGCGTGTTCGGCGACGCCCAGCTCACGGTGAACCAGAGTGCGCTCTTCATCGCGCTCGGCACCGGCAACGTGATCGGCAACCTCGACGAGCAGACGTACAAGAAGGACTGGACCGTCTACGTCACCGATGCGAACGGCGTGGCCGTGCCGAACATCAGCCTGACCATCAAGGTGCTGCCGCTCCGCTACGGCAAGGGCAATTTGAGCTTCCAGGGCACGACTTGGTCGTACAACGTCGCCTATTTCTGTCAGAACGAAGATGCCAACTACAACGGCATCCTCGATGCGGGCGAGGACTTCAACGGCGATGGTCGCCTGCAGCCCGGCAACGTGATCTCCGTGACGACCGCGACGACGCCGACAGCCGGCGCCTCCGGACTCGCCAAGACCGATTCGAACGGCCGCGCCACTATCACGCTCCTGTATGCCGAGAGCTACGCGCCCTGGGTCGAGGTGGCGCTTGTCGCGCAGGCCATCGTCTCCGGCACGGAGTCGTCGACCCAGGCGGTCTTCTTCGTCAGCGGTTCGGCGCCCGACTTCACGAGCGCCACCAATCCCCCGGCAGGCGTCATCAGCCCGTTCGGCAAGAACGATTGCGCGACGCCGAACTGACCTGACCCGCCGTGCTGATCAGCCTGGTCGGCTTGCCCGGCGTGGGCAAGTCCACGGTCGGTCGGCGCCTCGCACGCAGACTCGACATGAGCTTCGTCGACTGCGATGCCGTGCTGGAGCAACGTTTCGGCCGGCCTTTGCGCGCGGTCTTCGAGACCGACGGCGAGCCTCGCTTCCGCGATGCGGAAGCGTCGCTCCTCGGTGAGCTCGTGCAGGGCGACGAAACCGTCATTGCGACGGGCGGTGGTGCCGTGCTGCGGCCTTCCAGCCGCGAACTGCTGCGAACGCGCACGGCGTGCGTCTACCTTTGCGCGGCGCCCGAAGCGCTCTTTCATCGCATGAGGCGGGACGCCAAGCGCCCGCTGCTGCAGGTCGCCGACCCGCAAGCACGTCTGCGCGAGCTCTTCGCCGAGCGAGAGCCGCTCTACCGGGAAGCCGCGACTGCGGTGGTGGAGACGCGAGGGCGAACGCTGGAGATGATCGTCGATGCGATCGACGCGGCCGTGTCGTCGAAGGCAAGGCGGGGCGAGCCGTGAGCACGGCTGCCGCGGTCGTCGGCGTCGACCTCGGCCGGCGCAGCTACGACATTCGGATCGGCGCCGGCCTGTTCGATGCTGCAGAGAGCTACGCATCGCTGCCCGCCGCCGACGCCTGCGTGATCGTGACCAACGATACGGTGGGGCCGCTCTATGCCGACCGCCTGGCCGCCGCCCTCGCCGAGGGGTATCGCGACGTGCATGTCGTGCAGCTCCCTGACGGCGAAGCCTTCAAGGACTGGACGACGCTGCAAAGCATCTTCGACGCCCTGCTTGCGGCCCGGTGCGACCGGAGCACGACGCTTTACGCCCTGGGCGGCGGCGTCGTCGGCGACATGGCCGGCTTCGCCGCCGCCTGCTACATGCGCGGTGTGCCTTACGTGCAGGTGCCGACGACGCTGCTGGCGCAGGTCGATTCGGCGGTCGGCGGCAAGACCGCGATCAATCACCCGCTCGGCAAGAACATGATCGGCGCCTTCCATCAGCCGTGTCGCGTCATCGCCGATACCGGCACGCTCGACAGCCTGCCGCAGCGCGAATGGATTGCCGGGCTGGCCGAGGTCATCAAGTACGGCGCGATCGCCGACGATGAGTTCCTGGGCTGGCTCGAGTTGAACCTCGCCAGGCTTTTGGCGCGCGATCCGGCAGCGGTCGTGCGCGCCGTGCAACGAGCGTGCGAGATCAAGGCCGACATCGTTCGCAGCGACGAGCGCGAGCAGGGCGTGCGCGCGACCTTGAACTTCGGTCATACCTTCGCGCACGCGATCGAAACCGGCACCGGGTACGGTCGATGGCTGCATGGCGAAGCGGTCGGTTGCGGAATGGCGCTCGCCACCGAGCTTTCGGTACTTTCGGGGCTGATCGACCGATCCCGTGGCGAGCGCATCGTCGCGATGGTCGGTGCCGCCGGCCTGCCTCTACGCGCTCCGCCGATGGGTCTGGCGCGTTACGTCGAACTGATGCGCTCCGACAAGAAGGCGATCGCCGGCCACATGCAGTTCGTGCTCCTGAACGGGCCTGGCCAGGCCGTCGTTCGTCCGGTCGACAGCGAGCAGGTCGGACGGGCGCTGGCCCGTTTCAAGGACGGCCCGGAGTCCCGGCCGGCGTGAAATCCTGCCAGTCGCGTCGCCCGCCGGACCGTTCGTGGCGTTATCCGACCCGTTCGTCGGATCGCCCCGTAGCGTCGTTCCGGCGCTTCCTACACTTCACCGCAACCCAGAGGTCCCTATGCGTCTCCGTCGAGGTTTCACGCTGATTGAACTGATGATCGTCGTCGCGATCATCGCGATCCTGGCCGCCATCGCCATTCCAAACTATACCGACTACGTTCGCCGCGGGCGGATCGTCGAGGCCATCCAGGTGCTCTCGACGATGCGCGTCAAGATGGAGCAGTACTTCCAGGACAACCGAACGTATGTGGGCGCCTGCGCGGCCGGAACGGTCGCCGCGCTGCCTGCCGCGGGGCCGAACGCGCCGTTCCTCTTCACCTGTCCGACGCTGGCTCTGGGTAACTACACCATTCGCGCCACCGGCCAGGGGCCGATGAACCTGTTCATCTACGAGATCACCGAGACCAACGCGCGCACCACCACTGGCCTTCCCCCGAATTGGAACAACAACAACTGCGGCTGGGTCCTGAAACAGGATGGATCATGCTGACAGTCGACTTCCATCGTGGTTTCACCATCATCGAGTTGCTGATAACCATGTCGATCGCCGCGATCCTCATGACCCTAGGCGCTCCCGCCATGTCGCTCTATCTGCAGAACTCGAAGGTGGCCAGCGCCGCCGCGAACTACATCGCCGGTGTGCAACTGGCGCGCGCCGAGGCGATCCGGCGCAACCAGCGGGTGGAGTTCATGTTGACCAATTCGCCCGTGTCGGCGGCGGGTGCCGCCAACGCTGCCGTTCCCGATGTGAATGGCCGGAGCTGGCTCGTCCGGGCGGTGATCAACCCGGTCGGGCCGGTCTTCGAGATGATCGATTCAAAGGAAGCAGGCGAAGGCGAAGCCGGCGCGGTCGCACCGAGGGTGCAGGTGGCGGGCGCAGGCCCCGCGGGCTTCGACGGCACCATCGCTTTCAGCGCGCTCGGCGCCACCACGGCCGGCGCTCCGATCACCATCGACATTTCGAATCCCACCGCCGGCGTCTGCGCGATCGGCGGCGGGCCGATCCGTTGCCGCCAGATCAACGTGCTGCCGGGGGGCCAGGCGGCCGTCTGTGATCCGGCCGCCGCTGCAGGAGACAGTCGCCGTGGGTGTTGAACACAACCGGCTGCGCAAGACGCAGCAGCGAGGCGTCTTCCTCATCGAGGCCATGGTGGCGATGCTGATCTTCGCCCTCGGCATTCTCGGATTGGTGGCCATGGGAGGCGCGGCGGTCAGCAGCCAGGCCGACGCCCAGTACCGCACCGAAGCGAGCAACGTGGCCGACGCCATCGCCAGTCTCATCGCACTCAAGGTCGACCGCACCACGAACGCGACGATGCAGGCCACCCTGATGGCTTTCGACCATCAGAGCGGCGGCGCCAACTGCAACTTCAACGGCCCGGCGACCGCCGCGAGCCTCGACGTGAACAACCTGATCGATCAGGCTGCGAACGCCATGCCCGGCCAGCCGGGACTGCCCGGCGCTACAGCCGCCAACATCCAGATCAAGGTCAATACGGTCGCGTTCAACCGGGTCGAGATCACGCTCTGCTGGCGGGCGCCAAACGACACCGCGATGCGCAGGAATACGCTGGTGACTTACATCAATCGGAGCAACTGATGGCGCCTCGTCAAGCGCGCACCGCACGGCGCTCGCAGCTCGGGCTCTCGCTGATCGAGCTCCTCGTCGGGGTCGCCATCGGCCTCATCGGCATCCTGGCGATGTTCCAGACGCTGTCGGTGTGGAGCAAGCACACCCAGGCGACGGCGTCGGGGGGCGATGCACAGATCGCGGGCACCCTGGCTCTTTTCAACATCGAGCGAGACATGAAGCTCGCCGGACTCGGGTTTTCGCAAGCCGCTTCCGCGGTCATGGGCTGCACGGTCACCGCAGACGACGCGGCCCTGGCGCGTGCCTTTCAGTTCCGGATGCGGCCGGTCGATATCGCTGCCAGCGCCGGCGGCGCCCCCGACAGCATCACCGTCGTCTACGGCAATTCGTCTTTCTTCGCGACCAACGAAACGTTCAACAGTGCGACGGCGAGCACGAAGCGGCTCGTGCGACGCAACGGCTTCAAGGCGGGCGACCTGGCGATCGTCGCCGGCAACGCGATTCCTGCCTCGTCGGCCTCGGCCACCTGCCAGCTGGTGGAGATCACCGACACCGACGATCCCGATGGCCTCACCGTCGGCCACACGGCGCTGAACTACGTCAGCTTCTACGCCGCCAGCGCCGCCAGTGGCGTGCCACGCTACAACCTGGCGGCCGGCACAGGAGCCACCTTCACCACGGGCACCATGTACGACCTCGGGCCGCAGCCCCGGGTGAACACCTGGGCCATCGCGAATTCCCGCCGGCTCGAGCGCACCGATGCCATCGGCGGCGCCGCGCCGTTTCAATTGGCCGACGGGATCATCAATCTGAAGGCCCAGTACGGTGTCGACGGGCCGGTTGCCAACGGCCGGATCGAAGACGCCGAGTGGACCAACGTCGCGCCCGCCGACTGGACGACGGTGCTGGCGATCCGTGTCGCCGTTCTCGTTCGTGGCCAGCAGTTCGAACGCAACGGCGACCCCGCGGCGAGCGTGGCGGCACCCTTGACGGCGGCGGCTCCGACGTGGGCGGGTGGCACCTTCCTCATGACCAACGTCGACGGCACGCCCGATGCGTTCGGGCCGGCGAACGCCGACCCGAACAACTGGCGCTACTACCGCTACCGCGTCTACGAGCGCGTGATCCCCCTCAGGAACATGCTATGGGGCACCCTCCCATGAGATCGAGTCATTCAAGGACCGTGCACGGTCCGGCCGCCGGCGGGCAACGCGGCATCGTGCTGTTCGTGGCGCTGATCGTCCTGATCGTGATGTCTCTCGCCGGTCTGGCCCTGCTGCGGCAGATGGGCGTCGGGAACTCGATCGCCGGAAACCTTGCGTTCAAGGAAAACGCCACCTCCGTCGCCGATCGCGGCGTGGAGGAAGCGCGTCTCTGGGTCATCAGCAATGGTCCGCTCGAGGACTCCGACGTTCTCGCGGCGGGATACCACTCGACGTGGGACCCTGCCTTCGATCCGATGACGTACGACTGGACCGTCGGCACCAAGGTGGCCAACGCCGACCAGGCGCAGACGGGCAACGGCGCGCGCTACATCATTCATCGCCTGTGCGAGACCGCGGACATGAGCCCGGTCGACCCGGCGCAGAAGTGCTCGGATTCGGTCGCGAACAACACCGGCGCATCGCACGGCGGTGGCAACTACGGGAACGTTCCGGCGACGCCGATACCCAGCCCATTTTTCCGGATAACGACTCGCGTCGACGGTCCGCGCAACACGGTCAGCTTCACCCAGGTGCTGATCCAGTGACCCCGTCAGAACAGCTGTACGAGAAAAAATCATGAAGCACGCCATCTTCACCTCCGGGCCGAGCCACCTCGTGTGGCGCTTCCTCGCGTCGACGATCGCGCTCATCGGCACGTCGCCCGCGTTCGCCGCGCAGACCGACATCTCGAGCACGCCGATCATCAGCACGACGCCGGCGCAGGTGAAGCCGAACATCATGCTTCTCATGGACGCGTCGGGCTCGATGGGCCGCACGCACATGCCCGACGAGGTCGAGACCCAGACCGGCCCGACCAGCGTCGGCTACAAGAGCTGGCAGTGCAACGCTCTCTACTACAACCCGGCGCAGGCCTACACCCCGCCGAAGACGTATACCGGCGCCTTCTTCGCGGTTCCCAGCTTCACCGCCGCCCCGTATGCCGGCTTCGTCAGCTACTACCCGGCGCCGACAGCGACCGAGCTGTCGTCGACCGACCTGAGCAGTTCGTTCGTCGCCTATGACCAGTTCACGCTGGACCAGGTCTCGCCATTCCCGGATACGCCGCAAGCGGCCTACTACTACCTCTACACCGGCGCACAGGTGCTCGGCTACGCCACCGCACCCTGTACCGACCCCTACCTCGGGACAGTGACGCAGGCAGCGACCGGCGGCGGTACGTGGACGCGTGTCACCGTCAGCGCCACCTCCGGCCCTGGCGCTACCGACGAGCGCCAGAACTTCGCCATCTGGTACTCCTTCTACCGCACGCGCCTGAGCCTCATCAAGAGCGCGGCGAGCCTGGCCTTCACGCCGCTGACCGACAGCTTCCGCGTCGGCTTCATCACCGTGTCGCCGAAGGCGGCGCCGACGGACGCGGCGATCGATCAGGCACGCTACCTCGCGATCAACGACTTCGACTCGACTCAGCGCGACGCCTGGTTTCGCAAGCTCTTCTCGCAGTCGCCCGGTGGCGCTTCTCCAGCGCGCGAGGGGCTGGCCCGGGTCGGTCGCCACTATGCCGGCAAGCAGGACAGCATCAACAACGGCATGGCCGGCGATCCGGTGCAGTACTCGTGTCAGCAGAACTTCACGATCATGACCACCGACGGCTACTGGAACGCGCAGACCGAGACGCCCACCGGCGCCGGCCTGTACGGCGGTGGGCTGGCTCTCGACGGCACCACCCTGGTCGGCCAGCAAGACGGCGATCCCTTCACCGTCATGGGGACGGGCTGCTTCCTCAACGATCCGTTCTGCCCCCGGCCCATCTGGGACGGCGTCGCGTCGTCGATCCAGACGTCGACAACCAAGTCGAATGCCTACAGCGAAGGCACCTGCGCCATCGCTGGCCAGCTGAAGTCGACCGCGCAGACAACGCAGGCGACCTCGCAGATCCAGATGGACTCGACGCGCACCACCCAGCGCACGCTCCAGTACCTCGAGTCGAAGGTGCAGAACGTCGCCACGACCACGCAGACGGTCAAGTCTGTCGATCAGACGACGCAGGTCACGAAGCAGTTCGTCGTCACGACCGACCAGTACATCGAGCGCCAGTACCAGGTCTGGAAGTCGCAGGACCAGACGACCAAGGTGACGCAGCAGTTCCAGCTCCAGACGCAGCAGGTTACTCAGCAGTCGTTCCAGACGAGCAAGCTGGTCGAGCAGACGACCCAGCACACCGAGCAGTGGCAGACGGCGACGCAGCAGTTCGCGACGACGACGACGCAGTACAGCCGGATGCAGACGCAGTACCAGCAGAGCAAGGTGCAGACGAGCAAGCACCAGTACCAGGTCATCGCCTACGACACGGCGGCCGAGCATGGCACGGCGGTATCGGGAGCCTGCGTAGCGGCCGGGTCGATCGAATGCCGGATCACCGAGGTGTTCGGGCCGGCCTTCGTCGATCCTTCGACCTGCGCCCCCGGCGTCGGCGCGGGCCCCGGTTACGTGCGGACCGACTGCACAGCCGGCCCGCAGACCCAGGCCACGACCGCCGTCACGTCGTGCACGCCCGGCACCACCAACAGCGGCGCGCCGAACTGGGTCGTCACGACCTGCAACCTCGTCACCACCTCGGCCGACGCGCCTTTCAACGGCACCTGCACGGTCGGCACGACCCAGGGCGCGGGCCCCACTTTCTTCAACACCATCTGCAGCAGGCCGGCCGCCAACAACGTGGCCAACCTGCCGGTGTCGTCGTGCACCCTCGGCACGACGTCGACCGGTGCGCCGAACTGGATCACTACGACCTGCAGCAATCCCGCGGGCCCGAACAACCAGGTTGCGACGAACTCGCCCGCCTGCACGGTCGGCACGACGTCGAGCGGCGCGCCCAACTACATCGCGACGACCTGCTCGAAGCCCACGGACACGACCGCCTTCTCGGCGCCGTGCGTGAGCAACCCGGGCATCGTTTCCCCGTACACCAAGATAACATGCACAAAGGCGACGATCACACCGTCGACAGTTGTCGACGCGTCGACCTGCTCCGCCGGCACCACGGGTTCGCCAAACTACCTCGTCACCACCTGCACGCGGGTCGCCGCGGGCCCGTTCGCCACAGCCGCCTTCGCCGCGACGTGCACCGCGGGCTACGGCTCCTCGCCCAACTGGTACGAGACCGCATGCACGTACGTTCCCGGCGCCAACAACGCGACCGCCTTCGTGGCCTCGTGCGCGCCCGGTACTTCGTCGAGCGGCTCGCCGAACTACATCACCTCGATTTGCACCAATCCGGCGGGTGCCAACAACGCGACGACCTATTCGCCCCCGGCGTCGTGCACGCCGAATCCCGGCACGTCGGCGCCTTACCTCAAGGTGGACTGCACCAGCGCCAACCTGATGCCGCCGACGGTGGTCGACCCCGCGACCTGCACGCCCATCGGCACGACGGTGGGGGCGGGTCCGAACTTCATTGTCACCACCTGCCAGGAGATCGATCTCGGCGCGGTGCCCGTGGGCGCCTGCGCAGGCCCGACCGTCGGGCCGCCGCCAACGTACATCGTGACCGTGTGCGGGCCGACGAGCACGTCGCAGGCCGTCGCGTCGTGCGTGCTCGGCACGACCAACACGGGGCCGCCGAACTTCCAGACGATCACCTGCAGCAACCCGGCAGGTCCGAACAACCTGACCCAGTACGTGCCGTTCGGCACCTGCTCGCCGCAAACGGCGGCCGCCCCCAACTGGGTGGAGCGCACGTGCAGCGGGCCGACCCTGATCAGCGGCCCGGTAGCGGTCGACCCCTCGACCTGCACGGCCGGTAGCGGCTCGTCGCCGAACTTCTTCCATACGGTCTGCACGACGAGCCCGGCCGGACCTTACGCCGCGGCCACGGGCGTGCCGACCTGCTCGGCCGGTACCGGACCGGGTCCGAATTTCTACGTGACGACCTGCGCGAATCCCGGAGCGACCAACTACGCCAACACGCCCGTCTCGTCGTGCACCCCGGGGTCCGTCACCGACGGCACCGAGACGACCACGACCTGCGTCTACAGCGATTCGGGTCAGGTGCCAGTCGTCGGCTCGTCTTGCTCCAACCAGCTGCCCATTCTCGGCAATGGCTACAAGACCGTCAGTTGCACGACGACGGCCGCGGCCACCGCCTTGCCCGTCGCTTCGTGCACCGTTGGCCAGTCGCTCGCCATCTCGCCGTTCGACACGACGACGGCCTGCAACAACGTGCCGCTCACCGGCTACACCGACGCGGCTTCCTGCACCGCCGGTGTCGGCGCGGGCCCGGCCTTCGTGCAGACGGCCTGCAGTTCGCGGCCGCTGGTGTCGAACGTTCCCGATTCGATGTGCGCCGCGGGCACCGACGGTGCCGGCGTGATAACGACCTGCACGCCTTCCGTGGGGAGCGGCTACAACTATTTCGTCGCGACCACGACCTCGGTGACGACGACGCCTTATAGCGGCGCCGTCCCCGCCGGCCCCGGCGTCACGACGACGACCACCGGAGCCACGACCCCGGTCGATGCGGTCTGCTATCCGACGATGCAATCGTTCGTCGCCCAGCCGGTGCCGCCGCTGCCATGCACGGTCTGGCCTTGCGTGACCTCCGTCGCCGGTGCCAACGGCAGCGAGAACTCGCTCGCCGACGTGGCCCAGTACTACTACAAGACGCCGCTGCGCACGGGCCCGACGTGGCTGAACAACGTGCCGGCGATCAACTCCGGCCCGGAAGACGACAACGCGCCGCACATCCACATGACGACCTTCGTCGTCGGCCTGGGCGTCTCGGGCACGCTGAACTATCGACCCGACTACCGCAGCACCGCAGTGACGACCGGTGACTTTGCCGACATCCGCACGGGCCTGAAGGGCTGGCCGGTTTGGCCGGATCCGGCCATCAATCCGGCGAACTGCGTCGCCGGCGGGCCGTACACGAGCTGTCCGATGTACGACAACCCGAAGTCGATCGACGACTTCTGGCACACCGCCGTCAACGGTCGGGGCACGTACTTCAGCGCCAAGGACCCGACCTCGGTCATCCAGGGGCTGGGCGACGCGCTGGCGGGCATCGGTGCGCGGGTGGCGTCGGGCTCCGGCGACGGTGCTTCCACGCTGGAGCCCGTGGCCGGCAACAACTTCGTCTACACCTCGAGCTACCAGACCGGCTCCTGGCAGGGCGACCTGGAAGGCTTCGAGGTCGATCTCGGCACCGGCGCGCTCATCACGCCCCGGCTGTGGTCGGCCCAGACGCTTCTCAATGCACGCACGGCCAACGCCTGCGACGACCGCAACATCTACCTCATCCATCCGGCGGTCTTGAACAACCTCGTCGAGTTCACCTGGAACACCGACACGTGCGTCGCCGGCGTCCCCGCGGGAGCCCCGAGCACGGCGCTGAACGGGGCCGAGCAGGGCTTCTTCGGCACGGTCAACGTGCAGCTCCTGAGCCAGTACCCGGGCATGACCGACGGCACGGCCGCAACGGTGAACCAGCGTGCCGCGGTCGAGAACCCGAACGGCTTCAAGCTCGTCAACTACCTGCGCGGACAGCGCGCCAACGAGGGCTTCGTGTCGAACTCGCTGACGAAGCTGTTCAGGACGCGCACCGCGGTGCTCGGCGACATCGTCGGCTCGCAGCCGGTCTACGTGAAGGCGCCTTTCGCGTCCTACCAGGACCCGGGCTACGACACGTTCAAGCTCAACAACCTGGGGCGCGTGCCGATGGTCTACACCGGCGCGAACGACGGCATGCTTCACGCCTTCTACGCCGGCGCGACCGCGACCGACCCGGATCGCGGCAAGGAGAACTGGGCCATCATCCCGACGGCGGTCCTGCCCAACCTCTACAAGCTGGCCGATGCCGACTACGCGAACAACCACCAGTTCTATGTCGACGGCGCGCCCGTGATCGGCGACGTCTACGCCGGCGGAGCGTGGTCCACGGTGCTCGTCAACGGACTCAATGCCGGCGGCAAGGGCTACTTCGCCGTCGACGTGACCGACCCGACGGCGCTGCCGCCGAAGGTGCTGTGGGAGTTCAAGGCCAATCCGGCGGTCTGTCCGGCGACGTCTGCGGCGGCGGTCGGCAACACGTCCGACTGCAACCTGGGCCTGACCTTCGGCAAGCCGGTCATCACGAAGATCCCCGACGGCACACCCGACGGCAAGTGGGTCGTCATGTTCGCCTCGGGCTACAACAACGTGAACGGCGCCAGCAACGGCTACGACGGTGTCGGTTTCCTCTACGTCGTCGATGCCACGACCGGCCAGATCGTCTACAAGATCGCCACCACGGGCGGCACGGCCGCGACGCCGAGCGGCCTGGCGCAGATCAACAACTACGTCGACAACGTCATCGTCAACAACATGACGCTGCGCGCCTACGGTGGCGACGTGCTGGGCCAGATCTGGCGCTTCGAGTTCAGCCCGACGCCATCGGCACAGCTCATCGGCACGGCGGCAGATTCGGGCAACGCGCCGCAACCGATCACGACGCGGCCCGAGCTCGCCGAGCTCAACGGCAAGCCGATGATCTTCGTCGGTACCGGCAAGCTGCTCGGGGCGACCGACATCTCCGACGTGCAGACGCAGTCGATCTACGGCATCAGCGATCCGCTGACCGCCGGGCCGGTCTATGCGGATCCGCTGCGTCAATGGCTGGCGCCGCTGACGATGACGCAGGTCGGCACGGGCGCGGCGGCGGTGCGAACCGTCGCCTGCTCGGGCACCGTCGCGGCCTGTGCCCGGACCGACGGCTGGGTCGTCGACCTGGCCGAAGCGGGCGAGCGCGTCAACGTCGAAATGAAGCTGGTTCTCGGCACGCTGATCGTGGGCAGCAACGTTCCGGAGCCGGTGGCCTGCGCGATCGGTGGCCACAGCTGGTTCAACTACTTCGACTTCAAGACCGGACAGGCGCTGACCGGCGCGGCATTGAGCGATCCGAACGACCCGAACTCGGCACACATCGTGTCGCAGTACCTGTCGGACTCGCTGATCGTCGGCTTCAACATCTACCGGCTGCCACCGCCGCCGGGGCAGAACAACGGCCGCTTTGTGGCGGGTGTGCGCACGGGCGATACCGGCTACTTCACGCCGACGCCGCCGGTGCTGCCGCAGCCTCCTTCGGGTCGACGCATCAGCTGGCGCGAGATCGTGCAGTGAGTCAGCGCGGCTGCATGCGGTGACGATGGCCTTCGTCAGGCCGGCTGCAATGGCCGGCCCGACGTTTTCACGAATGCCGCGTCTGGGTGCGGCGGTGGCGATCGTCGTCGCTGCCCATGCGCTGGTCCTCCTCTATCGACCCGCTCCATCGAGGAGCGGCGAGCTGGTCGCCGCCGCGCCCGTGATGCAGGTCCGGGCGGTGGTCACGGCTGCCATCGGGCGGCCGCCTGCCCCGCCGTCGACCCCTCCTCAGGCTGAGCTGCCGACGCCTGCGGCCACGCCGGCGCCCCTGCCTCTGCCCGCCGCGGAGCCACCGCCGCTCGCGGCCGCCGTTGCCGAACCGTCGAGCCGTCCACCGGCAGCGGAGCGCGCGAACAAGCGACCGGATAAGGGGGCCAGGGAGCCTTCGCCGGCAGCGTCGGCCGCTCTGTTGCACGCCACCGCGCCGCCCGAGCCGGTCGCGGTGCCGCCGTCGCCCGCCGCCGAGACGGCCCCGGCACCCCGCGCCGCGGCTGCGACGCCGTCGCTTCCGGCGGCGCCGGATTACCTGCTAGGCGCCCGACTCGATCCCGGGCCGCGTCCGCTGGGCGATATCGAACCGGTCTATCCGGAAACCGCGCAGCTCCAGGAGGGCAGCGTCGTCATCCGCCTGCTGATCAACGAGCACGGCACGGTCGACAACGTGGCCGTCGTGCGCGCCTTTCCGAAGGGGCTTTTCGAGCAGGCAGCGATCGACGCCTTTTCCCGAGCCACGTTTTCCCCCGGCTTCGTGCTCGGTACGCCGGTCAAGAGCCAGATGACGGTCGAGGTCCATTTCGCGCCGATCAACCGTGGCGCGCGAATCTCGGGTCGCGGCTACTGAGCAGGCGTTCGTGGCTCGGCGAAGGATTGCTGCGCTGCGGTATTCTTCGCTTTCCGCCGCCCGAAGTTGCCTCTCATGAGCGAAACCGACCACGGGCTGATTCGCCTCGACGACGGCCGCCGCATGCAAGAGATTGCCGACGCGGCCGGACAGGGCCTCTATCAGCCTGCCCACGAGCACGACGCCTGCGGCGTCGGCTTCGTTGCCCATATCGCCGGACACAAGTCGCATGGCATCGTCGAGCAGGGCCTGAAGATCCTGCAGAACCTCGACCACCGGGGCGCGGTCGGTGCCGATCCACTGATGGGCGACGGCGCCGGCATCCTGATCCAGATCCCCGACGAGTTCTATCGCGCCGAGATGGCGCGCCAGGGCGTGTCGCTGCCTTCGCCGGGAGAGTACGGGGTCGGCATGGTCTTCCTGCCGAAGGAGCACGCGTCTCGGCTGGCCTGCACGCAGGAGCTCGAGCGGGCCGTCAAGGGCGAGGGCCAGGTGGTTCTCGGCTGGCGCGACGTGCCCGTCGACGCCGAGCTGCCGATGTCGCCGACGGTGCGCGCCAAGGAGCCCGTGCTGCGCCAGATCTTCATCGGCCGCGGTCCCGACGTGATCGTGCCGGACGCGCTCGAGCGCAAGCTCTATGTCATCCGCAAGACGGCGTCGCGTGCCATCCAGGCGCTCAAGCTCACGCACAGCCGCGAGTACTACGTGCCCAGCATGAGCTGCCGGACGGTGATCTACAAGGGCCTGCTCCTCGCCGGCCAGGTCGGCAAGTATTACCACGACCTGCAGGATCCGCGCCTCGTCTCGGCGCTCGCGCTCGTGCACCAGCGCTTCTCGACCAACACCTTCCCCGAGTGGTCGCTGGCGCATCCGTACCGCATGGTCGCGCACAACGGCGAGATCAACACCATCAAGGGCAACTTCAACTGGATGCGCGCGCGCGAAGGCGTCATGAAGTCGCCCGTGCTGGGCGACGACCTGAGGAAGCTCTATCCAATCACGTTCGAGGGCCAGAGCGACACCGCCACCTTCGACAACGCGCTCGAGCTGCTGACGATGAGCGGCTATTCGCTCGCCCATGCGGTGATGATGATGATTCCGGAGGCCTGGGAGCAGCACCCGGAGATGGAGCCGCGGCGACGCGCCTTCTACGAATACCACGCAGCCATGATGGAGCCGTGGGACGGCCCGGCCGCGATGGTCTTCACCGACGGCCGGCAGATCGGCGCCACCCTCGACCGCAACGGCCTCAGGCCGGCGCGCTACTGCGTCACTGACGACGGCCTCGTCGTCATGGCCTCGGAGTCGGGCGTGCTGCCGATTCCCGAGAATCGCATCGTCAAGAAGTGGCGCCTGCAGCCGGGCAAGATGTTCCTGATCGACTTCGAGCAGGGCCGCATCGTCGACGACGAAGAGCTGAAGAACCAGTTCGCGTCTGCCCGGCCGTATCGGCAATGGGTCGACGGCGTGCGCATCAAGCTGGAAGACCTGCCGGCGTCGCCGACAACCGCCGACTTCGCCGAGACGCTGCTCGACCGCCAGCAGGCCTTCGGCTACACCCAGGAAGACATCAAGTTCGTGATGAGCCCGATGGCCCAGGCCGGCGAAGAAGGCATCGGCTCGATGGGCAACGACTCGCCGCTCGCCGTGCTCTCCGACAAGAACAAGCCGCTCTACAGCTACTTCAAGCAGTTGTTCGCCCAGGTGACGAACCCGCCGATCGATCCGATCCGCGAGGCGATCGTCATGTCGCTGGTGTCGTTCATCGGCCCGCGGCCGAACCTGCTCGACATCAACGCCGTGAACCCGCCGATGCGCCTCGAGGTCGCGCAGCCGATCCTCGACGCGACTGCCATGGCCCGGCTGCGCTCGATCGAGAAGCCGACGGGTGCCAAGTTCAAGAGCTACGAGCTCGACATCACCTACCCGCTGGTCTGGGGCAACGAAGGCGTGGAGGCCAAGCTCGCCTCGCTGTGCGCGGAGAGCGTCGACGCGATCCGCAGCGGCCACAACATCCTCATCATCAGCGACCGCCGGCTCGACCGCGACCACGTCGCGCTGCCGGCGGCGCTCGCGCTCTCGGCCGTGCATCAGCATCTGGTCAGCGACGGGTTGCGCACGACGGCGGGCCTCGTCGTCGAGACCGGCTCGGCCCGCGAGGTGCACCACTTCGCGGTGCTGGCGGGCTATGGTGCCGAAGCCATCCATCCCTACCTCGCGCTCGAGACGCTGGCCGCGTTGCACGATGATCTGCCGAACAACCTCGCCGCCGAGAAAGCCATCGCCAACTACATCAAGGCAATTGGCAAGGGCTTGTCGAAGATCATGTCGAAGATGGGCGTGTCGACCTACATGTCGTACTGCGGCGCGCAGCTGTTCGAGGCGATCGGCCTCGAGCGCGCCCTGGTCGACAAGTACTTCCGCGGTACCTCCAGCCAGGTCGGCGGCATCGGCATCTTCCAGGTGGCCGAAGAGGCCATCCGGATGCACCGCGCCGCCTTCGGCGACGACCCGGTTCTCGAGACCATGCTCGACGCCGGCGGCGAATATGCCTGGCGCGTGCGCGGAGAAGAGCACATGTGGACGCCGGACGCGATCGCCAAGCTGCAGCACGGTGTCCGTGCCAACCGCGCCGAGACCTACGAGGAGTTCGCCCGCCTGATCAACGATCAGTCGGCGCGCTTGATGACCTTGCGCGGACTGTTCGAGTTCGTCGTCGATCCGGCGAAGTCGATTCCGATCGAGGAGGTCGAGCCGGCGGCGGCCATCGTCAGGCGCTTTTCAACCGGTGCGATGTCGCTCGGTTCGATCTCGACCGAGGCGCACGCGACACTGGCCGTCGCCATGAACCGGATCGGCGGCAAGTCGAACACCGGAGAAGGCGGCGAGGATCCGGCGCGCTACCGCGAGGAGATGAAGGGCGCGACGATCGCCGAAGGCACGCACTTCAGCGAGATCATCGGCAAGGGCGACATCGTCGTCGATTTCCCGCTCAAGGCGGGTGACTCGCTGCGCTCGAAGATCAAGCAGGTGGCCTCGGGTCGCTTCGGCGTCACCGCGGAATACCTCGCCTCGGCCGATCAGCTGCAGATCAAGATGGCGCAGGGCGCCAAGCCGGGCGAGGGCGGGCAGCTTCCGGGCGGCAAGGTGAGCGAGTACATCGGCAAGCTCCGCTACTCGGTGCCCGGGGTCGGCCTGATCTCGCCGCCGCCGCACCACGACATCTACTCGATCGAGGACCTGGCGCAGCTGATCCACGACCTGAAGAACGCCAATTCGCGTGCCAGCATCAGCGTCAAGCTGGTCTCGGAGATCGGCGTCGGCACGATCGCCGCCGGCGTCGCCAAGGCCAAGGCCGACCACGTCGTCATCGCCGGCCACGACGGCGGCACCGGCGCGTCGCCGTGGAGCTCGATCAAGCATGCCGGCACGCCGTGGGAGCTCGGTCTGGCCGAGACGCAGCAGACGCTGGTGCTGAACCGCCTGCGCGGGCGCATTCGCGTGCAGGCCGACGGCCAGATGAAGACAGGGCGCGACGTCGTCATCGGCGCCCTGCTCGGCGCCGACGAGTTCGGCTTTGCGACGGCGCCGCTCGTCGCCGAGGGCTGCATCATGATGAGGAAGTGCCACCTCAACACCTGCCCGGTCGGCGTGGCGACGCAGGACCCGGTGCTGCGGGCCAAGTTCCAGGGCCGGCCCGAGCACGTCGTCAACTACTTCTTCTTCGTCGCCGAGGAAGCGCGCCGGATCATGGCCCAGCTCGGCGTGCGCACGTTCGACGAGCTCGTCGGGCGCGTCGACCTGCTCGACACGCGAAAAGGCGTCGAGCACTGGAAGGCGCGCGGACTCGACTTCGGTCGCGTCCTGCACGCGCCGGCGGCGCCGGCCGACGTCGCCCGGCGTCACGTCGAGGCGCAGGACCACGGCCTGGCCAGGGCGCTCGACGTGCGTCTGATCGAGAAGTGCGCTCCGGCGCTCGAGCGTGGCGAGAAGATCCAGCTGATCGAGGAAGTGAGGAACGTCAACCGTACGGTTGGCGCCATGCTCTCCGGCGAGCTCGTGCGCCGCCACCCGCAGGGCCTGGCCGACAACACGATCTTCATCCAGATGGAAGGCACCGGCGGGCAAAGCTTCGGCGCCTTCCTCGCCAAGGGCATCACCATCTACCTCATCGGCGACGCCAACGACTACACCGGCAAGGGCCTATCCGGTGGCCGGCTGGCGATTCGCCCGAGCATCGAATTCCGTGGCGAGGCCACCGACAACATCATCGTCGGCAACACGGTGCTTTACGGCGCGACCAGCGGCGAGGCTTTCTTCCGCGGTGTCGCCGGTGAGCGCTTTGCGGTTCGTCTTTCGGGTGCCACGGCCGTCGTCGAGGGCACCGGCGACCATGGCTGCGAATACATGACCGGTGGCACGGTGGTCGTGCTCGGCAAGACCGGGCGCAACTTCGCCGCCGGCATGAGCGGCGGCATGGCCTACGTGTACGACGAAGACGGTGACTTCGCTTCGCGCTGCAACACGTCCATGGTCTCGCTCGGCCAGGTGGTCGCCGCGGCGGAGCAGGAAACGACGCTCGAGCGCGGCGCCTGGCACCAGGGCCAGGCCGACGAGGCGCTCCTGAAGGGCCTCGTCGCAGACCACCACAAGTGGACGGGCAGCCTGCGTGCGCGCCATATCCTCGACCACTGGGCCGAGGCGCGCGCGCGCTTCGTCAAGGTCTTCCCGAACGAGTACAAGCGGGCGCTTTCCGAGATCAGCCTGAAGGCGATGACCGCACTCGGCGAGATCCGTGCTGGCACGGCGGCCGAAGACGTGATCGCGAAGGCCCGCGGCGGCGGCAAGCCGGTCAAACTCAGCGTGCCGAAATAGGCCGAGCGAAGAGATGACGAGGGAAGGGCCGCAATGGGCAACGTGACCGGTTTCATGGACTACGAGCGCGTGGCCGAGCTCTACGACCCGGTCAAGAAGCGGGTCAAGAACTTCCGCGAATTCGTCTACACGCTGAAGGAAGACGAGGCCAAGATCCAGAGCGCGCGCTGCATGGACTGCGGCACGCCGTTCTGCAGCGGCGGCTGCCCGGTCAACAACATCATTCCCGACTTCAACGACCTGGTCTACCGGGCCGACTGGAAGACCGCGTTCGACGTGCTCGATTCGACCAACAACTTTCCCGAGTTCACCGGCCGCATCTGCCCGGCGCCTTGCGAGGAAGCGTGCACGCTCAACATCAAGGACGACCCGGTCGGCATCAAGTCGATCGAGCACGCGATCATCGACCGTGCCTGGGCCGAGGGCTGGGTGGTCGCCAAGCCGGCCGCCCGGGCATCGGGCAAGACGGTCGCAGTGGTCGGCTCCGGCCCGGCCGGGCTGGCCGCCGCGCAGCAACTGGCGCGGGCCGGCCACGCCGTGACCGTGTTCGAGAAAAACGACGCCGTCGGCGGCCTGCTCCGCTACGGCATCCCCGACTTCAAGATGGAGAAGTCGCACATCGACCGGCGCGTCGAGCAGATGCAGGCAGAAGGTGTCGTCTTTCGCTGCGGCGTCCTTATCGGCGATCTCGACCCCGCCGACAAGGTGACCAACTGGTCGCATGAGCGCATCGCGCCCGAGACGCTGCTCGCTGATTTCGATGCGGTCGTGCTGGCAGGCGGGGCTGAACGCTCGCGCGACCTGCCGGTGCCGGGGCGCGATCTTCAGGGCATCCATTTCGCGATGGAGTTCCTGCCGCCGCAGAACAAGGTCAACGCCGGCGGCGAGGCCGCGCAGCAGATTCGTGCCGACGACAAGGACGTCGTCGTGATCGGCGGCGGCGATACCGGCAGCGACTGCGTCGGCACCAGCAACCGGCATGGCGCCAGGAGCGTGACGCAGTTCGAACTGATGCCGATGCCGCCCGATCACGAGAACAAGCCGCTGGTCTGGCCGTACTGGCCGACCAAGCTGCGCACCTCCTCGAGCCACGAGGAAGGCTGCGACCGCGAGTTCGCGATCGCGACCAAGGAGTTCATCGGAGAAGGCGGCCGGGTCACGGCGCTGAAGTCGGTCCGGGTCGACTGGCAGGGCGGCAAGATGGTCGAGGTGCCGGGCACCGAACAGATCATCCCGGCCGGCCTCGTCCTCCTGGCGATGGGCTTCGTGAGCCCGCTGCCGAGCATCCTCGACGGCTTCGGCGTCGGCCGCGATGCCCGCGGCAACGCGAAAGCGACGGTGGATGCGTTCGGCGGCTATGCGACGAACGTGGCCAAGGTGTTCGCGGCCGGCGACATGCGGCGTGGCCAGTCGCTGGTGGTCTGGGCCATTCGCGAAGGCCGCCAGGCGGCGCGCGCCGTCGACGAGTTCCTCATGGGAACGAGTGTGCTGCCGCGATGAACGGCTGTCGGATGAGTCGGAGCCGCTGAGGCCATGTCGCCACCGGCCACGACAGGCGACGACGCCGATCGCCCGCACCCCGACGCGCTGATCGAGATCGATCACGTCAGCTTCGGCTACGACCCGAGCCGTACCATCCTGCACGACGTGTCGCTTACCTTCGTCCGAAACAAGGTGACGGCGATCCTGGGCGGCTCGGGCTGCGGCAAGACGACCCTGCTGCGCCTGATCGGCGGTGTCTATCCGGTCGACCGGGGCACGGTTCGATTCGACGGCCAGGTCGTCGACGCGCGCAACGCCGAACAGCTCTTCGTGCTGCGTCGGCGCCTCGGCATGCTGTTCCAGTTCGGGGCGCTGTTCACCGACCTCTCGGTGTTCGAGAACGTCGCGTTTCCGCTGCGCGAGCACACCGACCTCGAGGAAACGATGATCCGCGACATCGTGCTCATGAAGCTGAACGCCGTCGGCCTGCGCGGTGCCGCGGCCTTGCGCATCTCCGAGATCTCGGGCGGCATGGCGAGGCGGGTGGCGCTTGCGCGGGCGATCGCGCTCGACCCGGAGCTCATCATGTACGACGAGCCGTTCGCCGGCCTCGATCCGATCTCGATGGGCGTCGCGGCCAACCTCATTCGCACGCTCAACGACACCACGGGAGCGACGTCGATCCTGGTCTCGCACGACGTCGAGGAATGCTTTTCGATCTGCGACTACGCCTACCTGATGTCGTCGCAGGGCCGGGTCGTGGCCCACGGCACGGCGAAACAGCTCGCCGACTCCGAGGATCCGGAGGTACGCCAGTTCATTCGCGGCGAGCCCGACGGCCCGGTGCGTTTCCACTATCCGGCGCCGCCGCTGGCGGAAGATTTCGGGGTGCGGGCGTGACGCCCGTGCCCGGGTGGGCCGGCCGGTGATGGCGCTTCTCCAGCGCCTGGGCCGTGCCACGATCGAGCTGCTGCGCGTCTTCGGCCACCACGCTGCCTTTTTCGTCGAGCTACTGCGCGCCTGCCCGGCGGCGCTGCGCCGGCCCTACCTCATCGTCGCCCAGATCCACGCCATCGGCAACCTCTCGCTGGTGATCATCCTCGCGTCGGGGCTCGCGGTGGGCTTCGTCCTCGCCCTGCAGATGTACTACGCCCTCGTCACCTACGGCGCGTCGCAATCCCTCGGCCTGATCGTCAACCTCTCGCTCACGCGCGAGCTCGGCCCGGTGGTCACGGCATTGCTCTTCGCGGGCCGCGCCGGTACGTCGCTCACCGCCGAGATCGGCCTGATGAAGGCCGGCGAGCAGCTCGCGGCGATGGACATGATGGCGATCGACCCGAAGAGCCGCGTGCTCGCGCCGCGCTTCATGGCCGGCATCATCTCGATGCCTATCCTCGCCATCCTGTTCTCGGCGGTCGGCATCATGGGCGCGTACGTCGTCGCCGTGCTGCTGATCGGCGTCGACGCCGGCAACTTCTGGTCGATCATGCAGGCCGGTGTCGACGTCAAGCGCGACGTCGGCAACGGGATCGTCAAGAGCTTCGTGTTCGGCCTCATCTGCACGTTCGTCGCGCTCTATCAGGGCTACGAGGCGAAGGCGACTCCCGAAGGCGTCGCCCACGGAACGACCCGCACGGTGGTGGTGGCTTCGCTCGGCGTCCTGACGATGGACTTCGTCCTGACGGCGCTGATGTTCTCGACTCCCTAGGAAGATCATGGCAAAGAAAAGCATCGAGACCTTCGTCGGCATCTTCGTTCTGCTCGGCTTCCTCGGCCTCGTCTTCCTGGCGCTGAAGGCGGCGAACCTGGGCAGCTTCAGCACCGGCGACACCTACTCGCTGGTCGCCTACTTCGACAACATCGGTGGCCTCAAGGTGCGCGCGCCGGTTCGCAGCGCCGGCGTCACCGTCGGCCGGGTGGCATCGATCAGCCTCGATGCCAAGCGCTACCAGGGCGCGGTGCGGATGGAGATCCAGCAGGGTGTGAAGTTTCCTGCCGATTCGTCGGCACGCATCCTCACCTCGGGTCTGCTTGGCGACCAGTACGTCGGCATCGAACCCGGCGCCGAGGAGAAATCGTTCACTGCCGGCGACGAGATCAAGCAGACACAATCGGCGGTGGTGCTCGAAAGCCTGATCAGCCAGTTCCTCTTCAGCAAGGCGGCCGACGCCGGAAGTACGGCAGCGCCGGCCAGCGGCGTCAGTGGAGCCAAGAAATGAAATCGGCGAGGGTCTCGGGTCTGCGCCTGGTCGCGGCGGTCGTCGGTATCGCCGCGCTGGCCGGCTGCACCACGATCCGTGACGCCCGAGGCGGCCCGGGCCAGCGGCTCGACCCCTGGGAGAAGACGAACCGGAAGATCTTCAACTTCAACGAGGACGTCGACCGCACGGTCCTCAAGCCGGTCGCGACCACCTACAGCAAAGTCGTGCCGCAGCCGGTGCGCCGCGGCGTGAGCAACTTCTTCAGCAACTTCTCCGATGCCTGGTCCGCCGTCAACAACATCCTCCAGGGCAAGTTCGAGCTTGGCTTCGAAGACCTCACACGCGTCAGTGCCAACACGGTCTTCGGCCTGTTCGGCGTCCTCGACGTCGCTTCGGAGATGGGCCTCGAGCATCACTACGAAGACTTCGGCCAGACGCTCGGTCGCTACGGGGTCGGCGCCGGCGCCTACATCGTCCTTCCGATCCTCGGCCCGTCGACGGTTCGCGATACGGCGGCGATGCCGCTCGACAGGCTGGTGACGCCGCCGGTGCTGATCAACGGCGCCCGAAACCAGATCGGCCTCACGGTACTGCAGATCGTGAACACGCGGGCCAGCCTGCTCGGCGCGAGCAGGGTGATCGACGACATCGCCCTCGACAAGTACACGTTCGTTCGCGACGCGTATCTGCAACGGCGGCGCAGCCTGGTCTTCAACGGCGAGCCGCCGGAAACGCCTGCAGAGCCGGAGGAGGCCGCCTCCGATGCGGCCGGCGCCGCGGCCGCGAACCTGGCTCCGCCGGCGCAGGCAACGCCGGCGTCGGCACCGGCGCCTGCCGGCTCAGCGCCCGGGCGCTGAGCGAGAATCGCCGTTTCGGCGGTGAACCCGCGGCCCCGGTCGCGCGTTGAGCAAGCACGGCTTGCCCCGTGCCAGGCAAGGGTTTCCCGGGTTCGGGCACCCTCGCCCGATCCCGTTCCAAGAAGGAATCACGATGTCACTGTTCATTCCCGCGCGCTGGCTGGCTGCGGCCACCCTCTCTTTCGCTGCGATCGGCGCCGCTGCGCAGGCGCCGAAGGCGCCGCAGACCCTGATCAAGGAGGTGTCGACCGACGTGCTTGATGCTGTGAAGGCCGACAAGTCGATCCAGGCCGGTGACCTGAACAAGGTGATCGTCCTCGTCGACCAGAAGGTGCTGCCTTACGTCGACTTCGAGCGCATGACATCTTCGGCGGTTGGCCGCTACTGGCGCCAGGCCACGCCCGAGCAGCAGAAGCGCCTGCAGGAGGAGTTCAAGCTCCTGCTCGTGCGCACGTATTCCGGGGCGCTGTCGCAGGTGAGCCAGGAGCAGACCATCGAGCTGAAGCCGATGCGGGCGGCACCCGCTGATCAGGAGGTGGTGGTGCGCACCGAGATTCGCGGCAAGGGCGACCCGATCCAGCTCGACTATCGCCTCGAGAAGCAGGGCACGGGCTGGAAGATCTACGACGTCAACGTCCTCGGTGTCTGGCTGGTGCAGAACTATCGCAACAGCTTCGCCCAGGAGATCGGCGCCAACGGCATCGACGGGCTGATCGCCAAGCTCGGCGAAAAGAACAAGGCTGCTGCCAGCCGCGGCTCGAAAAGCTGAGCGGATCGGCGTTTCATGCTGCTCCTACCGGCCACCCTGACGGCACACGAGGCCTGCGACACGCTGCGCCTGCTCAAGCACACGTTGCAAAGCGAAGGCAGCGAGGGCGACGTCATCGTCGATGCCACACCGCTGCAGCACCTCGATTCGGCCGCGCTGGCCGTGCTGCTGGAAGTCGAGCGCCTCGCCGATGCCTGGGGGAGGGCATTCAGCATCCGCGGCGCGCCCGACAAGCTCGTCGCGCTGGCCAAGCTCTACGGTGTCGACGTGCTGCTGCTCAAGGCCGCGGGCGAGGCCGATCAGCGCAGGCCGGCGATGTAGTCGGCGAGCGCCTTGATCTCGCGGTCGTTCAGCTTGGCCGCGACTCCCATCATCGCCGCGTTGTTGTTCCGGGCACCGCTGCGAAAGGCGACGAGTTGCACCTCGACGTAGTCGGAATGCTGCCCGGCCAGCCGCGGGTACTGCACCGGAATGCCGGCGCCGTTCGGGCTGTGGCAGCCCGCGCACGCTGGAGTGCTCCGATCGGCGATGCCGCCGCGGTAGATCTGTTGGCCCAGCGTGGCCAGCGCTGCATTCTTGGCGAATCCGGGCTTGGCCAGCTTGCCGGCGTAGAAGGCAGCGACGTTCTTCATGTCGGCCTCGCTCAGGGCGGCGGCGATCCCCTTCATGATGGGGTTCTGGCGCTTGCCTTCCTTGAACGCCGCCAACTGCTTGGCGAGATAGTCAGGGTGCTGGCCCTGGAGGATGGGGTTGGCGGCGCTGCCTCGCGTGCCGTCGTTGGTGTGGCAGGCGACGCAGACGCTGTTCGACAGGGCCTCGCCCTTGGCCAAGTCGGCCTTGGCGGGCGGTGCCGCTTCGGCCGCGTAGGCAGATGTCGTCGCGGCGAGGACGGCAAGACACGACAGCAGGCGGGCCGGGGTCTTCTTCATGAGAGGCGGTGTGTCAGTGCCAAAGCCGACGATTTTACAATGAGCCCTTTGGCCAGACATGACTGAACGATCGCGAGGCCTCTCCGCCGCTTCTGCGGCCGCCGACGACGACGAAAGCCAGGCCAGGCGCGCGCTCGCGTGGACGCACACAGCGCGCTTTCTGGTCACGGCCAGCAAGCTCGCCGAGGTGCCCGTCACCGAGCTCCCCGAGATCGCTTTCGTTGGCCGCTCGAATGCCGGCAAGTCGACAGCGATCAACACCCTGGCGCAGCAGAAGCGGTTGGCCTTCGCCTCGCGCACGCCGGGGCGCACGCAGCACATCAACCTGTTCGAGCTCGGGCCGAAGCTGGCGCCGGATGCCTTCTTCGTCGATCTGCCCGGCTATGGCTATGCGGCAGTGGCGCGCAGCGCGAAGGTCCGCTGGCAGGAGGTCATGGCCGACTACCTTGCCGTGCGGCGCAGCCTGAGCGGGATCGTCGTGCTGGTCGACGCTCGCCTCGGGCTGACCGACATCGACCGGCGCCTGCTCGAGTTCATCGCCCCGCGCACCGCCAACGGAGCGGTGCGCCTGCTGGTGCTGCTCACCAAGGCCGACAAGCTGTCGCGTCGCGACCTCCTCGCATCGGTCGGCCGTACCGAGGCCGTGCTGGGAGAGATGACGAGCCCTCAAGCCGACATCGGGCTGGCGACCTTCTCGGCTCTGAGCGGCGACGGCGTGGCCGACGTCGCCCGCCTGCTCAGGGGCTGGGTCGACGCGACGCAGCAGGCACCGGCCGACGTCGCCGGATAGCCGCCCCGCTTCGTATCCTTCGGACGCAGCCATGATCCAGACCTTTTCGCTCACCCTGCCTGGCGGCATCGAGCTGAGCTGCCGCGCCTCGGGCGACGAGGGCCGGCCGGTGCTCGTCTTCCTGCACGGCTTCCCTGAGGCGGCCTTTGTCTGGGACGAGCTGCTCGAGCGCTTCGGCGACCGCTATCGATGCGTCGCACCGAACCTGCGAGGCTTCGAGAAGTCTTCGGCGCCGGCGGAGGTCGAGGCCTATCGGGCGAAGCACCTCGTCGCCGATCTCGGGCAGCTGGTCGACGCGCTCGGCGGCAAGATCGAGGCGCTCGTCGCCCACGACTGGGGTGGCGCGGTGGCGTGGAACTTCGCCGTCCAGCGGCCGGAGGCGCTCGCTCGTCTCGTCATCATCAACTCGCCGCACCCGGCGACGTTCCTGCGCGAGCTGCAAACGAGCCCGGCGCAGCAGGCCGCCAGCGCCTACATGAACTTCCTCTGTCGGCCCGACGCCGAAGCCCTGCTGGCCGAGAACGACTTCGCCAGGCTATGGCCGTTCTTCACCGCCATGGGGGCGGCCGATCCCGCGAAGCCCGGCGGCGGCTGGCTGACCGAGGCGGTGCGCGACCGCTATCGAGCCGTCTGGCAGGCCGGCCTGACCGGCGGCTGCAACTACTACCGTGCTTCGCCGCTGCGGCCGCCGGCCGGACCCGACGCTGCGGTTCTGAAGATCTCCTTTGCCCCCGAGTCGGTGACGGTCCATGTGCCGACGCTTGTCATCTGGGCCGAGGAAGACGTCGCCTTGCCGCCGACTCTGATCGATGGCCTGCAGGCCTTCGTCCCGCATCTGCGGATCGTCCTGGTGCCGCAGGCGACGCACTGGATCGTCCACGAACGCCCGGATCTGGTCGGCGACGAGATCGAGCGCGAGCTGAAAGGCGAGGGTGGCGACGAAGGCCTCCGTCACAGGCCCTGAGGGGAGGCGCCCGGAGCAACGATCAATCGAGGGACAGTGCGGGCGGCCGCCCGCACCACCCATACGATAAGCCGCGTGTTGAGATCACGCGCATCATCCGGTCGACGGCGCGCTGCACCAGCGCCTTGCTCTCGATCGGCTGGACGAGCCCCGCCGAGCTGAGACGCTCGAGGGCGCGGTGGGTAATCGAGTGCGTGCGCGTCGGCGAATCGCCGGCGAACAGGAAGAAGAGACCGCGGTCGCTGCGCCACAGCATCTGCACGCGCTTCCACTTGCCGTGAAGGAAGATGCGGTGCCGGTTGCCGGCCCGCATGGCCTCGACGCGCTTGGCCGGGTCGTCTTCGGGTTCCCCGGAGCCCGAGCTCGGCATGACCTCGGCCGGCACTGTCTCCATCGACGACAGGTCGATCACCGAATCGCTGAAACTGCGCACGCTGGGTGCCTCCGGGAGGATCTCGTCGCGCATGCGCTGGACGATCTCTTCCGGCGTGAGAGCGCCGCCCGATGCCGCGCCGCCGCGGGGCCCGGGCCGAAGGGCCTCGGTGTGAATCGTCATCAGGTCGTCGAGTACCGCTTGCTGCTCCTGGGCGGGCACCGCCACGAGCTCCATGCCGCTGCGCAGTCGCTGCAGAAGCCCGGGCAGCAGCGACAGCAGCCGATGTCGACTCTGCGGGTGATCGGGAATCTTCAGGCTCCAGAGCAAGTCGTCCACGGTCTTCACGTCGGCCATCGTCGCTTCCGACTGCTCGCCGTGACGGATCATGTCCTCCGCGATGACCTTCGCCCAGGTGCCGGTGACGAACCGGCGGATCGCCGGGGTCGTGCGCACGGGCACCATCTGGTCGGTCAGCCGCTGGCCGAGATGCTGCTGCAGGAGCTCGCGCCGCTCTGCCAGCTGCAGCGCCTCGATCGCGGCCTGTGCGCCACGCAGCTGGGCCTGTAGCTGCTCGGAGGAAAAGATGTCGATGCGGTTCAGGCCGCGGCGAAAGAGCGAGGTGTCGGGGGTCGTCGCGCCGGCCATCTCTTCGGCGACCGCGCCGGCAAAGGAAAGGAAGCCCGCCAGCCGCGGATCCTCGATGCGCGAGTAGCCGAGGCTCGTCTCGCCGATGCGATTCAGCAGCCGCCAGGTCGGGTGGTCGTACGCGTCGAGGATCGAGGGCTCCGCCAGCGCCAGCCGCAGGATGGCGATCTGCATGCGTGAAAGGATGGGCCGCGTCGGTGCGGGCAGCTGCGAATCGCTCAGCAACGACTCGAACAGCCGCGTCACGAGCTCGATCACCTGCCGGTCGAGCGACTCCGTCGCGCTGGCGACGAGCGC
>JBBRFB010000016.1:0-37225 GCA_038225015.1 Burkholderiales bacterium
TGCGGTGGCTGCCGAATGCGTTCGCCTCGAGGAGATCGAGGTAGTTCGCGGCGGCGAACGCCTTCCAGCCACCGCCGGTGAGGCCGTCGATCGCGGTCACGAACATCTCGGAGAGCGCGAGCGTGACGCGCTGGCGCAGCGTGTCGGGCGACGAGAGGAGCTTGCGCCAGGCGGAGGCGTCGAAGCCGCCCTCCGTGTTCTTGTAGATCGCGGCATCGAAGCCGCCGGCGACGAGCGAGTCCCAGCGAGTCGTCGTCGCCGGCATCGCCATCTGCTCGTCGAGCCATGCCGCGTAGCCGATCGCCTGCACGCGCGCGATCTGCGTGCGGTCGGCACCCATCGAGGCTTGGGCGAGAAAGCGGGAGGCCTCGCCTTCGCTCGGCGCGGCGGCGGGCGGCGTCGTGCCGCTGCCGGTCGGACTGTCGCTGCCGCCACCGCACGCCGCGAGAGCGACGGCAGCCGCTGCAGCCGCCGCGGCGCCGTGTGCGAGGTGCCCATCGTCTGCGACCCGCGCCACCGGATCATCGATCTCGACTTCGGCGATCGTTTCGTTCATGCCGCTTCCTTCCGGGCTGCAGTGTTGCCGAGCAACGCCGCGTGCGGTCAGGAAGAGGTCACGCGGGAAGGTAAAGCCTGGTAAAGGCTCGCTTCACGACGGGAAACTTCGCGGCAGGACGACGCGGAATTCGCTCCCGGCGTCGACCGCGGAATCGAGCTCGACGGTCGCGTCGAGGACCTCGGCGAGGCGCTTGACGATCGCCAGGCCGATGCCTTCGCCGGCTTCCTGGATGGTCGGGCGCGAGTCGGTGGCTCGCGGGGCTGGCGCCGCATCGGGCGTGCGTGCCGCGTCGGTCGCCTCGCCGATCGCATCGAAGATCGGCGCGCCGGGGCCGGCGTGAAATCCCGGCCCGGTGTCGCGAACGCGAAAGCTCCATCTCGTGTCGCCGTGCGCGGGAGCATCGCCCCAGGAGAGCTCGATGCTGCCGCTGGCGGTGTACTTGATCGCGTTGATGAGAAGGTTCTGGGCGATGCGCCTCGTCTTCACCGGATCGCCGTCGACGACGAAGGCGTCGGGCCCGTCGGAGCGCAGCTCGAGCTGCTTGGCGGCCGCGAGCGGCCGGTACTCGTCGCCGAGCGAGCGCAGCATTGCCGCGGCGTCGTATGTCTCGACGCGCCGCTGCTCGTGGCCGGCCTGAAGGCGGGCCAGGCCGGTGACGTCGTCGAGCAGGCGGTGCAGCGAGTCGAGGTTCCTGACCAGCATGCGGACGAAGTCGTTGCGTCGTTCGTCCGGAAGTTCGGCGAACGACAGGCCGCGGGCGACGTTGGTGACGACGCCCAGGTTGCCGCGCAGGTCGTGCGCCGCCTCGTGCCACAGCGATGCGCGCTGCTGCTCGACCTCGCGCAACTCGTCGAGCGCGGCTTCGAGGTCGCGCACGCTGCCCGCGGCCTCCATGCGCTCGAGCTCGAAATAGCGGGCGACGCTCTCGACGACCGCGTCGTTCAGGAGCTTCGCGGCGCGCAGGCGTGTGTCAGCCAGTACGGTGGGCGACGCGGCGGGCCTGTGCGCGGCCGCGAAGGCGTCGATCTCGGCGACCACGATCTCGTGCAGCCAAGCCCATTCACGCACCACTTCGCGCACGTCGAACCCCTGCTGCCAGCGCTGCAAGCCATGCTGATCGGCATCGCGCGCCGGCGCCGCAGCGGCTGCAGCACCGGCGGCATGACCCGGTGCGCCGATCGCCTCCGCAAAATCGCCGAGCCAGAGGGGCAGGTGGTCGAGCAACTGGCCTCGCGGCAGCGCGCGGTTGGTCTTCAGCCGGAGATCGCCGGCAATTGCCCTTTGCCAGGCTTCGAGGATCTGCGGGGAGCGCGCATGAACGTGCTCGGCGATCGCCCGCCGTGCGGCATCGTCGGCTCCGCTCGAGGACCGCTGGTCATTCATCCCGAGCATTGTGGCAAACCGGCGACGTGGCAAACCCACGTCGCCGTGTCCGGGCCCGGAGCTCTCAGCGTTGCTGAGTGCGAAGGTGGCCGAGTACGGCGCTGAGCGCCAGCGCGCCGAGCGACTTCACGAGCGTCGGATGCTGGGCATAAAAGGAAGCGGCGCGGTCGACGATCGACGGGTCGTGTTGCTCGGCGTGCGCGGCGATGGCGCCGACATCGGCGGGCGAGAGCCTGGACGCCTGCTCCGGAGTGATCGTCGCCGGTGGCGCAGCGCCCGCAGCAGTGGGCGACCCGCCAAGAACCCGGCCGAGCACGCCGCCGGCGACCGAGCCGAGGGCGCCCGGGCCGATCGCGCGCAGCAACTGCTCCACGATCCCGGCCCGCTGCTGCGGGTTCGACTTGCCGAAGAGGTTCGACACCATGTCGCCGAACGGCGGCGTCGCATCGGAACGGAACGCCGCGGCGATTCCGTTGCCGAGATCGGCCGGCGGCACCTGACCCGCGACCTCATCGAAGTGCCGATCGACGTCGGCGGGTGGCGGCGAGTTGCCGTCGTACGGGCGGAGGATGTCGAGCAGTCCCATGATGGTTCCTTCAGGTCTTGGCCGGGATGCGTAGCATCTGGCCGGGTTAGATCTTGGCCGGATCCTTCAGCATGGGCTTGTTTGCCTCGAAGATCCTCATGCCCGCGTTGGCGTCGCGCGCGTCACGCCACTTCCTCAGCGGCCTCGGCGAGCAACTCTTCCTTTCGCGCGGCGAGCTCCTCGCCGAGCATGACGAGGTCCATGTCGGCCTTGCGACACTTGGGGAACAGCTCGTCCTGCTCTTCCTTGACGTGGTGGTCGATGTACTCGCCGAGCACCGTCACCTTGGCGTCGTAGAGGGCATCGTCAGGCGACATCGCGCGGAGCTGTGCGATGAGTTCCTTGGCCGACGCGTGCTCGACTTCGGCTTCGTCGAGCAGGTCGGAATCGACGTCCGCGGAACGTGCGGCGGGATAAAAGATTTCCTCCTCGATCGTGGCGTGGACCGTCAGCTGGGTACAGATCTCCTCGGCGAGGGCCTGCCGATCGGAGCCGTCGGCGTCGGCCTTCATGAGCTTCTTGTAATGTTGAAACAGAGCGTGGACATCCTTGTGGTCCTGGGTCAGCAGCTTGGTCGCCTCGTTCGACGCGGAAGCTCCTGTTGTCTTGCTTGCAGTTTTCTTGGTAGCCATTGCTTTCTCAAAAAAAGGGGTTGGCGAAAGTAGGAGTACCGGCGACCTGGGGCCGCCGGGGTCGTTCAGGAAGGCCGCTACTTTCCGTCGCGGTCCGAGTCTCCGGGGACAGCGCGCTCGACCGTGTCGCTGACCCGATGCCACGCATCGCGAGTAGCGTGCTTGGCCTGATCCCAGGTCAACGTCGACTTGCCGCGCGCGCGATCCCAGCCGCGCGAAAGATCGGCTTCGGCGGCGTCGTAGCTGCGGCCGGCATGGGTACCGTACGAACTCACGCCGTAAGCGTAGGCGGGGCCGAAGTCGTCGTAGCTCGCCGCATCATCGACGTACGGCCGGCCGCGGTAGTTCTCGCGCCAGTAGGCGTCTTCGCGGGTCGGATCGATCGACTCGGCGACGCCCTTGCCGGCGAGGCCCCCGATAACCGCGCCGACGGCCGCACCGACGACCGTGCCCACCGGGCCGGCCACCGTGCCGGTCGCAGCGCCGGCAGCGGCGCCACCGAGTGCCGCACCGACGCCCGTCCCGATCGGATGCGAGCCCGGCGCGCCGGTGAGGGGGTCGCGATTCGCGTCTGCCTTGTCCTTCGTGATCGTGTTCATGCTGTCTCCAGAGGTGAGGTTGCCGGCATCTGCCGGCGGGTTCTGCGAAGCGCGACGTGCGCATCGACGAGGACGAAGGTTAGAAGCGACTCGCGCGACGCGGTATTCCAGGACACCCATTTGCGACCACCCCCGCCGCCGCATGCGGGGGTCGGAAACTACCTACAGAACCCACGCCCACGACGGGCGTGAGGGTCGATGCGTCAGGCCAGGGTTCGCACCTTCGGCTCGCGGTCCCACTGCCTTATCTTCGCCACGGCGATGAACGCGGCGGCATTCGCGGCATTGACGACGCCGTGATCCACCTCGACGCCGGCCGCCTGCAGCAGCGCCTGTCCGCCCTGGTCGATGGCGATCGCCTTCAGGTGGCCGAAGGCGTCGCGGACCCAGTCGATCGCTGCGGCTTCCTTGCCGAGCATCGCCGCGCCTTCGGCCGACAAAACCACCGCGACAGCGTCGAACATCACCGAAGGCGTGCCGGCGAGCTGGCCGTCGGCGGCGAGCCGGCTGCCGTCGGCCAGCTTCGCGCCGCCGACCTTCGGGGCGACGATCTTGACGGTGGCGCCAGCCGCCATGGCGGCCTTCTTGAGCGCCACCACGGTCCCGCCGTCGGAGCCGTCGGTGACGAGGATGCCTACAGCGCGGCCCTCGAGCGTGTCCTTCATCTTGCCGATGATCTGCAGCGGTGGCGACGGCTCGCGGTCTTCGGGCGTCACTGCCGCCGGTGGCGCCGGCGGCATTCCGTCGAGAGCCAGCCCGTCGGCGACGCGCTTCGCCAGGTTGTCGTCGATGTGGCGCAGATGCCCGACCATCGACTGACGGACGTGCAGCGCTTCGACCTTCGACAGTTCGAAGACCAGGGCCGAAGCGATGTGCGCCTGCTCAGGCGCCGTCTGGCTGCGGTAGAACTGGCGCGCCTGGCTGTAGTGGTCGGCAAAGGTCTCGGCGCGGATGCGGCCGCGCTCGCCGTTCTCGGCGGCGCCGAAGCTGCGAAAGCCCGCCGTCGGCGCCTCCCTGGCCGAATCGGGCGCCAGCGAGCTCGGCTCGTAGGCGACGCGGCCCTTCGGCTGCTGCATCTGCATGTGGCCGTCGCGCTGCTGGTTGGCGAACGGGCATTTCGGCGCGTTGACTGGAATCTGGTGGAAGTTCGGCGAGCCGAGCCGCGACAGCTGGGTGTCGAGGTAGGAAAAGAGACGGCCCTGGAGCAGCGGGTCGTTCGAGAAATCAATGCCGGGCACGATGTGCGACGGACAGAACGCGACCTGCTCGGTCTCGGCGAAGAAGTTGTCGGGCCAGCGGTCGAGCACCATCCGCCCGATCGGCTTCAGGGGCACCAGCTCCTCGGGGATCAGCTTGGTCGAGTCGAGGTGGTCGAACGGGAACGCGGCCGCGTCTTCCTCGGTGAACAGCTGCACCGACAGCTCCCATGCCGGGAAGGCGCCCGACGACACCGCCTCGAACATGTCGCGGCGATGGAAGTCGGGGTCGGCGCCGGCGATCTTCACCGCCTCGTCCCAGACGGTCGACTGCAGCCCGAGCTCGGGGCGCCAGTGGAACTTGACGAAGGTCGAGCGACCCTCGGCGCTGACGAGCCGGAAGCTGTGGATGCCGAAGCCCTCGATCATGCGCAGCGACCGCGGGATCGTCCGGTCGCTCATGATCCACATCACCATGTGCATCGACTCGGGCGTGAGCGAGATGAAGTCCCAGAAGGTGTCGTGCGCCGACGCCGCTTGCGGGAAGCCGCGGTCGGGCTCCATCTTCACGGCGTGGACGAGGTCGGGGAACTTCATCGCGTCCTGGATGAAGAAGACCGGAATGTTGTTGCCAACGAGGTCCCAGTTGCCTTCCTTGGTGTAGAGCTTGACGGCGAAGCCGCGCACGTCGCGCGGCGTGTCGACCGAGCCGGCACCGCCGGCGACCGTGGAGATGCGCGTGAAGAGGGGCGTCTTCTCGCCGACCTCGGTCAGCACCTTCGCGGTGGTGTAGCCGGCGAGCGATTCCGTGAGCTCGAAATGGCCATGCACGCCCGTGCCGCGCGCATGGACGATGCGCTCGGGAATGCGCTCGTGGTCGAAGTGGGTGATCTTCTCGCGCAGGATGAAGTCTTCGAGCAGCGTCGGCCCGCGCGCGTTGGCGCGCAGCGAGTTCTGGTTGTCGGCGACGGCGAGACCCTGGTTCGTGGTGAGGGGCGGGTGCTCGCCGGAGGCCGGCTGATGCAGCTCGCCCGTCGGCGCCAGCGTGCCGCCCGCGAAGGGGCCGCCCGCGGTCGTGTCCTGGGGGCGGGCCTGGCCGGACTTCTTCTTGCTTGCCATGTGGTCTTCTCCTGGGGTGCTCATGGCGCCCGTTTTCCCGGGCGGGTGGGGTACGGGCTCGTAGCGGGCAAGCGCGGTGCCCGATACCGGCGAACAGGCCCTCGCAGGTCCAATGACTACGATTGGTGCGCCCTATAAGCCGCCAGCGGCGGGTACGCCAGCCGTCATCCGGCCGGCAGCGGGTCTCTCGGCGCAAGTCAGCCGGCCGACGCCGTGTCGCCGGCCACCGTGGCGCGGAACGCTCGCTCGCCGCGCGCGCTGAAGACGAGAACGCGCGAATCGGCCTCGCGTCGCGCCCAGCCCTTGTCGAATAGCCGTTGCAGCAGGGCAGCGCCGAGCGCGCCGCCGAGGTGATGGCGCCGCTCGCCCCAGTCGAGGCACGGCCGGCAGAGGCTGCGCCGGCGCGTCGCGGCCTCGGCGGCGTCGACGCCGAAGCTGGCGAACCACTCGCCGCCGGCCTGGGAAAGCCCGAGGGCGCCGGCCTGCCCGACGAGAAGACGCCGACGAAGCAGCGCCTCGTAGGCGAACACGCCGAGTTCGCCGGCAAGGTGGTCGTAGCAGACGCGCGCCTTGCGCAGCGCCGGCTCGCGCGGGCCAGGCAGAAGGCGAACGGCACCGGTCCGGAAAGCCACGCCCATGAGCGACTCGAGCAGTCGGGCGACGTCGCGGCCGGCGAGACGGAAGTAGCGGTGGCGGCCTTGCGCCTCGACCGCGACGAGACCGGCTTCGAGGAGCTTGGCGAGGTGGCCGCTCATCGTCTGCCGGGTGACGCCGGCGATGCCGGCCAGCTCGGTGGCCGTCAGCGCGCGATCGGCCAGAAGCACTGTCAGCACCTCGGCGCGCGCCGGGTCGCCGATGAGCGCAGCGACGCGGGCGATGTTCGGCCCGTCGCTCACGGGATGAGGCCGGGGCCGTCGTTCATGATTCGATCGTAGCCGAATCGTCGCGGCAGCAAGGCGGCTAACGTGGCAGCGAATCCCAGCCCGGAGACACCATGAGCCTCGCCTGCTTCATCCGCTATCAGATCGACCCGTTCCAGCGCCCCGCCTTCGTCGAGTACGCCGCGTGCTGGGGCCGCATCATTCCCCGCTGCGGCGGCCACCTGATCGGCTACTTCGTGCCGCACGAAGGCAGCAACGACATCGCCTGGGGCCTGATCGGCTTCGCCTCGCTCGCCGACTACGAGGCGTACCGGGCACGGCTGCGCGCCGACCCCGAAGGACGGGCGAATTTCGCCGTCGCCGAATCGAAGCGCTTCGTGCTGCGCGAGGAACGGAGCTTCCTCGAGATCGTCGACGGCACGTTCGCCCTCGTCGCGGCGGGCGACCCGGGCGGCGGCAGCCGGCCCCCCGCGAGCGAGGCCGACTGGGGCACGAACTAGGAAATCCTCCGCGGCTGCGCGATCATCGGCGCGTTCGAGGTTCCCCGCGGCCAGCGCCGGCCGCCAGCGGAGGTCGCCGCCATGCGCACGTTGTCGCTCCTTTTCGCTCTCGCCGGCCTGCTGGCCGGATGCGCCAGTCCGGCGCCGCCGACGGCCCTGCCGGTCGATCTTTTCGTCGACAGCCGCTTCGGGCCCCCCGGCGAGCCAGTCGACACCCGCGACGTGTTCACGCTGAGCGACGCCATGCGTCGCTATGTCGACGTCGACATCGGGCAGCAGATCCGCACGGAAGGCGTGCAGTCCGGCCTCGTCGAGGCGCTGTATCACCGCGCGCAGCTCAAGCTCGAGTACGACGCGGCGAAGACGCGCAACGCCGCCGAGGCCTTCGACGCGCGGGCCGGCAACTGCCTGTCGCTCGTGATCATGACGGCGGCCTTCGCCAAGGAACTCAACCTGCCGGTGACCTACCAGTCGGCGCTGCTCGAAGAGACGTGGAGTCGCGACGGCTCACTGCTCTTCGCCAGCGGCCACGTCAACATCACCCTCGGCCCGCGCCTCGTCGACGCCGGGACGATGCGCGGCCTCGGCTCGCTGACGATCGACGTCCTGCCGCCCGAAGACATCCGCCGCCTTCGCACCCTCGAGATCTCGGAGGCCACGGTGGTCGCCATGTACGCGAACAACCGCGCCGCCGAGGCGATGGCGCGCGGCCACCTCGACGCCGCCTACGCCTGGAGCCACGAGGCGATCCGCGTCGACCCGGGCTTCCTGCCCGCCCTCAACACGCTCGGCGTCGTCTACCTGCAGCACGGCGACTTCCCCGAAGCGGCCCGCGTCTTCGAGGTCGTGCTGGCGCGCGACGACAACAACACGCGCGCTCTCTCGAATCTTGCCGCGACCTACACCCGGCAAGGTCGGACTGCGGAGGCGGCGGCATTGCGCGTGCGCCTGGCGGCGGTCGAGCCGTACCCACCGTTCCACTTCTTCAACCTCGGGATGGCGGCGATGGAGCGCCACGACTTCCGCGCTGCCCGCGACCTGTTCTCGCGCGAAGTCGATCGAGCCGGCTACTACCACGAGTTCCATTTCTGGCTCGGCGTCGCCGACTGGCGCCTGGGCGACGTCGAGGCCGCGCGCAAGCACCTCGCCCTGGCCATGGACAACAGCACGACGCGACACCAGCACGACATCTACGCGGCCAAGCTGGAGTGGCTGCGCTCGACACACTGAGTCGGCGACCCGCGCGACGGGCGCCGTCGAGCGCGCGGCCGCGCGCTGACGCGCCGATTGCATGACTTCGCCGACGAGGACACCGTGACCGACCCGGACTCGTTCTTTCGCCACGAACGCGAGCGCATGGTCCGCGAGCAGATCGCCGGGCGCGGCATCGCCGACCAGGCGGTGCTGCGGGCGATGCGCGAGGTACCCCGGGAGGCTTTCGTCGACGATGCCCTGCGCGACCGGGCCTACGACGATTCGCCATTGCCGATCGGTGCCCGCCAGACCATCTCGCAGCCCTACATCGTCGGCCTCATGCTCGAGGCGGCGCGGCTGCACCCCAGCGACCGCGTGCTCGAGGTCGGCGCCGGGTCGGGTTATGCCTGCGCGATCATCAGTCGCATCGTCGCCCGCGTCGTCGCCATCGAACGCCACGCCGAGCTGGCCGAGCTCGCGGCCCGGCGCCTGCGCGAGCTCGGCTACGACAACGTCGAGCTGCACACCGCCGACGGCAGCGCGGGTTGGCCCGCGGCAGCGCCGTACGACGCGATCTTGGTCGCCGCCAGCGGACCGCAGCTGCCGCAGCCGCTGCTCGAGCAGCTCGCCGACGACGGCCGGCTGGTCATGCCGGTCGGCCCGGACGGTGCGGTGCAGCGTCTGCGACGAGCCACGCGCACGGGCCCGGCGAGCTGGCACGAGGACGACCTCGGCGCGGTGATGTTCGTGCCCCTGGTCGGCACCGAGGGCTGGGCCGACGCCGCGTCCCGAAGCTCCGGTGCGCCGCTTACATTCGATGAATGAGCGCGTCCGCCACGCCGACCTCCTTCAAGTCGATCGCCGTGGCCTGCCCGCAGCCGGGCCCACGCCTCATCGTCCTCGGTGCGGTGCACGGCAACGAAACCTGCGGCACGCGGGCCATCGGTCGTCTGCTCGACGAGCTCGACGCCGGCGCGGTGCGCCTGACGGCCGGCCAGCTGACGCTCGTGCCTGTCGCCAACCCGCTCGCCTACGCGGAGCGGCGCCGGGCCGGAGACCGCAACCTGAACCGCAAGCTGGCGCCGACCGCGACGCCGCACGACCACGAAGACCACGTCGCCAACTGGCTGTGTCCGCTGCTGGCGGCCCACGAGGTGCTGCTCGACCTGCATTCGTTCAGCTCGCCCGGCGTGCCGTTTGTCTTCGTGGGCCCCGAAGACAACGACCGTGCGCTCGAGCCCTTCGCGCACGCCGGCCGCGAGGAGGCGTTGGCGGTCCGGCTGGGCGTCGGCCGCGCCGTCGACGGCTGGCTCGACACCTACGCCGCCGGTGTCGCCCGGCGCCAGAAGCTCGCGGCCTCGCTGCCCGCCGCCGCGCTCGACCTCGACCCGCGCTACGGCGTCGGCACGACCGAGTACATGCGCTCGGTCGGCGGCTGGGCGATGACCCTCGAATGCGGCCAGCACGACGACCCACGCGCCCCCGCCGTCGCCTACCAGGCGATCGTCAACACGCTGGCCCACCTGGGAATGATCGACGCACCCGATCCGCACCCCTGCGCCGACATGGAGGCCTGGCACCTGTGCGACGTGGTCGACCGTCTGCACCCCGACGACGCCTTCGCGAGCCGCTGGGCGAGCTTCGACGCGGTCTCGGCCGGCGAGCGCATCGCCACCCGACACGACGGCATGGCCGTCGTCGCGCCGTTCGACGGCTGCATCGTGTTCCCGAACCCTGCGGCCGAGCCCGGGCAAGAATGGTTCTATCTGGCCCGGGCGCACACGCGCTTCGCCTCGCGCGGCCGAGGCGGCGGCGCCGCCCGGGAGGCCGCCGCAGCGGCCAGATAGCGTCTGCCGCCGCGGCAGGCGACCCTCGCCTTCGACGCCGCCAGCCGCAGGCCCCGGCGGGCGCACGCCGCCAAGGAATGCACGCCCGAGGCGGCGGCGCGGCGACTGGTTCGGCCCGAAGCTCAAGGGCCCCGGCCGGCGGCCGAAATCCCTCTGGTCGAATCCGGATGAACGGGCGAGGGCAAGCTGCATGGCCGCAAGACCGCCGACTGGCAAGGCGCCGCATCTGCCGCTCTCGAGCGGCGGCGACGGACCGCGCCAGCGGGAAACGCATCGCTCGCTGCGCTGGGTGCGAGACGTGCTGGGCCGCTCGATCGGGCTGTCGCAGCGGCGCGAACAACTGCACGACGGCCTCGTCGAGCATCAGCGCATCGCGACTGCTGAGCCGCTCTCGCTGCTGACCCAGCAGCGCGCCGACCTCGGCGCGCGCCTGCTCGTCCACGATCCGGCGACCCAGGCGGTGCGTCACCTCTTCGTCGTCCACGACGAGCTGGGCGCGCGCGGCTGGCAGGGCGTCGCCGACCTGCCGCTGCCGGTGATGGCGCGGGCACTGACCGAAGCCGAGATCCTCGACAGCCAGGAGTCGTCGCCGATGCTCGCCACGATCATCGAGCGCCTGCGCGAGCTGATGGCTGCCGCCGACGCACGCCAGGCGGTGGAAGCGCTCGATCGCGAGTTCGTGGCGGGCCACGCCGGCCCCGAGGTGTCGGAGACGAACTTCGACGAGTTCGAGCTGATGGAACGCAGCTGGATGGGCACGGTGCCGGCCGGTCTGGAGCTGCCCCGGAGCAGCCGGATCTGAGATCGGGCGCGGCCACGCCGGCCACGGCGAGAACCAGACGCCGGAAGCGACCGCTGCCGCCACCACCCTGCCAAAATATATTTCGCCGCGCCGCCCGTTGATAACCTTGTGAACAACCTGCGCGCAAGCGCTTGATGAGCACTGTCAAAGTTCTCCGATCGCGCATTGCCTCGATTTCTGGCAATGCCTTCGGCCCGCCGCTTCGGCGGCGTGGAGGGCTATTCGAAGCCGCCGGCCGCCGCTAAGCTTCTGGCCGATGCATCCGATCCAAGAGCCCGCGTCGCGCGGGCGAGTTCTCGCAGTCGACGATTCGGCCGAGATGCGGGTGCTCGTCACCGCGTCGCTCGAGGCCTTCGGCTACAGCGTCGAAGCGGTAGACAGCGGCTACGCCGCACTCGCGGCGACGCGATCCGAGCACTTTGACGCCGTGATCCTCGACGTCGACATGCCGGGCATGGACGGCCTGGAGCTCGGGCGGGCGCTTCGCGACGATCCGATGAGCTGCCTGTCCATGATCGCCATGCACACCAGCCTCGACGAGTCGGTCGTGCGGACGGGCTTCGACCAGTACGACGCCTTCCTGCCGAAGCCCTGCGATGCCCGCGAACTCGGCGAGTGCGTCGACCGCCTGATTCGCACCCGGCGCCGGGGCCCTGGCGGGGCCTCCTAGCGTCGAACGCCTAGTTCGACAGGTGGAGCGGCGAAAAGGCCTGGGGCGCAAAGGCCAGGTCGCGCTGCGGTTCGAACTCGATACTCGCGCAGGTGCATGGCGAGGCCACGGCGACCGGGACCAGCTGGCCGAAGAAGTGCACCTTGCCGCAGCCGGTGCAGCGCCACGACGAGCTCCTGGCGAAGTAGGCCGGCGCCTGGGCCGGGTTCATCACGAGGCCGGTGTCGCCGATCACCGTGTCGACATCGTCGGGCTCGATCCGTCGCGCCCCGGCGGGGCCGTCGATGGCGTGGCCTCGCAAGGACAGCACCGAACGACTCCATGCCAGCACCGCAGCATGCGCAGAAGCAATTCTTCCCACGGATCCACCCTCCCAGGATGGGAACCATAGCAGCCCGGACAGGGTTCTTGCTCGAAACCGCGCCCCGATCCCCGTGCTTCGGGGGGGTGTGTCCGACCAACGGCGCCTCCTTCGAAGAGGCAGTGTCGAGTGAGCCGTCGCCCGACAGCGTCCGGTGGTAAAAGCTCCTTTAAGACTCGACGAGGACACCATGAGCGCAGACAAGGACCGCGGCATCCGCCGGCACAAGCAGAAGCGGGCGAAGGAGCAGAAGAGGCAGGCGCGCCAGCGTCGATCGGAGGCTGCGGAGTCGCCGGCGGCGAAGCCGCAGGGCTAGGACACCTCCGGCACGTCAGCCCGCGGCTGATGCTCGGCCGGCCACGCTCTCAGGCGATGCGGCCGCCCGTGGCTGCGCGCCGACAGCGTGGGGGGCGGACTGCGCGATTTGCCGTTCGAGCATCACGATCTCGTTGGCCAGGCGATCAACGCGGGCCGCGTGCCACGCCGGCTCGCCATAGGCCTGCGCCAGCTCGTTCTTCAGACGGTTGTACTTGCCCACCAGTTCTTCGACCGACATTGCCCACTCCGGTTGGTGCGATGCAGCATAAGCGTCCCGCCACGCGCCGGCTGTAGGCCGATTCCTATTTTTGGCCAACACGTGACGAGCGGCGCGAAGTTAGCGACGCGACGATGGCCTCGCGTCCCAGCAGACCCAGCCTCGAAGGAATGTTCCATGAAGATCGTCGACATCCGCGAAAGCACGCGGCCGATCCGGTCGAGCATCCGCAACGCCTACATCGACTTCTCGAAGATGTCGCTGAGCCTGGTCGCCGTCATCACCGACGTCGTGCGCGAAGGCCGGCCGGTGATCGGCTACGGCTTCAACTCCAACGGCCGATACGGACAGGGCGCGCTGATGCGCGAGCGCTTCATCCCGCGCCTGCTCGAGGCCGCCCCGGAGACACTCCTCGACGAACGCGGCACGCTCGACCCGCACCGGGTCTGGGCCACGATGATGACGAACGAGAAGCCGGGTGGCCACGGCGAGCGTTCGGTCGCCGTGGGCACGATCGACATGGCGATCTGGGATGCGGTCGCGAAGATCGAGGACAAGCCGCTCTACCAGTTGCTCGCCGAGCGCCATGGCGACGGCCAACCGAAGCGCGACGTCTTCGTCTACGCGGCCGGCGGCTATTACTGGCCAGGCCAGGGCATCGAAGGGCTGGAGCGCGAGATGCGGAGCTACCTCGAGCGCGGCTACGCGGTCGTGAAGATGAAGATCGGCGGCGCCCCGCTCGCCGAGGACTGCGCTCGCATCGAGGCGGTGCTTCGCCTGCTCGGGCCGGGGCAGCGGCTCGCGGTAGACGCCAACGGCCGCTTCGACCTCGCCACGGCCGTCGCCTACGCGAAGGCGCTGTCGGCCTACGACCTCTTCTGGTACGAGGAGGCGGGCGACCCGCTCGACTACGCGCTCCAGGCCGAGCTGGCAACGCACTATCAAGGCCCGATGGCGACCGGGGAGAACCTGTTCTCGATGCAGGACGCGCGCAACCTCGTCCGCTACGGCGGCATGCGACCCGACCGCGACTGGCTGCAGTTCGATTGTGCCCTCAGCTACGGCCTCGTCGAGTACCTGCGCACGCTGGCGATGCTGAAGGAGCACGGCTGGTCGCCGTCGCGCTGTGTGCCGCACGGCGGCCACCAGATGTCGCTCGCCATCGCCGCCGGCCTGCACCTCGGCGGCAACGAGTCCTATCCCGACCTCTTCCAGCCGTACGGCGGCTTTCCCGACCGCGTGGAAGTGCGCGACAGCATCGTCACGCTGCCGGCGCTGCCGGGCATCGGCTTCGAAGGCAAGGCCGACCTCTTCGCCGAGATGCGCGCTCTCTCGGCCTGAGTCGCCGGACCCGGCTCGCTACCTGGCATGCGCGGCGCCTCGTCCACCGCCGCGAAACGACAATGGATCGATTCGACAACAGGACACCGCAATTCATGCTGAACGACATCGCCGCCTTCGCCCAGGCCCACGAAATCGCCTGGCCGCGCGACCCGGCGGCCGAGCCCTTGCCCGGGCAAAGCCCCTGGGGCGTGCACCATGAAGACCCGCCGCCGTTCAACCGGCTGCGCGGTCCGGTGCACGCGCGTGGCCCGCAGTCGGGCATCGTCAGGCAGCACGGCCGGGAGATCGCCGCCTGGGGCGAGCCGGACCGGGCCGACCTCACCTTCAGCGTCGCCAAGACCTTCCTCGCCCTGCTCGCCGGCATCGCCCAGCGCGACGGCCTCCTGCCCGACGTGGACGAGCCCGTCGCGGCGAAACTCTCCGGCATCGGCTTCGACGACAGCGCGCACAACCGCGCCGTCACCTGGGCGCACCTGCTGACGCAGACGAGCGAATGGGAGGGGACGTCGTTCGGCCTGCCCGATACCGTCGACCGCTGGCGCAAGGTGACGCACGACCCGCGCCCGGCCGGCGGGCCGAAGGGCGGCGCCCGGCCGCTGCACGCTCCGGGCACGTACTGGGAATACAACGACGTGCGCATCAACCAGCTCGCGCTGGCGCTGCTGCACCTGTTCCGCCGGCCGCTGGCCGACGTGTTCCTCGAGGAAGTGCTGCGGCCGCTGGGCGGCGGCGAAGGCTTCGCCTGGCGCGGCTACGACGACGCCTGGGTCGAGCTGCCCGGCGTCGTCGGCCGCGTCGCCTCGGTGCCGGGCGGCACGCACTGGGGCGCCGGCGTGTCCATCAGTGCGCGCGACCAGGCCCGAGTCGGCCAGCTGCTGCTCGACGGCGGCGCCGGAAGCGGCCGCCAGCTCATCGCCCGGGCGTGGATCGATCGCCTGGTCGAACCGTGCCCGATCGCGCCGTTCTATGGCCGGCTGCTCTGGCTGAACCCCGGTGGCCAGGCCTTTCCCGGCGCCTCGCCGCGCGCCGCGTTCATGCTCGGGGCCGGCGGCCACACCGTGTGGGTCGACCCCGAGCTCGACGCCGTGGTGGTCCTGCGCTGGCTCGACCCGGCGGCCATGCCTTCTGTGATCCGGCGGATCGCCGGCGCGCTCGGCGGCGAGGCCGCGGACGCGAGCGCGTAAGCTCGAGGCCGTTGTCAGCCGCGAGAGCCCGCCCATGTCCGTCAGTCCGCTGATCGCGCCCCGCACCGCCGAGGTAGCGACCGATGCCTTCGCCGCGGCGGTGGCCGAGGCCCGCGTTCAGCTCGCCGCAGCGCACCGCCTGGCGGTGCTTCACGAGCTCGAGGAAGGCATCGACAACCACTTCACGGTGACCGTGCCGGGCCGCGCCGGACAGTACCTCATCCTGCCGTACGGCCTGCACTGGTCGGAGGCCCGCGCCAGCGAGCTGATCGTGTTCGACGAGCAGGGCCGGGTGCTCGAGGGGGCGGGCTCGCTGGAGCTCTCGGCGCAATGCATCCACGCACCGATCCACCGCCTCACCGGCGCGCGCGTGGTGCTGCACACCCACCAGACGTGGGCGATCGCGCTCAACATGCTCCAGGACAACCGCCTGCTTCCGGCCAGCCAGACGGCTGCTTTCTTCCACGGCCAAATCGCCTACGACGACCATTACGCCGGCGTCGCCGATTCGCTCGAGGAAGGCGAGCGCCTTGCCGCGACGATGTGCGAGCGGCCGATCGTCTTCATGAAGAACCACGGCGTGCTCGTCACCGGCGAGACGGTGGCGCAGGCCTACCGTCGCCTCTATCGACTCGAGCGGGTCTGCCGCAACCAGATCCTCGCGCTCGGCAGCGGTCGGCCGCTCGAGGTGCTCTCCGACGAGATCGTGGCGCGCATCCAGGCGCCGAACCCCGACGACCGGCATCCGCGCGCCGAGCGCGAGCGCCTTTTCCTCGAGGCGATGATGCGGGTGCTGGACCGCGATCTGCCGGGCTACCGCGACTAGGGCGTTGGCGCTTCAGCCCAGGGCCGTCCGCGCGGCGAGGCAGCGTTCGAGCAGGCGGGGTGCGTTCGCCCGTTCCGTCCACCTCTCGAACGCGGCGGTCGGACCGCGCCAGCGGAGCGCCGCCACCCCCTTGAACAGCGGGGCATCGGTCCGCAGCGTCGCCAGGCGCTTGAAGAGGAGCGCCTGGGCGAGTCGGTCGCCGAGCAACGCCGGCGGGAACGACTCGATCGGCCCTTGCCGGTTCAGCAGGCGCGCCGCGCCGACAGCGCCGATGCCGGCGATGCCGGGAAAGCCGTCGGCGGCGTCGCCGACGAGCGCGAGCCAGTCGGGAATCAGCGCCGGCTCGACGCCGAACTTCGCGCGCACCGCCGCAGCATCGCGGATCGTCTTCGCCTTGCGATCGACCTGAACGACGCGCTCGCCGACGACGCATTGCGCCAGGTCCTTGTCAGGTGTCCAGAGACAGACCTTTTCGACCCTGCGGTCGCGTGCCGCGAGATGGGCCGCCGAAGCCAGCGCGTCGTCGGCCTCGAGCTCGACCATCGGCCAGACCACCACGCCCATCGCAGCGAGCGCCTCTTCGAGCGGATGGAACTGCGCCAGCAGCGAAGGCTCGATGCCGACCGAGGTCTTGTAGCCGGGTCAGAGGTCGTTGCGAAACGACTCGACGACGTGGTCGGTGGCGACGCCGACGTAGGGCTCGCCCTGCTCGATGATCTCGAGCACCGACTGCAGCACGCCCACCACGGCGCCGAGCGGGCGATCCTTGCCTTTGTTGAAGCGCCGCTGGCCGTAGAAGTGGCGAAAGAGCTCGTAGGTGCCGTCGACGAGGTGGACGATCATGGCGTGGGCAGGCTGAAGGCGTCGGGCGGGCGAGGGTGCGCCGCCTGCTCGCCGGATCGAATTGTCATACTCGCCGGCTTTGGTCGGGGGCGCTGGCGTGGACCGGGTCGATGCAGTGGTGGTGGGCGCGGGCGCGGTCGGCCTGGCCGTGGCGCGCGAGCTCGCACTGCGCGGCCTCGAGACGATCGTGCTCGAGGCCGAGGGCGGCTTCGGCATCGGCATCAGCTCGCGCAACAGCGAGGTCATCCATGCCGGCCTCTACGACGCCACGGATTCCCTGAAGGCGCGCCTGTGCGTCGCCGGCCGCCGCGCGCTCTATGCCTATTGCGAAGCGCACGGCGTCGGGCATCGGCGCTGCGGCAAGCTCGTCGTCGCGGCCACGGCGGCTCAGGTCGCGACGCTGCGCTCGATCGAGCAGCGCGCCCTCGCCAACGGCGTCGAGGGCGTGCGCTGGCTGAGTGGCCCGGAGGCGCGGGCGCTCGAGCCGGCACTGCAGGGCGAGGCGGCGCTGCTCTCGTCGGCCACCGGCATCATCGACAGCCACGCGCTGATGCTCGCCTACCTGGGCGACCTCGAGCGCGCCGGCGGCGCCCTGGTCCTGCGCTCGCCGCTCGACGGCGCCGTCGCTCGCAACGACGGGTTCGTCCTTCGCGTCGGTGGCGCCTCGCCGCTCGAAATCGAATCCGGCGTGCTGGTCAACTCGGCCGGCCTGCACGCGCAGGCCCTGGCCCGGCGCATCGACGGACTCGACCCGTCCTGCATTCCCCGGGCCTGGTTCGCCAAGGGCAACTACTACGCGCTGACCCGGCGATCGCCCTTTTCGCGGCTGATCTACCCGGTGCCGGAGCCGGGCGGCCTCGGCGTGCACCTGACGCTCGACCTCGGCGGTCAGGCGCGCTTCGGGCCCGACGTCGAGTGGCTCACGGCCTACACGCCCGACATGATCGACTACGCCGTCGACCCGGCGCGCAGCGCCGCCTTCTACGCCGCGATCCGGCGCTACTGGCCGGGGCTTCCCGACGCGTCGCTGGCGCCGGCCTACAGCGGGGTGCGCCCCAAGCTCCAGGGCCCCGGGCAGCCGGCGCGCGACTTCATGCTGCAGGGGCCCGCGGAGCACGGCGTGGCCGGCCTCGTGAACCTGTTCGGGATCGAATCGCCCGGGCTCACCGCGAGCCCGGCGATCGCCTCGGAGGTCGTCCGGCGGCTCGGGGTCTGAGCGCGGCACCAGCGTCGCGCGAGGTGGCGTCGGTTACGCAGAGTTACTTGACCGCGCCGCGGTGCGGGCCTCTCGTTTGCACGACGATGCGGCAATGATCCTTGCCCCCCGCTTGATGTGCATTTCCTCGCTCGACGGTGAACCCCATGCACGACGAACACGATAGCCCGTCGCTCTGGCCCCTGAGCGACTTCCAGCGGGCGCGCGATGCCGGCCGGCTGCACCGGGCGGGCGACGGCCGGCCGACGCTGCTGCCGACGACCCTTCTGGCCGACCTGCAGCAACTGCAGGGCGAGCACATGCAAGGCGACGTCCTCGAGGTGGTCGCCGCCTGCATGCGCAACCACGAAGCCGCGCTGCTCTACCTCGAATACGGGTCGTACGTCTGGCCGGTGACGCTCTTCCCGCGGGAGCATCTCTACCACTCGACACGCGACGTCGCCTCGCTGGCCGCTGATCCGGCGATGTCGAAACTCAGGCTGATCGGAATCGAGCCGCCGGGCGTGAAGCCGCCGGGGCACGCCATGCACGAGCGCGTCGCCGGCGCCGAGTCGTACCGCCCGCTGAACCTGCTCCTGTGGACGCTGGCGCTGCAGGGGCCGCGCGCCGACGTGCTCAACGAGATCAGCGGCCGGGTCGCCTACCGGCTGGTGTCGACGAGCGCTCGCGACCTGCCGCCAGCACCCGGCGCGCTGGCCTCGGCGGTCGCGCGGCTGCGCAATGAGGCGGCGTCGCTGCGCGACGTCGCCGGCTGGCCCGGCCTCAGCGTCGAACGTGCCAGCCGACTTCTCAACGCCCTCTACCTGGCCGGCGCCTTGATGGTCTCGCGAAGCCACCCGGCGGCGCGCTCGGGGCCGCCGGGCTGGCGACAGTGGTTCGGCCGGCGCCCCTGAGCAGATGCGGTGTCGTCACCGGCGGCGTCGCTTGGTTCACTGCGGGATCCTCAGGACGACTGGAGGCGCCGGATGCGGCGCCGCGCGGCGCTGGTGATGAGGCCGCGCTCGATCGGCGACGCGTTCCGGTACAGGGCCTGACCCTCCTGCAGGCACTGCGCCTGTCTGGCCTCCGCGCTCGGCCGCGGCAGCGCCTGGAAATCCTTCTCGGCGGCTTCGAGCAGGCGGCGCGCCTCGGCCTCGCGAAGGCCCGCAAGGTACTGTGTGCCGATGATGGCGATGCCGCTGCGCACGACCGTCAGCAGCTCGCCCGCGACAGGCGCACCGGCCTTCAGCGTATCGGCCAGGCGGCCCTCGTTGGCCTTCAGGGCGGCGACGCAGTCGGCGGCATGGGGTGCCAATGCCGGTGCGGCGAGCGCGGTGCCGGACGCGAGGAGCGCGGTGGCGACATAGACGACGACCCGGATACGCATGGAGGCACCTTCCCTTTGCCTGGCTCTTCACAACGGTGGCGCCACGCCGGCGGTTGACCGGCCCCGGGCGTTCTTGGTCCGGTGTGGCCGCCATGCGGGGTGCCAATCTCGATCATCCGAGGACGCTGAGCATCGCGCGCCGGCCCACGGCGCCCGTGCCTCGCCATGATCGCGATCGAACCGCGAAGAATGCCGCGTTCACCGCACTGATGCAGCGGCCGGGGCTGCCGCGGATGAGGAACACTTGCAAGAGCCCCCTCGCCCGCCGAACCAGCGCCGACATGCCTCAGACGACCCATATTCCTGCGTTCACGCTGCAGCCGCAGCAGAGAGCGGTCGAGGCGAAGCCGGCCGCGGGGCCGCGCGCGCCCAACTTCATCAACGACATCGCCGCCGGCCGGGTCGAGCTGCCGACGATTCCGCGGGTCGTCCAGCGCCTCATCGTCGCCCTGCGCGACCCCGACGTCAATGCGCGCACGATCGGCGAGTCGCTGTCGCAGGATCCGGTGCTGAGCGCCAAGGTGCTTCGACTCGCGAACTCGTCGTTCTTCGGCGGCCAGCGTTCGATGGCGTCGATCGATGCCGCCGTGGCGCTGATCGGCACCCAGGCGCTGAACCGGCTGATCGTGGCCTGCGGCGTCTCGTCGTCGTTCAAGGCGGTGCCGGGCATCGACCTCGGCGTCTTCTGGCGCGATGCACTGGTCGCGGCGACCGCCGCCCACGGCCTCGCCTCGCGTCTCGGCGCCGATGCACAGGAAGCCTACGTCTGCGGGCTGCTGCACGCTGCCGGCCACCTGATCCTGTGCCAGACCTACCCCGACATCGCCGACGCGATGTTCACTGGCTTCGCGGTGATGCGCGGCGCCGAGCTGGCGGCGATCGAGCTGGACGCCTTCGGCATCGACCATCCTGCCGTCGGCGCGCTCTGGGTCGAGGCCATCGGCTTTCCGCAGTCCGTGAGCGACACCATTCGCGCCGCGACCGCGCCGCCCGCCACCAGCGACCAGCCGCTCGATCTCGCGTTGCGCGGCGCCTGCGCACTGGCGGCAGCGGTGGCCCGCGACGACCCGGCGGAAACCGCTTTGGCCGCCCTGCCCGCCGCCGTCAGCGCCCGCTTCACCGCCGCCAGCGGCGAGCCGGAAGCCGCTTTCGCCAAGCTCTACGACGCGCTGCGCGAGGTCGAGCCGACGCTCTGAGTCGCGAGCCCGCCTCAGGCGGCCTGCATCACGTGGATCGCGCGGTTCGCCGTCAGGTCCTTCACCTGGCCGGCGTAGGCCTTCATGTGCGGCGCGACGGCGTACGCCTGCAGCGCCTGCGGCAACTCGACTGGATCGGAGGGTACGGCTGCACGCCGCTCCGAGGCGGGCGACGCCGGCCTCGCTAGACTCGCGCGACCTTGCATTGCCGGGAGACCGACCGATGGCCCAGTCGACGATCAGGCGCCCGCGCGCAGGCCGATGGCTCGTCGTGCTCGTCGGCCTGCTGCTCGGCCTTGTCGCCGTCGCCGTCGTGGCAGGCTACCTGTTCATGCGCGCCAGCCTGCCGATCCTCGACGGCGGGCAGGCGGCGGCCGGCCTGCACGCACCGGTCTCGGTGACCCGCGATGCCCACGGCGTCGCCACGATTCGCGGCAGCGACCGCGGCGACCTCGCCTGGGCCACCGGCTACGTGCACGCGCAGGAGCGTTTCTTCCAGATGGACCTGCTGCGGCGGGCCGGATCGGGGGAGCTGGCGGCGCTGCTCGGCAAGGCGCTCCTGCCCGTCGACCGCGAACGCCGGATCCATCGCTTCGCCGCCCGCGCCGGCGCCGCGCTGGCGGCGCTGCCTGCAGTCGACCGTGATCTGCTCGATCGCTATGCCGACGGCGTCAATGCCGGCCTCGCGGCGCTCTCGGCACGACCATTCGAATACGCGGTGCTGCGCGCGACGCCGCGGCCGTGGCGCGCCGAAGACGCGCTGCTCGTGGCGTGGGCGATGTACTTCGACCTGCAGGACGAGCAGTTCCATCGCGTCTATGCACGCGGCTGGCTGCGCGACCATGGCGTCGCGGCGCCGCAGCTCGCGTTCCTGCTGCCGACGTCGTCGCCCTACGATGCCCCACTCGACGCGCCGTCGATCGAGGACACCCCGGCGCCGCTGCCTGCAGAAGCCCCGGCCTGGTTCGGCCGGCCGGTGGCAACGGCGAAGGTGTCCGGCATCGGCGCCATCGATGCGCTCGACGCGGTCGGCGATGCGGCGGTCGGCAGCAACAACTGGGTCGTCGCCGGCAGCCGCACGAAGAGCGGCGCCGCCATCGTCGCCAACGACATGCACCTGACGCTGCGCCTGCCGCACATCTGGTACCGCGCCGTGCTCGAGACCGAGGTGCCTGGAGCGCCCGCGCATCGCGTCGTCGGCGTGACCCTGCCGGGCACGCCGGCCGTCATCGCCGGCAGCAACGGCCAGGTCGCGTGGGGCCTGACGAACAGCTACGGTGTCTACGTCGAGCTGCTCGAGCTGGACGCCGAGCCGAAGGGCACGGCGCGCGCGGCGACCGCGGTGCGCACGGTCGACGAGCGCATCGCCGTCGCCGGCGGTGCCGACGAGGTCCTGCACGTGGAGGAGACGGACTGGGGGCCGGTATGGCAGCGCGGCGGCCGCCGCTACGCCGTGCGCTGGGTGGCCCACGATGCCGGCGCCGTCAACTTCGCCTCGTTCGGGCTCGAGCGTGCCGCCAGCGTGGCCGAGGCGCTCGCCGTCGGCCGGCGCGCGGGCTTCCCGGCACAGAACATGGTCGCCGGCGACGCCCGCGGCCACATCGGCTGGACGATCGCCGGCGCCCTGCCGGGACGGCAGGCAAGCTGGTCGTCGACCTTTCCTGCCGCCGCGGCCTCGGCCGCGTCGAACCCGTGGACGTCACTGGCCGCGCCGGACACGGTGCCGCGGGTCGTCGATCCGCCTTCGGGCTTTCTCGCCACCGCCAACGCGCGCCAGCTCGCCGGCGCCGGCTACGCGTTGATCGGCGACGGCGGCGCCGACCTCGGCGCCCGCCAGCAGCAGCTGCGGGGCGCCGTGGCCGCCCTCCAGGCGCCGGCCGACGAAGCCGGCGTCTACGCCATCGCCCTCGACGACCGCGCGCTCTACCTCGCGCCCTGGCGCGACCGGGCGCTGCAGGCGCTGGCTGGCGACGTCGACGCCGCCGCCAGGCCGGGGCGCGCCGAGTTCCGGCGCCTGCTCGAGGGCACATGGAGCGGCCGCGCCAGCGTCGACTCGGTCGCCTACCGGCTGAGCCGTGCCTTCGTCGGCAGCCTCTACCTGCGCCTCTTCGGCGGCGTCGACGAGCAGATGCACGCCGACGACAAGGGCGCCAGCTTCGCGCGGGCGACGCCGCGTTGGCCGGCGGTCATCGCCCGCCTGCTCGACGAGCGGCCGCCGGGCTGGCTGCCGAAAGGCAGCGCCAGCTGGCAGGCGCTGCAGCTCGCCGCCATCGACGACGTCATCGCCGACCTCGCGCGCCAGGGCACGCCGCTCGCCGAAGCGACCTGGGGGCGGCGCAACACGACGCACATCGTGCACCCGATGGCGGCGGCGCTGCCGCTCGGCATGCGCTGGCTCGCCGCGCCGGCCGAGCCGATGCCGGGCGACAGCCACATGCCGCGCGTCGCCGCGCCCGACTTCGGCCAGTCGGAACGCTTCGCCATTTCGCCCGGCCACGAGGCGAGCGCCATCTTCAACATGCCGGGCGGCCAGAGCGGCCACCCGCTGAGCCCCTGGTTCCTCGCCGGACACGAAGATTGGGTGGCTGGCCGGGCAACGCCGCTGCTGCCGGGCCCTGCGACGCACACGCTTCGCTTCGTGCCGCGCTGAAGACGCGCGAGGCCGGACGCCAGGCACAGTCAAGCGAAAAAGCTCTCCACAAGGGGCGGGTGCGTTTCTGCCGATGCACTGCCATCACCGACGCTTGCGGACGTTCCTTCCGCCGAGGCATCGTCGGCGAACAGGACCAACCATGACAGCCTTCGCGAGCGACCCCGCCATCGACATCGCCTACGCGCCGCGGCGCGCCCTGCCCGAGGGCGTGTTCGAGGCGCAGATGGCGCTCTACCGCTCGCGCTCGGAAGAGATGGCGCGCACGCTGCCCTGCAATCGCGGCATCCTCTACGACGCAGCGAGCGGCCAGACGCTCGACCTCTTCCCCGCGCCCGGGCCCGGGCTGAAGCCGGTGTTCGTGTTCATCCACGGCGGCTACTGGCGCATGCTGAGCAAGGACGAATCGGCCTTCATGGCCGGCACGCTCACGGCGCGGGGCATCAGCATCGTCGCCGTCGACTACGCGCTCGCGCCCGCTGCCACGCTCGAGGAGATCGTGCGCCAGGTGCGCGCGTCCATCGCCTGGCTCTGGCACCACGGCCGCGAGCACGGCATCGACCCGGAGCGCATCCACGTGGGCGGCAGCTCGGCGGGCGGCCATCTCGCCGGCGCCGTGGTGGCCGGCGGCTGGCGCGCGGCGGCCGGCCTGCCCGAGAACGCCGTCAAGGGCGCGATGCCGGTGAGCGGCGTGTTCGATCTGGAGCCGATCACGCGCTCCTACGTCAACGAATGGATGGGCCTCGATGCGGCGCGCGCCGAGGCCCTGAGCCCGATCCGCCACCTGCCGCCGGCGCCTTGCCGGATGGTCGTGGCCTGGGGCGGCGACGAGACGAGCGGCTTTCACGAGCAGTCGCACGCCTGGCTCGCGGCATGGCGCGCGCGCGGCTGGCTCGCCGTCGAGCTGAAGGTGCCGGGACGCCACCACTTCGACGTCGTTCTCGACTGGTGTGACCCCGACTCGGTGATGACGCGGACCTGCGCGGCCATGGTCTTGGGACCCTGGCCGCGGTAACGGGGCAGTAACAGGCCCCGGACTACCGTGGCCATTTTCAAGGAGCTTTTTCATGACCGACCTCCCGTCCCCTTGCACCCTTCGAGCGCGGCCATGGCGGGCCCTGCGGCTGGGCGCACTGCTCCAGCGTGGCGTCTTCGCCTTGACCCTCCTGGGTGGCGGCGCCGCGCTGGCGATGACCGGCGACAGCGTCGCCACCGCGTTCCGCGGCAGCTGGGTGCCGGCGAAGGCGACATGTGCGGCGCCCCTGAAGCTGGTGATCGACGTCCACGCCGTCACCTTCGTCAACGGCAACCAGAAGGCAGAGTTCAGGAAACTCGAGCAGTGCTTCAGCTGCATGGGCCACGACGTGCAGGACATGACCCTGCTCTCGACCGAGGCGATGGGCGACTCGCCGTTCATGATCACGCTCGATGGCACGAGAAAAGGCCGGCCCGGCGTCAGCGTCGACCTCGGCAACGACAAGAAGCTGGCGGCGCGTTTTCCGCTCGGCGCCGCGCCGCTGAAGAAGTGCCCGTGACCCGTCGGCGCCCGGGTCAACCATAGGGGTGATCATCGGCGCCGGTGACCCGAGACACCGGCGCGAAGTCTGCGGATTCAGCGGCTGCCACCAGCGACGCTCACTGGCCTGGCAGCGGGCTGGCCCGATCTCGTCGTCGGGCTCGGCATCGCCCTCGTTCCTCGCCAAGGGGGCACACTTCAGCCCATGGCCACCATGACCTTCACCAAGCTCGGCGGCACCGGCCTCGACGTCTCGCGCCTGTGTCTCGGCTGCATGAGCTACGGCGAGCCCGATCGCGGCAACCACCCGTGGACGCTCGGCGACGCGGCGAGCCGGCCGTTCATCAGGAAGGCACTCGACCTCGGCATCAACTTCTTCGACACCGCCAACGTCTATTCCGCCGGCACCAGCGAAGCAATCGTCGGCAAGGCGCTGCTCGACTACGCGCGCCGCGGCGAGGTGGTGATCGCGACCAAGGTGCACGGCCGCATGCACAAGGGGCCGAACGGCGCCGGCCTGTCGAAGAAGGCGATCTTCGCGGAGATCGACGCCAGCCTGAAGCGCCTCGGCACCGATCACGTCGATCTCTACCAGATCCACCGCTGGGACCCGACCGTGCCGATCGAGGAGACCCTGGAGGCGCTGAACGACGTCGTGCGCGCCGGCAAGGCGCTGCACATCGGCGCCTCGTCGATGCACGCATGGCAGTTCGCGAAGGCGCTCCATCTCTCCGACCGGCATGGCTGGGCGCGCTTCGCGACGATGCAGAACTACGTGAACCTGCTCTACCGCGAGGAAGAGCGCGAGATGCTGCCGCTGTGCAAGGCCGAAGGCATCGGCGTCATCCCGTGGAGCCCCCTGGCCCGCGGCCGGCTGACGCGCGACTGGGACACGACCAGCGCCCGCTCGGAGACCGACGGCTTCGGCCGCAGCCTCTGGGCGAACACCGCCGACGCCGACCAGCTCGTCGTCGAGACGCTCGGCCGCGTCGCGGCCCGGCTCGGGCGGCCGCGCGCCCAGGTCGCGCTCGCGTGGGTGCTGGCCAAGAGCGAGGTCTCGGCGCCCATCGTCGGCGCGACGCGCCTCGAGCAGCTCGACGACGCCGTCGCCGCGCTCGAGATCAGGCTCGGCCCCGAAGACATCGCCGAGCTCGAGGCGCCCTACGTGCCGCATGCCGTCGTCGGCCACAGCTGAGCGCATCGCCCGACTCCTGACAAACCCCGATCGTGCCGCCGGCGCGGCGGCGCAAAGTCGAGCGCTGCCGGCCCGAGTGCCATTGCTACTTCACGGAGAGCCCCTGATGAACCGCACCCTGAAATCGCTGCTCGCCGCCGCCGTGCTCGCGGCCGCCTGCACCCCCGCCGCCTTCGCCGAGGAGAAGACGCTGCGCCTCGTCAGCGCCTTCGCCGAGAACGGCATCTACGTGCAGCACATGCAGAAGTGGCTGCAGAAGTTCAACGCCGAGGGCAAGGGCGTGCTGCAAATCAACTTCATCGGCGGGCCGAAGGCGATCCCGACCTTCGAGGCCGGCAACGCGGTGAAGACCGGCGTCGTCGACATGGCGATGTCGACCGGCGCTTTCTACACCAATGTGATGCCCGAGGCCGACTTCCTGAAGCTGATCCAGATTCCTGTGGCCGAGCAGCGCAGGAACGGCGCCTTCGCCGCCATCAACGAGCTGTGGATGAAGAAGGGTCACATGGTCTACCTCGCCCGCATGGTCGAGAACCAGCCGTTCCACCTCTACCTCAACAAGCCGATCGACAAGCCCGACCTCACCGGCCTGAAGATCCGCATCACGCCGGTGTATCGCGACTTCTTCGCCGCGCTCGGCGCGAGCAACGTGACCATGCCTCCGGGCGAGGTGTACACCGCCCTCGAGCGCAACGTCGTCGACGGCTACGGCTGGCCGATCGGCGGCATCTTCGACCTCAACTGGCAGGACAAGACGAAGTACCGCGTCGACCCGGGCTTCTACGACGCCGAGGTGTCGATCGTGATGAACCTCGACACCTGGAAGGCGCTCACGCCGCCTCAGAAGGCGTTTCTCGAGAAGCAGGCGCTCGCGCTGGAGGCGATGAACAGCTTCTGGACGACGTACGCGAAGGACGAGACGGCGCGTCAGGAAAAAGCCGGCATCCGTGCCATCCGCTTCGATGCGGCGGGCACCAAGACCTACGTCGACAAGGCCTACGACGCAGGCTGGGCCGGTGCGATGAATGCCGACCCCGAGTTCGCGAAGAAGCTGAAGACGCTGACCTCGAAGTGAGCGACCGGGAGCCGCCCGCTGCCGGCGATGTCGTCGACCGGCTCGAGGCGCGGTTCGGCACGCTGATCGAGGGTCTCGCGGCCCTCGCCAGCCTGATGCTGCTGGCGATGGTGGCCATCATCTGCGGCGACGTGCTGACACGCAACGTCGCGATTCCCGGGCTGCCGGTCGGCATCGCCTGGAGCAACGAGATCTCCGAGCTGCTGCTCTACGGCATCACCCTCTTCGCCGCGCCGTGGCTGCTTCGCGAGGGCCGGCACATCCGGGTCGACATCGTGCTCAGGGCACTGCCCCGCCGCTGGGCCTGGGGCTGCGAGTGGGTCGCCGACGTGCTGGGCATCGCCTGCTGCGGCTGGCTCGTCGTCTACGGCAGCGGCGCGGCCTGGCGCAGCTACACCAGTGACGCGCTCTCGATCAAGACGCTCGTGATGCCCGAATGGTGGTTCCTGGTGCCGCTGCCAGCGTGCTTCGCGCTGCTCGCCATCGAGTTCCTCTTTCGCATGCGGCGGCTGGCGCGCGGGCCGGTGGGGCCGCGCGACGAGGCGGTGAGCGCGGCATGAGCGGCTGGGTCGGCGCGGCGTGGTTCCTGCTCGGCGGCTCGACGGTGCTGCTCTTCCTCGGCCTGCCGGTGGCCTTCGCCTTCCTCGTCATCAACCTCGTCGGCGCCTGGCTCTGGCTCGGCGGCGAGCCCGGCCTCGCCCAACTGGCGCGCAACAGCGTCAGCTCGGTGATGAGCTTTTCGCTGGCGCCGATCCCGCTCTTCGTGCTGATGGGCGAGCTGCTCTTCCACACCGGCCTGGCGGTCAAGGTGATCGACGGCATCGAGCGCCTCATCGCCCAGGTGCCGGGGCGGCTGGCGGTGGTCGCCGTCGTCGCCGGCACGGTGTTCTCGGCGATCTCGGGGTCGACCATCGCCACGACGGCAATGCTCGGCTCGCTGATGGTGCCGGTGATGCTGGCCCGCGGCTACCACCCGACGCTCGCCACCGGACCGGTGATGGCCATCGGCGCCGTCGACATGCTGATCCCGCCGTCGGCACTCACCGTGCTGCTGGGGTCGCTCTCGGGCATCTCGATCTCCAAGCTCCTGATCGGCGGCGTGCTGCCCGGGCTGCTGCTCTCGTTCGCTTTCGTCGCCTGGATCATCGTGCGCGTGAAGATGAAGCCGAGCCTGGCGCCGAACGTGCCGCTGGTGCGCCATGCCGGATTCGCGCGCTTCAAGCCGTTCCTGATGTACGTGCTGCCGCTGGTCTCGATCTTCGGCGTCGTCGTCGGGGCAATGGCGGCCGGCTGGGGCACGCCGACCGAATCGGCCGCCGTCGGCGCCCTCGCGACGATCGTGCTTGCCCTCGCCTACCGGGCCCTCACCTGGCGCATCCTGATGGCGTCACTGAAAGGCACGGTGGCGATCTCGGCGATGATCCTCTTCATCATCGTCGGCGCGACGACATTCGCGCAGATCCTCTCGTTCTCGGGCGCCTCGAACGGCCTGGCCCAGGCCATCACCGGCACCGGCCTCGCACCGTGGGCGGTGATCGCCGCGATGATGGCCATGCTCATCTTTCTCGGCATCTTCGTCGACCAGGTGAGCATGATGCTGATCACGCTGCCGATCTTCATGCCGGTGGTGCAGACGCTCGGCGTCGATCTCGTCTGGTTCGGCGTGCTGTTCCTGATCTGCATGCAGATGGGCTTGCTGCTGCCACCGCATGGCCTCTTGCTGATGACGATGAAGGGCGTGGCGCCGCCCGAGGTGACGATGCTGCACATCTTTCGCGCGGTCGTGCCGTTCCTCTTCATGAGCATGCTGCTGCTCGCACTCGTGTTCCTCGTCCCCGCGGTCGCGACCTGGCTGCCGGCGTTGATCGGCTAGCCGTATGTGGCATAGACCTGGTCACTCGCCGGGAATGCGCGTCCGGCAGTAACCGGCCACCTGCTGTCGCTGGCCACCGGCGGCTTGAGGTCAACCACTCAGCTTGACCTGGCCGTCTGCCTTGACGCACTCACAGCGCAGGCGAATGCTCGACCACTTAGAGCGGCCTATGGAACCGGCAGAACGGAACTCGCAGCGAGCCTCAGGCCGCCTCTAACTCGATGTGAACCGCCCGCCCAAGGGGGCCTGAAACGCGCAGAAGCTCAGCTGACCTTCGGATCGAGCACGTCGCGCAGCGCGTCGCCGACCACGCTCAGGCTGTAGATCAGCGCAAACATGGCGAGCGCGGTACCGGCGAGCGGCCACCAGACGTCGTTGACGAGGTCCTGCGCTGCCCCGGCGATGAGCAAGCCCCAGCTCGCGCCGTCCTGAACGCCGAGGCCGAGATAGGTGAGGATCACCTCGCCCTTGACGGCGGCGATCAGAACCAGCGAGGCGACGACGATTGCGACGTGGACCACGTTAGGCAGGATCTGGCGCAAGACAATATGCGCATCGCTGGCACCGATAGCCCGCGCCGCGCGAACATAGTCGCGCGCCTTGTGCCGCATCGTTTCGGCCCGAGTCAGCCGCATGATCCCGACCCAGCTTGTCGCCGCCAGTGCCACGCACATCGAGACGATGCCGCGACCGAGCGCGTACGAGATGGCTGTGATGAGCAGGATGTCGGGGATCGAGACGGTGACCGAGTACAACCACGTGATTGCCGCGTCGACCCAGCCGCCGAACCAGCCCGCGAGAAGGCCGAGCAACAAGCCGAAAGGCACCGCCAGCGCCATCGTCGCCAGGCCGATGGTGACAGCCGTCTGGGCACCGGCAAGAACGCGGAAGAAGACCGAGCGCCCGAGCACGTCGGTGCCGAGCAGCGTCGTCCATTGCCAGCCCGGCGTCTCGTTCGCGCGGCCGACTGCTGCTTGCGCATCGGGCAGCCAGCCGGCGTATCCCGCTGTGGCGAGCACGGCGAAAGCGCCCAGCACCGCCAGACTGGCGCGGGCATCGTGGCGTCGCCACAGCGCCGCAAGACGACGTTCGCTCATCGCAATCGAACCCTGGGGTCGGCCCAGGCATAGAGCAGGTCGCTAAGGAGGTTGAAGGTTACCAACGCCAGCGCCCCGAGCACCGTCACCGCCTTCAGTGTCGGCAGGTCGCCGCGGGACAAGGCGTCGATGGTCAGGCTGCCGATGCCGGGAATCGAGAAAAAGCGCTCCATCAGGAAGGAGCCGAGAATGAGAAAGGGGATGTTGGTCACGGTGTTGGTGATGATCGGCAGCCATGCATTGGCGAGAACGTGCCGCCCGTACACCACCCCTTCGGTCGCGCCCTTGGCGCGCGCTGTCCGCACGTAGTCGGCCTGTGCCTCGTCGAGAAAGACGGTGCGATAGAGACGAATGTCGGGCCCCATCCCGATCAGGAGCAGGATCAGCCACGGCAGGCCGAGGTACGGAATGGCCGAGAAGCCGCCGGCGTACCCCGAGATCGGAAACCAGTCGAACTTGAATGCCAGCACGTACTGCATGACGAGGACGTAGACGAGTGCCGACACGCTCATCCCGGCGACGAACAGGCCGCGTGCCAGCCGGTCGGCGACGCCGCCGCGGCGACGCGCGATGAACAGCGCAATTGCCACGTTCAGCGCCGCGCCAAAGAAGAACGGTGGCGCGGTCACGGCGAGGCTGACGACGGCCCCGGAGCGCAGCTGTTCGGACAAGTTCTCGCCGGTAACGAACGACCGCCCATAGTCGAAGGTCACTATCTGACGCAGGAACTGGCCGAACTGATCCGCAAGCGGCAGGTCGAGGCCCCATTGATGTCGCAGCTCGGCGATGGCCGCGGGTGACGCGTGCTGGCCCAGTGCGGCGCGCACCGGGTCCGCACCGAAGACGTTGAACAGCACAAACGTAACGAGGGCGACGCCCAGGACGGTCGGCACCGCATGGAGGATGCGGCGCACGACATAGACCAGCATCATGGCGCCTTTTTCTTGCGCGCCATGTCGATGTCGAGGAAAGGAAGCTCCGAGGCCAACAGATTGCGCTTGAAATTGCTCAGCCACCTCTGGGTCAAGCCGAAGCGAGCACTGTTGCGCGACACGACCAGCGGTACTTCCTCCTTTGTGATGTCGTTCATGACCCGGAAGTAGCGCAGCCGATCAGGCCCATCGACCATGAAGCGGGACGCTTCGTACGCCTTGTCGTAGTCGGCGTTGGCGAACGACGCCAGGTTCGGCCCGGGCGCAGCGTTCTTGCTGTAGAGGAGCTGGTAGAAGTCCTCGGCATCGGGGTAGTCGGCGTACCAGCTGTACTCGGCGATCTGGAAGTTGCTGCCCTCAACGTTCTTGACGAATGTCGGCCCATCGGTCAGGTCAGGCTTGAGATGCACTCCTGCGGCCGCGAACTTCGCCTTCATGAAGTCGAACTGCTCGCGCCGGGCGGAGTCGGTCGACGGGTAGCGCATGGTGAGCGGCGGCAGGCCCTTCCCTTCGGGATAGCCAGCTTCGGCGAGCAATCGCTTCGCGGCTGCCAGGTCGTAGGCAACAAGCTTGGCGCCGGTTTCGTGCTCGTTGCCGCGCAGGTCGAGGGGCACGATACTGCCCAGCGGAACACCCCGCCCGTTGAGCAGAACGTCGATCAGACCGCGGGTGTCGACGAGCCGCGCGAGCGCCTGACGCAGCTTCTTGTTCGAGCCGAGCAATGGATCCTTCAAATTGAAAACGACGTAGTAGACGTCGATCCCGCGTGTGGCGTAGAGGTCGAATCTACCGGCGAATGCGTCGCTCAGGCGCGGCGTGCCATCGGCGTCGCGGACGACCATACGAGTGAAGTTCGCCCGGTCTAGGGCGCGCCAGTCGATCTCGCCCTTTTCGAAGCGAAGCGCCTCTGGCTGCGGCTCTTCGATGAGCGGCATCTCGATCGCATCGACGAGCGGCAGCTTCCGGCCGGCGTCTCGAAGCAGCCCTTTCTCGCGATCGCCCGGCGCGCCGACGCTGGGATAGACGCCGAAATAGACGGGGTTGCGCTTGAAGTGCAGCACGCCCTTGCGTTCGGCCGGCCCTTCCAGCGTGAACGGGCCCGTACCCACCGGGTTGACGTCGAACCGATCGCCGTAGGCGCGCACCGCCTCCACCGGAACGATGCCGGTCGAGTTGAGCGCGAGGGCGTAGAGGAAAAGCGGGTTCTCGTGGGTGAGGCGGATCGTCAGCGTGTAGCGGTCGACCTTGCGCAGCCCTTCGACTTCAAGCGCCGAGTAGTCGGTACTCCTGCCCGACTTGACGGTCTGGGCGTGGAACTCGTCGAGACCGACGACGGCACCCTCCATGACGAACCAGCTCTTGTGGTTGACGTTGGCATCGGCGTAGCGCTTCAAGGTGTACAGCACGTCGTCGGCGATCAGCTCGCGGCCCTTGCCGCCGGGAAAGCACTTGTTGTCGTGAAAGCGCACGCCCTGGCGCAGCGTAAGCGTGTAGGTCACCTTGTCGGCCGCCAGCTCGGGCATCTTTGCGAGCAGCTCGGGCACAAGCTTGTACGGCCGCTCGAGGTACGAGTAGCCCAGAAGCGTGTTGTAAACGATCAACGTGAGATCGGCCGCCGTCTGCTCGAACTGCGCCTGCGGGTCGAGCGAAGTGAACTGCGCCGCCCGCGCCTGGGTGATCACTTTGGGCTCGATCGTTGCCGCAGCAAGGACGGGCGAGCTCGAGCCGATAAGGAGCGCAATGACGGCAGATGTGACGAATCGAGCCATGGAACCTCCCGAGCGCCGACTTTGACGGATTTCGCCTCGGTGCGCTAGCGCGCCATGCGCCGCGCCAGAACACACGAGGCAATCAGTCTGCGTCAACACCGACCTGGAATGGAGATCGACTTTCGGACAACGCGACCGAAACCGCCGCCAAGCCACCAGGTCGTCGTCTTGGGGTGGGCCGACGCGTGGTACGCGGCCAGTCAGATCAAGCGTTTGCCGAACGAACTCAGATCCGCCCAGTCCACTCGCATGGCGATCGAATCGATCTTCGCGCCGGCCAGTGTTTGCTCGATGCTTTCGGACGGCGAGCGCCTCATGAACTCAGCTCGACGACTTGGTGCGCGCTGTCTTGACGGCCGCAAGCACGCCATGAATCCGTCGCGTCTTCGTTGGTGGAACTGTCAGTGCTGCCCGGGCAGCAGCAAACTATTCGCCCGAGCGCGACACCGCGTAGAGCGCAGCCCGTCCGCCATCTGTCGCTGATGCGCTCTGGCGCGGATGCCCGACTCGCGGCATGATGGATGCGCTGGGCGCAGCGTGCGCGCCTGACTGCAAGCACAAGGAGAGTCGCCATGGATGGTCTGCTCCGTCTGGCCGTACCCGCCGTACTTCTGACACTGGCCGCCTGCGCCTCCGCTCCGTCGGCGAGGCCCGAGTCGACCTCGACGGCTGAACTGGCGTCAACGACTCCTGTGGCCGCACCTTCGACGGTACCTACGTCGCGACGGCTTCTCGATGTCGACACGTCCGCAGTCACAGCGGCTGGAAATACCTTTGTCGCACCCGCTGGTTGGACGCTCGACGTGCGTGGTACGGCCACCGTGCTCGAAGCGCCGGAGGGCGGCTCTGTAGTCGTGCTGGTGGACCTTCACGCCGAAGATGCAGACGCTGCGGTGGCCGCGGCGTGGAAGGCGTTTAAGCCCGTCGCTACTTGGCCGCTCAAGGTCGTGACACCTGCGGCCCCTCGCGACGGCTGGACGAACCGGCGAACATACAGTTATCAGACCTCGCCGAATGAGCAGCGCGAGGTCTTAGCCGACGTCCGCCGCGCCAATGGCGTCTGGACCGTCGCGCTCTACGACGTAGCCAACGACGTGGGCGAGAAGCGAGGCGCGCAGGTCGGCCTGATATTCGGCAAGCTTCTGCCCAAGGGCTACCAACGCGAGTCCTTCGCCGGGAAGAGTGCGCAGACATTGGACGACAAGCGCATCGCGGACTTGAGCCGATTCGTTCACACGGCGATGGCCTTGACTGGCGTTCCGGGTGTGTCCGTCGGTCTCTATCAGGACGGCAGGCCTGTCTTTGTCGGTGGTTTTGGCGTTCGCGAATTGGGCAAGAAGGAGTCGGTGGACGAAAACACGCGCTTCATGATTGCGTCGAACACCAAGGCGCTTACCACGCTGATGCTGGCCAGGCTCGTGGACCAGGGGAAGCTGGGATGGGAGTCCCCTGCGGTGAGCCTGCTGCCCACGTTCAAGCTGGGTGACGCTGCGACGACGAACAAGGTACTCGTGAAGCACCTGATATGCGCGTGCACAGGCATGCCAAGGCAGGACATGGAGTGGCTGTTGGAGTTCAAAGACATGACGCCGGAAAGCGCCATGACGCTACTCGGCACGATGCAACCGACCAGCCCCTTCGGGGAGTTATTCCAGTATTCCAACCCCATGGCGGCAGCCGCGGGATACATTGGCGGCCATGTCGCCTTCCCCGGCCCCGAGTTGGGCGCAGCCTACGACGCAGTGATGCAGGCCCAGGTGTTCGGGCCGCTCGGCATGAAAGACACCACTGACGACTTCGACCTCGCCCAGCACGGGAATTTCGCCGCGGCTCACGCGCCGACCATCGATGGCAAGATGGCACTCGCCGAAGGAAGCGCCAACCTTTCCATCGTTCCGGTGCGCCCTGCGGGCGGCGCCTGGAGCACGGTGAACGACATGCTCAAGTACGTGGCGATGGAACTGGCGGAAGGCAAGTTGCCGAACGGCCAGCGCTACGTCTCGCGCACCGCGCTGCTCGAGCGTCGAGTGCCGCAGGTCGTGGTGAGCACCGATATCACCTACGGCATGGGCCTGATGGTCGACACGGTGTATGGCACGCAGGTCGTGCACCACGGAGGCGACATGATCGGCTTCCACAGCGACATGATCTGGCTGCCCGAGCATGGCGTGGGAGCAGTGATATTGACCAATGGCGATCCCGGATGGTTGATCCGCAGCGTGTTTCGTCGCAAATTGCTCGAGGTGTTATTTGACGGCCGCCCGGAGGCCGACGAAGCGATCACTGCCCAGTCGAAGGCGTTCTACGAAGAGATCGCAGCGGACCGCAGGCTGCTCACGGTACCCGCCGATCCTGCGGTCGTGCGTGAACTCGCGCCGCTGTACTCCAACCCTGCAGTGGGGGAAGTCACCGTGATCTCGACTTCGCCAACGGTGCGCTTCGACTTTGGAGAGTGGGCCAGCGAGGTCGCTTCACGCAGGAATCCTGATGGTACGGACTCGATCATCACAACGACGCCCGGCGTCAACGGGTTCGAGTTTGTGAAGGGTCAAAACGCGGGCAAGCGGACATTGACGCTGCGCGATGCGCAGCATGAGTACGTGTTGTTGGAGAAGTAGCGCCCGACTCGCCTGCGAAACCTGGTCGTACCGGTGCCGAGACGAGTTTGGCGGTATCCCCGCTTGGCGAAGTGGTAGAGCCGCGGCGAATCAGTTCTTCGAGCGGTGGATCTTCCAGTACGAGACCGACGGCGCCGACCTGAAGCGCGTCGGCAGTGCGCAATGCACTCGAGCGAACGTGTAAAGCCACCACAGCACCTCGTGCATGCACGAGGTGTTGGCTTCGCTATTCTTGAACTTGGCGGCCTTCTCGGCGCCGATCTCGAAAGCAGAAGTCCCCCATTCGAGCGTGGCCGTGTTGGCGCCGAAGAGACGATGGCCAAATGGTCGATCGCCGGTGTTGTTGCCTGCGCAAGCGACGACGCACTGAAGTAGTGAAGCAATGAAACTCGAAGGTTCCTGCCATTTCGGCGCGGTGAATTTCAGCCTGGATAGTGACGGCACGGTACTCTACAAGAGCTGGCATGACGCGCTGGACATGGGCCAGCGTCAGGTCGCCGTGATACTCACTGTCCCGTTAGTCGGCGGCGCCGGTATGCAAGCCCATGCGCACCTTGAGCGGTGCGGCGCCCCAATCTTCAGTCTGCAATGCGACCTGGCCTCAACGGCGACCAACAGCGCGTCGCCCAACGGGGCGAAGGCTACACAGAAGGCATCGCTAATGATCTGGAAGACGAGACCGATGTTGCCTGGATTGCGCCGCGCAGCATGGCGTGGTGTCGGGCGCGTAAGGGCTCCCACGCCCCAGCTGCCCGACGGACGAGCGCATGCTGGCCTCCATGTCCGTGAACAAGAACGTGACCGTGCCTGTGGGGATGATGTCCGTCATTGCTGCAAAGGCGTGGCCCGGGCAGAAGGCGCGCCATGCCAGCGCGGATGCTCAGCGCGGCTGGGCTCGACTGCTGCAGCCTAAGTCAAACGATAGGGTGCACGCGACGCCTCGGCGTGTCTCCCGACTCCGCGGGCTTGAGCGGAGCGGCGGCTTTGGGACGTTGAACTTCGTGATCCGTATGGCTGCATCGGGTCGAGTCCCGCCTGCAATGCGCACCGCGCTCAGCCGCTCGAAGCTCGCCCGGTCAGCGTCCGGTCGGTCGGTCGGGCGGCCACTCGACCGCGCCGCTGTGCGTCACCGCCCCGAGGTGGGCCGGGCCGACGAGCCGGGCGTACTTCTCGAGCACGCCGGCCAGCCGCTCGCGATCGGGCGGACGGTGCGCGGCGCGGCGCCGGCCGAGCTCCGCCTCGTCGACCTGGAGGACGAGGGTGCGCGCGACACCGTCGATGCGGATGCGGTCGCCGTCCTGCACCAGCGCGATCGGGCCGCCGAGCGCCGCCTCGGGGCCGACGTAGCCGACCATCAGGCCGCGCGTGGCGCCGGAGAAGCGCCCGTCGGTGATGAGCGCGACCCGCTCGCCCATGCCCTGGCCGTAGACGAGCGCCGTCACGCCGAGCATCTCGCGCATGCCCGGGCCGCCGCGCGGGCCCTCGTTGCGGATGACGAGCACCTCGCCGGCGGCGTAGCGCCGCTCGCTGACGGCGACGAAGGCATCCTCCTCGCACTCGAAGACGCGCGCGGTGCCTTCGAACACGGCGCTCTTCAGGCCGGCGATCTTGATCAGCGCGCCGTCGGGCGCGAGGTTGCCCTTCAGCACGACGACGCCGCC
>JBBRFB010000017.1:0-36788 GCA_038225015.1 Burkholderiales bacterium
CTCGTGATGCGCCCGTTCATGTCGGGCCCTCGACGATGCCCTGCGGCGTCAGCGTCACGATGCGGTCGGCCCGCGCGGCCGCAGCGCGCGAATGGGTGACGAGCAGGCAGGCGGCGCCGCGCGCCCGCACCTGTTTGGCGAAGAGCGACATCACGCGATCGGCCGTCGCCGGGTCGAGGTTGCCCGTCGGCTCGTCGGCGAGGATGAGCTGCGGATCGTGCACGAGCGCGCGCGCGATCGCGACCCGCTGCAGCTGGCCGCCGGAGAGCGTCTGCGGCAGCCGCGAGGCGTAGCCGTCGAGGCCGACCGCGGCGAGCACCTCGGCCACCCTGGTCTCGCTGGCGATGTGCTGGAGCAGGAGCGGCAGGCCGACGTTGGCGCCGACGCTCAGGTGCGGCAGGACGTGGAAGGCCTGGAACACGAAGCCGAGGGCGCGACGGCGAAACGCCGCCTGCCCCGGCTCGTCGAGGTCGTGAATGGCGGTGCCGGCGATCCGGACGCTGCCGGCGTCGATGCGGTCGAGTCCGGCGATGCAGTTCAGCAGCGTCGACTTGCCGACGCCCGATTCGCCGATGACGGCGACGAACTCGCCGGCGTCGAGTGCGAGGTCGACGCCGGCGAAGACGGTGGTCTCACCGTATCGCCTGGCCAGCGATTCGATCTCGAGCAGCGCCATGCGGTTGCTCGCGTTGTCCGTTCAGCCGCGCAACGCGGCCGCAGCGCGCCGCACGAATGTGACCACGCGCTCGGTCGCGTCGGCCGAATCACAGGCGACGGTCTCGCGCCAGGGCATCGAGCGCAGCCACGTCAGCTGGCGCTTGGCGAGCTGTCGCGTGGCCGCGCTGCCTTCGGCCTGCAGGCCGGAGAGGTCGCCGCGGTCGAGCGCGGCCCAGGCCTGCCGGTAGCCGACCGCGCGCATCGACGGCAGCGACGGATCGAGGTCGCCGCGCGCGCGCAGGGCGCGCACCTCGTCGACGAAGCCGGCGGCGAGCATCGCGGCGAAGCGCGCATCGATGCGCCGGTGCAGCCAGCCGCGGTCGCCCGGTTCGAGCGACACCAGCGCGGGCCGGCGGCCGGGCGGGCGGCTCGTCTGCCACGCCGACAGCGGCCGGCCGCTGACCCGGTGGACCTCGAGCGCGCGCTGGATGCGCTGGCCGTCGTTCGGCGCCAGCCGGGCCGCGGTCGCCGGGTCGATCGCGGCCAGCTCCGCATGCAGCGCCGGCCAGCCCTCGCAGGCGGCGCGGGCATCGAGCTCGGCCCGCACCGCGGCATCGGCCTCGGGCATTGCGTCGAGGCCGTCGAACATCGCCTTGAAGTAGAGCATCGTGCCGCCGACCAGGAGGGGCAGGGCGCCGCGCGCCCTGATCGCGTCGACCACCCGGCTCGCGTCGGCGACGAAGCGGGCGGCGGAGTAGCGCTCGCTCGGCTCGATGATGTCGAGCAGATGGTGCGGCACCGCGGCGCGCTCTCGCGTCGAAGGCTTCGCGGTGCCGATGTCCATGCCGCGATAGACGAGGGCCGAGTCGACGCTGACGATCTCGACGGCGAAGTCGGGCGCCAGCCGTTCGGCCACCGCCAGCGCCGCCGCCGACTTGCCCGACGCGGTGGGGCCGGCGATGCAGACGCAGTGTGCGGCGGGTCGGTCCAACTCAGCGTCCGCGCGCCGGCGCGCGCCGCAACGAGCGCACCATGCGATCCGGCCAACCGCTGCGACGGCGTGTCATGCGATCTGCGTCTCGGCGATCGCGCGCGCCCGCAGCCCGGGCTCGCCGTGGCGCTGCACGAGCGTCCACGCGACCGCGGCGACGCCGATGCTGAGCGTGCCGATGCCCAGCGTCAGCGGGTACACGGTGCCGTCGAGGTGGCGGCCGAGCCAGACGCCGACCGCGAGGGCCGACGCGGTCATCGCGAAGCCGGAGAGCGACGCGGCGGTTCCGGCCTTCTCGGGGAAGGGCCCGATCGCGCCGGTCTGCCCGCACGGTTGATGGATGCCGTGGCCGATCGCGTAGAGATACTGGGGCAGGAGGATCGCCCAGACGGTGTGCACCCCGGCCAGGCTGAGGCCGGCCATGCCCAGGCCGCCGGCGAGCGTGAACCAGGCACCGCGGCGCACCGTGCGGCGCAGCCCGAGCCGGACCAGCAGGTGGCGGCAGTAGAACGTGCCCGCGATGTAGGCCACCGCCATCGAGCCGAGGATGGCGCCGAAGGCGACGCGGCTGACGCCGAGCACACCGATGAAGACGAACGACGAGCCGGCGAGCATGAAGAAGAGGCCGCCGAAGGTGAACGCAGAAAGGAGCGCCCAGGCGCGAAAGGTCGGGTTGCCCACCACCTCGATCCAGTTGGCCACGATGGCGGCCGGCCGCGTCGCGTCGATGTTCTTTGCCGGCAGGGTCTCGTGCAGGCACAGGCCGATGAACAGAAGCGTGCCGGCGCCGAAGACCGCCAGCGCCAGCAGCACGGCGTGCCAGTCGAACAGCTCGACGATGAGGCCACCGACGAGCGGCGAGGCGACGGCGATGAAGCCGAGCCCGGTCATCGCCTTCGACATCACACGGGCGCCTTCTGACGGCTCGTACAGGTCGCGCACGATCGAGCGGCCGCACGTCACCGCAGCGGCCATCGCCGCGCCCTGCAGCGCGCGCCAGACGATGAGCGCGGCGATCGAAGGTGCCGTCGCGCCGGCCACGCTGGCGACCGTGTAGAGCGCCAGCCCGGCGAGCAGCACCGGACGCCGGCCGAAGCGGTCCGACAGCGGGCCGCAGACCAGCTGGCCGAGGCCGAAGCAGATGATGAGCGCCGACAGCGTCAGCTGCGCGGCAGCGACTGGGGCGCCCAGCGCCTGTTGCAATGTCGGAAGCGCCGGCAGGTAGAGGTCGGTGGTGACGGGCTGGATGCCGAGCAGCAGCGTCAGCGTCGTGACGATGACCGGCCGGCTCGCGGTGGTCGGCGTGGCGGGGCCCGGCATGCGGCGAGGTTAGCAGCCGTGGCGGTAGGACGCCGCCGACACCGTACGGGCGCGCCCGCCGACGCGAGGCGCGACCGCTGGTGTTCGATTGGCGGTAGGCTGCGGGTCGCAGTCATCGCGGAGAGACAACATGAACATGACGCTCGCCATCGGTCCCCTCGTTGCCCTGGTCGCGGGCATCCTGATCCTTGTCCTGCCTCGGCTCCTGAGCTTCATCGTCGCGATCTACCTGATCGTGATCGGGCTCCTGGGGCTCTTCGGAAGCAGCTTCAACCTGCACTGACGGCGCTCGCCGGCGGTTAAGGGGCGACGCTAGGGCGCGTCGGCAGAGCCCGGCGGCGGCCCCGCGCGGACCGGCTCGGGGAGCATGAATCCTTCGTCGGCACGCAGGTAGCGCCATTGCCCCACGGGCAGCACGCCGAGCGCGACGTCGCCGATGCGCACGCGCTTCAGGCCGAGTACCTGCAAGCCGACGGCTTCGCACATGCGCCTGATCTGGCGCTTGCGCCCTTCCTGGAGGACGAATCGCAGCTGGTCGGCGTTGATCCATTCGACCTTCGCCGGCCGCAGCACGACGTCGTCGAGTGTGAGGCCGTGCCTGAGCAGGGCGAGGCCTTCGGCCGACAAGGTCCGGCTTGCCGCCGGGGCGACGCGGACGAGGTATTCCTTCTCGACGTCGCTGTCGGCGCCGACCAGCTGCTTGGCGACGCGGCCGTCCTGGGTGAGGACGAGGAGGCCGACCGAGTCGATGTCGAGGCGGCCCGCCGGCACCAGGCTGCGCAGGTGGCCGGGAACGAAGGTGATGCCGGAGCCGTCGTCGCGCCAGTGGCGCTCGCGGGTGACGAGAACGCGTGCGGGCTCGTGGCCATCTTCCGCCTGGCCGCTGACGTAGCCCATCGGCTTGTTCATCAGCACGGTGACGAGCTGGGCCTGCTGGCGGCGCGCCCGCGGGTCGAGCGTGACGCGCTGGCCGACGACGACGCGCGAGCCGAGCTCGCTGACGACGCGGCCGTCGACACGCACCCAGCCGCGCGCGATCCATTCGTCGGCCTCGCGCCGGGACGCGATCCCGAGCTCGCTCATCCGCTTCGACAGCCGCATGCTGCCGTCGCCGGGAGGTGCTTGCCCGGCCGACGGCGCCGGGCCGGCAGGGACGGGTCCTGCGGGGGCGGAAGCGGCGTCCGGCTGTGGCTGTGGCTGCGGGTGCGGGCGGGGCGGCCGGCGCGGCGGCGGTGTGCGCGTCATCGGCCGCGCCAGAAGAGCTGGTCGAGCTCCTTCAGCGTCACCTGGCGCCAGGTCGGCCGCCCGTGGTTGCACTGGTCGGCGCGGTCGGTGCGCTCCATGTCGCGCAGCAGGGCATCCATCTCGTCGATCGTCAACTGGCGGTTGGCGCGCACGGCCGCGTGGCAGGCCATCGTCGAGAGCAGCTCGTCGCGGGCACGTGCGACCGCCGCGCTGCTGCCGACCTGGGCGAGCTCGGCGAGCACCGCGCGCGCCAGCTCGACGACGTCGCCGCCGGCCAGCGCCGCCGGCACGGCGCGCAGGGCCAGCGAGGCCGCACCGAACGGCGTGATCTCGAGGCCGAGCTCGCGCAGGGCGTCCTGCTGCGCCTCGGCGGTCGCCATCTCGCTGCCTGTCGCGGCGAACGTCGCCGGGATCAGCAGCGGCTGCACCGCCGGCGCGGCCGCATCGAGGCCGGCCTTCAGGCGCTCGTAGACGATCCGCTCGTGCGCCGCGTGCATGTCGACGATCACCAGGCCGGCGGCGTTCTCGGCGAGGACGAAGGCGCCGGCGATCTGTGCCAGGGCGCGGCCCAGGGGGTGGGCCTCCTCTTGCGCGCCGGCCGGTGCGAACGCGGCGTCGGCGGCGGCGGTTGCGGGCCACGGGTGGTAAGACGGCGTTGGCTCGGCGGCGCGAACGAACGCGCCCGTCGCCGTCGTGAATGCCGCCTGCCGCGGCGGCTCGCGGCCGGCTGCGGCGAAGGCGACGGGCGGCGCTTCGGCCGACCCGGCGCCGGCACGCGGCGCCGCCAGCGCGGTCTCGAAGGCGCGGCGAACGGCGCTGTGGATCTCGCGCGAATCGCGAAAGCGCACCTCGGTCTTGGCCGGGTGCACGTTGACGTCGACGCGCTCGGCCGCGACGTCGATGAAGAGCAGGTAGGACGGCTGCCGGCCGCCGTGCAGCACGTCGTCGTAGGCGGAGCGCACGGCGTGGCCGACCAGCTTGTCGCGAACGTGGCGGCCATTCACGTAGACGTACTGCAGATCGGCACGTGCGCGCGCCGCCTCGGGGCGGCCGGCCCGGCCGGACAGGCGAAGGCCGCCGAGGTCGACGGCCACGGCGCAGCTCTCGGCCGCGAAGGCGTCGCCGAGGACGTCGCGCACGCGCTCGGCGGCGGTGGCGGCGGGCCATCGCTGCACGAGGCGGCCGTCGTGCCAGATCGCGAACGACACCGCGGGCCGCGTCAGGGCATGGCGGCGCACGGCTTCGACGCAGTGCGCCAGCTCGGTCGCCTCGGTCTTCAGGAACTTGCGGCGCGCCGGCGTGCTGAAGAAGATCTCGCGCACCTCGATGCCGGTGCCGACCCCGCGCGCCGCCGGCTGCAGCTCGCCGGTCCGGGCCTCGAGCCGCGTCGCGTGCGCAGCGGTCGCGGTGCGGCTGGTGATCGACAGGTCGGCCACCGACGCGATCGCTGCCAGGGCCTCGCCGCGAAAGCCGAGGGTGGCCACGCCCTCGAGATCGGCCAGCGTCGCGATCTTGCTGGTCGCGTGCCGGCGCAGGGCCAGCGCGAGCTCCTCGGCGGCGAGGCCGTGGCCGTCGTCGTCGACGGCGAGCGAGCGGATGCCGCCGCCGACGAGGCGCACGACGATGCTGCTCGCGCCGGCGTCGAGGGCGTTGTCGACCAGCTCGCGCACCGCCGATGCCGGCCGCTCGACCACCTCGCCAGCCGCGATCTGGCTGACCAGCTCGCTCGGCAGCTCGCGGATCGCGCGACGGTGCGGCAGCTCGAGCACGGCGTTCATGGCCGCATTGTAGGAAGGCGTCGTGGCGCGGCTCGCTGCCGTCCCGTGGCAGGCCAGCCGATTCCATGTCGCAGATTTCGCGTTGCCGCGTTCGGCCTGGCCGCTTGTGCGGCGCGCTGTCGCGGCGCCGTGGTAGCTTCGGGCCGATGAACGAATCCGACGCGGTCGCCGCGCCCGAGACCGCCGAGTCGCCCGCCTTCCTGCAAGCGGTTGCCGAGCTCGGACAGAAGCGGCCGGTCGTGACCTCGCAGGCGATCTACAACGCCCAGGGCGTCAAGCTGATCGAAGGCGGCATCGCCGTCGACCAGGGACTCTACGACCGACTCGTCTCGCACCGGCTGTCGCAGCCGCTCGACGAATGCGTCGACGCCGAGCCGAGCATCAACGGCGCCGTGCTGCGGGCGGCCGCTGAAGCGGCGCTCGATCGCTGGCCCTTCTTCGCCCAGATGGCACCGGCCGGGCGCATGCGCGAGACGCTGCTCGCCGCCGTTGGCGGCATGCCGCTGCCGAAGCCGATCGCGCTGCACCTGATGCTGGCGCGGGACACCCGACCGGCGCTGTTCGACCACAGCATCCTGATGGCGCTGCTGGTCGGCCACCTCGTGCGCGAGGGCGGCGCGACGCAGCACGAGGTCGGCGTCGCCGCATCGGCAGGCTTGCTGCACGACATGGGCATGCTCCACATCGATCCCGACCTGCTCGATTCGGACGATCGTCTGAGCGGCGACCAGCTGAAGCCGGTCTACGTGCACCCCCTGACATCGTCGATGCTGATCGGCCGCTTTGCCGACTATCCGAAGGAAGTGGTTCGCGCGATCGTCGAGCACCATGAACGGCTCGACGGCTCAGGCTACCCGCGAGGGCTCGTCGGCGATGCGATCAGCCCGCTCGGCCGCGCGGTCTCGCTGGCCGAAGTGGTGACGGCGATGTTCGATGGCGAACGCGAGCATCCCGAGCAGCGGGTCTCGCTCATGCTGCGCATCAATCCGAAGCGCTACGACCCGGCGCTCGTGCCGTCGATTCACCGACTGCTGCGTTCGCTGCCGCAGCCTGCCGAAGCGGCCGCCGCGGCCTCCGCCGGCGCGTCGGTGGGTCGGCTGCTGCGGCTCTCCGACGTGCTCGCCAGCTGGCGCGACACGTCGCAGGCGCTCGCCGGAGACCTCGACCCGGCGCATTCGCCGCTCCTGCTGTCGGTGACGGAGCAGAACGCGATGCTGCAACGCATGCTCTACGAGGCCGGCATCACCCGCGAGCAGCTCGGCTCGCTCGGCGGCGACGTCGAAGAAGATGCCGCCGTGCGGGTCGAGCTCTGGGCCCTGGCCGAGGAGTTGCTCTGGCAGCTGCACGCCGCCGCCAACCAGCTGAAGCGCCGCTGGCAGGCGACCGAACCCGCCACCGCCTACCCGCCGGCGCTCACGGCATGGCTCGACAGCGTCGAGTCGCTCGATGCCTCGGTGGCGGCATCGCCCAAAGGCACAACGTCCGCATAGGCCCGCCATGGACATCCTCGGATCGGTGTTCGATTTCATCCTCCACGTCGACGTCCATCTGGCGACCTTCGTGCGCGACTACGGCGCCTGGGTCTACGCGTTGCTCTTCGCGATCATCTTCGTCGAGACCGGCGTCGTCGTCATGCCGTTCCTGCCGGGCGATTCGCTTCTTTTCGTCGTCGGTGCGATGGCCGCTGCCGGCCTGATGAGCCTGCCGCTGGTGCTCGTGCTGCTCATGATCGCCGCCGTGCTCGGCAACCAGTGCAACTACGCGATCGGTCGGCGCATCGGGCCGCGCGTGTTCCAGTGGGAGAGCTCGCGCTGGTTCAATCGACAGGCGTTCGACCAGGCGCACGCCTTCTACGAGCGCTACGGCGGCATCACCATCGTCGCCGCCCGTTTCATGCCGTTCCTGCGCACGTTCGCCCCGTTCGTCGCCGGCGTCGCCCGCATGACCTACCGCAAGTTCGCCGTCTACGACGTCGCCGGCAGCATCCTCTGGGTCGGCAGCGTCACACTGGCCGGCTACCTGTTCGGAAACATTCCGTGGGTGAAGGACAACCTCGACAAGATCATCTGGAGTGCCATCCTGATCCCGGGCTTGCTCGTGATCGTCGGCGCGTGGCGGGCGCGCCGGAAGGCGGGCCCGGCGTGAGCCTCTAGCGCCGCGGCGCCGAGGCCGACGAGGCTGGCGGCGATGCAGCCGGGGCGGCTGGCGGCGATACGGCCGAGGCGGCTCGCCGGCCCACCACTTTCGCCGATGGTGATGCCGATGCCGATGCCGATGCCGATGCTTGCGACGCGGCGGCCGGCTCGCTGCCGACCGGGCAGGCCTGTTGCTGGTAGACCGTGCGTCCGTCGATGACGCACTTGTAGGGCTTGCGAGCTTCGGCGGGGCCAGCGGCGAGGAAGGCCAGTGCCGCCAGCGCGGCGGCGCCAGCGCGTGCACATGCGCCCGGCGCGCGGCGCGACTTCACGGGGCGACGGCGCCCGGCAGCGGCAGCGGCAGCGCGAGCTGTTCTGCCACGGTTTCGGGCTTCATCAGTCGCCAACGCGGCAAGGCGCTCATGTCAAGGACGATCGGCGTGACTTCGTGCGCCGTCACGTCGGGGTTGACGACCAGGACCCGGTGGACGCAGCGCGCGATCCACTCGGCGGTGTCCTTGACGTAGTCGATGTCGGAGTCGTCGAGCCGGCAGACCAGGCGAATGGTCTTCTCGAACCGGTCTTCGGGGGTCGTGGGCGCTCCCATGGCGTGGCTGCTCGCTGTGTGATGCAGCGCCGCCCCGTGATCGGGCAGCGCATTGCCTTGCGGCGTCGCCCGTTGTATCGGCTCGGAAGCGTCCGTGCCTGTGCGACGACGGACAAATGCAACGGTGGCGCGCAATCCTTCACGGCCGGCTGCGCCGTTCAGCGCGCTGCGCCAGCGGACGGCGAAACCGCGTCGGCCGGTAGCCGGTCGAGGCGGAGTCACTTCACCGTGTAGCCACGGCCTTCCATGCAAGCCAGCGTGGCGCGCTGGAAAATGCTGGCGTCCGCCATGGCACCGCTCTGCGTGGTCGCCCACCGGTTGCATTCCTGACGGTCCGCCTCGGTGCGCGCGGCGCTCTGGCCGTTGCGTGGATAGAAGATCGGATCGGCGGCGCGTTGCGCGATCGGCACCGGCTGCCCCGAGCGCACGACGACGTCGCCCGCTGGCGGCTCGACGACGACATAGCCGGGGTACGGCATCGGTGCGTAGGCGGGATACAGGTAATAGCCGCCGTAGGTGGCGTAACCGATGGCGCCGAGGCCCAGGCCTAGCCCGAGGCCACCCCAGAACACACCCGGCCCCCAGTGGCCGCGACGCGCGTAACCGCCATGACGGTAGCCTCCACCGTAGCCACCGTGCCACGCCGGCCCGCCGCGGTGCCAGCCGCCGCCGGACGCATGGGAGCCTGCGAACCCGCCGCCAGGGCGGGCCACTGACGGCGGCGCGGCGACGAGGGCCGCGCCGACGCCGAGGGCGAGGGCCAGGGATCGGATGGCTGCGGACATGGCGGACACTCCTCAGGTAAGCTGTCACTCGGCCGACGCCGCGCGCGCAGTCGACGGCAGACCGTCATTGTCGGCGTCGACGATTCGCCTGACAGGCAAGAGTGTCTTCGCCGGGTCGCGTCACAGCTGCCGGCACCGCTGCGAATATCATCTGCCGCATTCGCATTCACTCAGGAGAACGATGATGTTGTTTCGTCTTTTCGCCGCCGCATCGGCACTGGCGCTCGCCGCCATGGTCCCGTCGGTGCAGGCCGCGGAGTCGGTCGGCGAGGCGGCTTCCTCTGCCGCGACCAAGACCGGGCATGCGATCGGCAAGGCCGGCCGCAAGGTCGGTCACGCCGTCGCCGAAGAGAGCCGCGAAGCCGGGCACGGCGTCGCCGAAGGCGGCCGCAAGACCGGGCACATGGTGGCCGAGGATGGGCGCGAGCAGGGCCATGAGGCTGCGGTCGTCGGCCGCAAGACGGGCAAGGCCGCCAAGAAGGGTGCCAAGAAGGTCAAGTCGGTGGTGACCGGCGCCTCGTCTCCGAGCTGATCTCCCGGTCGCCGCGCCGCGGGCTCAGGCCCTGAAGGCGCGGCGCAGCGCGTCGGCGCACAGCGCCACCGCGGCCTCGCCTCTTACCTCAGAGCTGCCGGCTGCGCGCGATCGGCGGGTTTCGGTCGAAGTAGCGCTGGATGCCGCTGGCCACCGCCTCGACGAGCTGGCGGCGGTACTCCGGATCGCGCAGCTTCTTCTCTTCGTCGGGATTGGTGAGAAACCCCGATTCGACCAGGATCGACGGGATGTCGGGCGCCTTCAGCACGGCGAAGCCGGCCTGCTCCACGCTGCCCTTGTGCAACGCGCCGACCTTGCCGATCTGGCCGAGCACTTCGCTACCGAGCTTCATGCTGTCGCGTATCTGCGCGGCCGTGCTCATGTCGACGAGCGTGTGCAACACGGTCGCGTCCTTGTCGCCGGCGTTCAGCCCGCCGACCTGATCGGCATCGTTCTCGCGTTTGGCCATCCAGCGGGCGGCCGCGCTCGAGGCGCCGCTCTCGCTCAGGGCGAACACCGATGCGCCGCGCGCCTGCGGGTTGAGGAAGGCGTCGGCATGGATCGACACGAAAAGGTCGGCCTGGACCCGGCGCGCCTTCCTGACACGCTCGTGCAGCGGCACGAAGAAGTCGGACTCGCGCGTGAGCATGGCCCGCATCGCCGGCTGCACATTGGCATTGATCCGGTCGCGCAGCTCCTTGGCGATGGCCAGCACGACGTCCTTCTCGTGCAACCCGCTCGGGCCGCTGGCGCCGGGGTCTTCGCCGCCGTGCCCCGGGTCGATGGCGATGACGATCAGGCGGTCGATCTTCGCCTGCGCGGCGGCAGGTGGCAGTCGGGAGCCGGGCGATGCCGTGACGCGGCTCTCGCGGGCTGCGCTCCTGGCGACCATGGGCGGCGACAGGCCGGCGACGCCGCCCGCGCCCTGCGGCGCGCTGGCGGCGACCGCGCCGGGCAGCGCGGCGATCGCCGGCGATGGCGCGGCGGCGCCGGCGGCATTCATGCGGCCGATGAACTCGCCGAGCGCGTCCTGCACCGCCTGCGCGGCGCTGCGTTCGGCCTGTTCCTTGTCGCGGATAAGGGCGAGCAGCGGATCGCGCTCGTGGGTCGGGTAGAGATCGAAGACGAGCCGGTGCTGGTAGGCCGCCACCGGCGCGAGCGCGAACAGCTGCGGCGCGGTCGGTTGCTTGAGGTCGATCACCAGCCGCACGACGCGGCTGCGGTTCTGGCCGACGCGCACGCTCTCGATGTAGGGATCGTCCGGCCGGATCTTTCCGACCAGCTCGCGCAGCTGCGGGCTGAGCTCGAGGCCGTCGACGTCGATGACCAGCCGCTCGGGGTTCTCGACCAGGAAGTGGTGTTGCGAGAGGGCGGTATCGGACTCTATCGTGATGCGCGTGTAGTCGGCGGCCGGCCAGACGCGCACCGCGACGATCGAGGCGCCGAAGGCGATCTCGCGGGCGCCGAGCAGGAGCACCAGCGTGCCGGCGCTGCGCAGGACGTCGCGGCGCGACTTTGCGCTCATGCGAGAAGCGCCCGCCCGCGCGGCGTCGTGGCCTCGAGGCGCACGCCGCGCCGCTCGCCGCTCGCCGCCGGCTCGATCGAGAGGCGCAGATCGCATTCGGGCAGGAAGGCGGCGGCCTTCTCGGGCCACTCGACCAGCTTCAGCCCCGGCGCCGCAAAGACGTCGCGAAAGCCCGCGTCTTCCCACTCGCCAGGATCGTCGAAGCGGTAGAAATCGAAGTGATGAATGGCGAATCCGCCATGCGCCGGCGCCGCGACATAGGGCTCCATCAGCGCGTAGGTCGGGCTCTTGACCGAGCCGATGATGCCGAGCGCGTGCAGCAGGTGGCGCACGAAGGTGGTCTTGCCGGCGCCGAGCGGGCCGTGCAGCTCGACGAACGCATCGGCCAGCGCGTCGTGACGCGACAGCGCCGACGCCTCGGCAGCGCATGCGCGCTCGTCGGGCCAGGTGCTGAGGCGGGTTTCTAGAATCGACTCCAAATGAGCGTTTCGGATGAAGGGGAAGAGGTGAACGGCGCCGGGCTGCTGGCGAAGGTGCGGACCTGGGGGCACGAGCTCGGATTTTCCCAGATCGGGGTGGCCGGCGTCGACCTCGCCGCGGCCGAACCGGGCCTTCTGGCGTGGCTCGACAACGGTTTTCATGGCGAGATGGCCTACATGCAGGCGCACGGGACGACGCGGGCGCGGCCGGCCGAGCTCGTCGCCGGGACGGTGCGGGTCATCACCGCCCGGCTCGACTACCGTCCGCAGGCAAGCACCGACGGCTGGCAGGCCGTCGAATGGGATCGCGTCGCCGACCGCGATCGAGCCACGGTCTCGATCTATGCGCGCGGCCGCGACTACCACCGTGTGCTGCGCCAGCGGCTGAAGCGGCTGGCCGACCGCATCGCGGCCGAGGTCGGCCCGTTCGGCCATCGCGCCTTCACCGACTCGGCGCCGGTGCTCGAGGTCGAGCTGGCGGCGCGCAGCGGCCTCGGCTGGCGCGGCAAGCACACGCTGGCGCTCGATCGCGATGGCGGCTCGATGTTCTTCCTCGGCGAGATCTTCATCGACCTGCCTTTGCCGCTGACGGCGCCCGGCGAGGCCCGCTGCGGCACCTGCACGGCCTGCCTCGACGTCTGCCCGACGCGGGCGATCGTCGCGCCGTACCGGCTCGACGCGCGGCGCTGCATTTCGTACCTCACCATCGAGCTGAAGGGATCGATTCCCGTCGAGTTCCGCGCCGCCATCGGCAACCGCATCTACGGCTGCGACGACTGCCAGCTCGTTTGCCCGTGGAACAAGTACGCGACGACGAGCCCGCTCGCCGACTTCGACGGCCGGGAGGCCTTCGCCGATCCGACCCTGCTCGAGCTCTGGTCGTGGACCGAGGACGAGTTCCTGCGCGCCACCGAAGGCAGCGCGATCAGGCGCATCGGCCACGAGCGCTGGCAGCGCAACGTTGCCGTGGCACTGGGCAACGCCTTGCGTGGCGGCGCCCGGCCGGCGATCGCAGCGGCGCTGCGCGCCCGTCGCGACGGTGCCAGCGAGATGGTGCGCGAGCACATCGACTGGGCGCTGGCGCAGGCCGGGTCGGCTCCCGGCGACGCCCTCAGTGCAGGGCCTGCAGGACCGCCAGCCAGAGCGGGATGCTGACCATGCCGAGCAGCGTCGAGACCATCACCAGGCCGGCAACGAAACTGGCGGCACCGCCCATGCGCGCCGCCAGGACGTAGGCGCTCGACGCCGTCGGCACCGCGGCGAAGAGGACCACGGTTCCCTGCTCCTTCGGCGAAAGCGCCAGCGCGAACGTGAAGCCGATGGCCACCACCGGCAGCACTGCATGACGGATGCCGAGGAGCCCGGCCGCCAACACCGGCGAATCCTTGAGCGCGCCGAAGGTGAGGCCGGCGCCCACCGCCATCAGGCCGATCGGGAGCGCGGCGACGCCGATCCGCTGCAGCGTCGTGTCGACCGGCACGGGCAGGGTCAGCCCGACGGCGTTGCCGACGAGGCCGGCGACGGTGCTGATGATGAGCGGGTTGCGCGCCAGCTCGCGAAAGTAGGAATGGCCGCCGTGGCGGGCCAGCGGCCAGACCGCGGCCACGTTGACCATCGGCACGCTGAGGGCGATGAGCAGGGCCATCCAGGCCAGGCCCTCGGCACCGAAGAGGCGCTGTGCCAGCGCCAGGCAGATGAACGAGTTGAAGCGGAAGGCGGTCTGCGCGCCCGAGGCGTGCAGGCGCCTGTCGACGCCTGGAACGAGGCCGACGAGAGTGGCCAGGACGATGCCGACGACGCCGGTGCCGAGGCCGGCGATGGCGAGGTTCAGCGCCTGACCCGGCTGCAGCGGGCTCTTCACGATCGAATTGAAGAGCAGCACCGGAAAGAGCAGGTAGTAGACCAGCCGCTCGGCCGCTTCCCACACCGGCCGCCCGAGCGCCGTCTTGCGGCAGATCACCCAGCCGACGAGGATGAGCAGGAAGTCGGGCAGCAGGAGGGTCGGGTCGGCCATGCGGTCGAGTGTGCCAGTCGGGGGCCACGACTCGGCGCAGCGGGCCGCCTACACTCGATCGGAGCCGCTGCATCCTGCAGCGATCGATGAGCGCCAGCCATGACGACGCCGGTCGAAGCGCCCCTTGCGAGCACCGACATCATCGACGCCTTCGTCGATGCGCTGTGGATCGAGGACGGGCTGGCCGCCAACTCGCTGGCTGCCTACCGGCGCGACCTCGCGATGCTCGCGCGTTGGCTGGAAGGGCGCGGTGTCCCGACGATCGCCGGGGCCAGCGAGAGCAACCTGCGCGAGTACGCCGTGGCCCGCCATGCCGGCAGTGCGGCGACCAGCGCGAACCGGCGCCTGACCGTGTTCCGCCGTTTCTTTCGCTGGGCGGTGCGCGAGCACCTGATCGCGGCCGATCCGACGCTTCGCCTCGTCGCCGCGCGCCAGGCGCTCCGCGTCCCGAAGACCCTGAGCGAGGCGCAGGTCGAAGCGCTGCTCGGCGCGCCCGATGTGGGCCAGCCGCTCGGGCTGCGCGACCGGACCATGCTCGAGCTGATGTACGCGAGTGGCCTCCGGGTGAGCGAGCTGGTCGGCCTGGGCAGCGTCAATGTCAGCCTGGTCGATGCGGCGCTGCGCGTGACCGGCAAGGGCGCCAAGGAGCGGCTGGTGCCGTTCGGCGAGGAAGCGCTGGCCTGGATGCAGCGCTATCTCGTCGAGGCGCGGCCGGCGATCCTCGGCGCCCGCTCGAGCGCCGCCCTCTTCGTCACCGGGCGGGGCGGGCCGATGACGCGGCAGATGTTCTGGAAACTGGTGAAGGCGCACGCCCTGCGCGCCGCCATCGCGGTACCGCTGTCGCCCCATACGCTGCGCCACGCGTTCGCGACCCACCTTCTGAACCACGGCGCCGACCTGCGCGCCGTGCAGATGCTGCTAGGCCACGCAGACATCTCGACGACGACGATCTACACCCACGTGGCACGCGAGCGCCTGAAGGCGCTGCACGCGATTCACCACCCTCGGGGCTGACGCGCCGGGCGCGCCCTCCACTGGCGCCGGATCAGTCGTCCTTGTCGCGGACGAACTCGACCATGCCGACGATCATCGCCACCACGCCGACGAGAATGACGATGATCATCGCCGGGTTCTTCAGCTTGAGCACCGGTGGAGCGAAGAAGGCCAGCGCCATGGTCACGGCGATGACGGCCATCACAAGCTTCGCGAATCTGCCTTGCATCGTCGCCTCCGGTTTCAGCTCACGTCTCGTTCCTGGTCGCTCGCCCAGCCGGCGAGCCAGCGCGCCGTGCGCAGCAGCCGCGCGTCGTCGCCGCGGCGGCCGATCAGCTGGATGCCCATCGGCAGGCCATTGTCGGCGCGCAGCAGGGGCAGCGTGACGGCGGGCATGCCTGTGTAGGTCCAGAGCGTCGAGAAGTCGGGGCTTCCCGTCGACTCGAGGCCGCGCGGGGCCGGGCCGGGGGCGGCCGCGGTAAGGAGGGCGTCGCAGCGATCGAAGAGCTCGTCGAAGGCCGCGTTCGTCGCCCGCATCCGCGCCACGGCGTTGTTGTAGTCGACGGCCGTCACCCGGCCACCGCGCTCGATCTGGCCACGCAGCGACGCGCTCAGGCGTTCACTGCCCCGCTCATGGAGCTCGTGGAAGCTGCGCGCGATGTCGGCTTCCATGATGGTTGCGTGCCAGCGCCAGGCGTCGGCGAACAGCGCCGGAACGCTGAAAGGAAAGACGCGCTCGCCGAGGGCCTGCGCGACTTCGTCGAAGGCCAGGCGCGTCTCGTCGTCGGCGTCGTCCCAGTTTGGCGTCTTAGTGAAGGCGAAGGTCGGCGGCAGCGGCGGCTCCTGCATCGCCACCTCGCGCAAGGCCGGCCGGGCGGCGGGCCGGGTGTCGGGGTCGCGTTCGTCGTAGCCCATGAGCGGCTCGGCGATGATGGCGAGGTCTTCGACGGTGCGCGCGAAGAAGCCGACCGTGTCCAGCGGCCGTGACTGCTCGAGGATGCCGTGCCGTGGCACCAGCCCGAACGTCGGCTTGTAGCCGTAGACCCCGCAGAAGGCCGCGGGCCGGATCACGCTGCCGTTGGTCTGCGTGCCGATCGCCACCGGCACCATGTGCGCGGCGACCGCCGCTGCCGAGCCGCTGGACGAGCCGCCGGGGGTGTGCGCCGGATCGACGGGATTGCGCGTCTTGCCGGGTGCGTAGGTAGCGAGCTCGGTGGTGACGGTCTTGCCGAGGATGATTGCGCCGGCCGAGCGCAGCCGCTCGACCACGGTGGCGTCGAAGTCGGGGCGCCGGCCGGCAAGTAACACGGTGCCGTCCTCGGTGGGCATGTCGGCGGTGTCGATGATGTCCTTGATGCCGACCGGCAGCCCGTGCAGCGGGCCGGCGGCATGGCCCTCGCGCCGCACGCGGTCCACGTTGCGCGCCTGCTCGAGGGCTCGGGTTTCGTCGATGAAGGCCCAGGCCTGCACCCGCTCTTCGTCAGCGCGGATCCGCGCTAGGCAGCCGCCGACGACTTCCTCGGCGGTGGTCCGACCGTCGCCGATCGCCGCCAGGATCTCGGAGGCCGTCAGCGAGGTGATGTCGACGAGGTCGTCGGCCTTCATGCCGGCCGCTCCTGTTCAGTTGCCATAGAACACGCCGGGGAGCCAGTAGACGAGCTGCGGGAACACGTAGACGAGTGCCATCGTCACGAAGACGAGGAGCAGGAAGGGAAAGCAGCCCTGGAAGATGGTCCAGAGCTGCACGTGGGGTGGCGCGACGCCCTTCAGGGAGTACGCCGACATCGCCATCGGCGGCGAAAGGAACGAGGTCTGCAGGTTGAGCGCGACCAGGATGCCGAAGAAAAGCGGATCGACGCCGAAATGCGACAGGAGCGGCAGGAAGATCGGCACGAATATGATGATGATCTCGCTCCACTCGAGCGGCCAGCCGAGCAGGAAGATGATCGCCTGCGACAGAATCAGGAAGGTCACCATGTTGAGGTTCATCGACAGGACGAAGTTCTTGATCAGCCCCTCGCCGCCGAGGTAGGAAAAAATCGACGAGAACGTCCACGAGCCGACGAAGAGCCAGCACACCATGGCCGACGTGCGCGCCGTCAGGAACACGGCCTCCTTCAGCCGCTGCCAGTTGAAGGCCTGGTACATGATGGCCAGGAGCACGGCGCCGAGGGCGCCTATGGCGGCCGCCTCGCTCGGCGTCGCCAGGCCGAACAGGATCGCCCCGAGCACCGACAGGATGAGCACGGCCAGCGGGAAGAACGCCTTCAACAGCAGCGCCACCACCTTGACCCATGGGATGTCGGTCTCTTCCTTGGGCAGCTTCGGGGCCAGCTTCGGGTTGATGGCCGCGCGCACGATGACGTAGACGACGTACAGGCCGGCGAGGAGGAAGCCTGGAATGATCGCCGCGGCGTAGAGCTTGACGACCGAGACCGCGGATGTCGCACCGTAGACGATGAGCATGATCGACGGCGGGATCAGGATGCCCAGCGTGCCGCCGGCGCAGATGACGCCCGACGAGAGCTTCTGGTCGTAGCCCGCCTTCAGCATGGCCGGGAAGGCGAGCAGGCCCATTAGCGTGACGACGGCGCCGACGATGCCGGTGGCCGTCGCGAACAGCGCGCACGTGATGAGCGCAGCCACGGCCATCGATCCGGGGATCGACTTGAGTGCGACCTGCAGGCTGTAGAACAGTCGGTCGAGGATGTTCGATCTCTCGATCATGTAGCCCATGAACAGGAACAGCGGGACGGCGGTCAGCACGTCGTTGTTCATGATGCTGAAGGTGTTCTGCGAGAGCAGGTAGAAAACCCGGCTGTCGAAGAACTCCTGGCCCGGCACGTAGTACGCGTAGAACCCGAACATGACGCCCATCGCCATCAACGTGAAGGCGATCGGAAAGCCGAGCAGGATGATGAAGACGAAGCTGCCGAGCATCAGCAGCGCCATTTGCGGGTTGCTCATCGCACGCCTTTCGCGGCCACGCCCTGGTCGCGGGTGGCCTGCACGGCGCTCTCCATTTCCTCGACGTCGTGCAGCTTGAGGGGCCAGTAGCCCTTCTGGATGCACAGGATGCAGCGGATCACCTGCGCGATGCCCTGGATGAACAGCATCGCGCCCGCCAGCGGGATCAGCGCCTTCAGCTGCCAGATGGGGATACCGGCGGGGCTGTTGACGCTCACCTCCTTGTAGCCGAAGGAGTCGTGGGCGTAGCCGTAGCCGGCGATGATCAGCGCCGTGACGCCGGGATAGAAGAAGATGAAGTAGAGCACCAGCTCGATGCTCGCCTGCACGCGAGGGCGCAGCAGGCGGAAAAGCACGTCGCCGCGCACGTGGGCGTCGCGCGAGAGCGCGTAGGCACCCGCCATCATGAAGAGCCCGCCGTACATGATGTAGCTCATGTCGAAGGCCCAGCTCGTCGGGTTGTTCATGACGTAGCGCATGAAGACCTCGTAGGAGGTGCCGAGCGTGAGAATGACGATGCACCAGGCGAACGCGTGGCCGACCGCCATGCTGAAGCGGTCGATGGTGAGCAGGAATCTCTGGAGCATGGCGATATGTCCTTCGGAAGGCGTGCCTCGGCATCTCGCGGACCGGAAAAAAGGCGGCGCATCGCTGCGCCGCCTTCGTCCGGACCCGGCCGCGGCATGCCGGCCGCGGCCCGGTACGTCAGAACCCGAGCTTGCCGTACAGGTGCTCGTAGGCCTGCTGGTAGTCGGCGTTGTTGTTGAAGTGGTAGTAGCCGACCCGCTTGGCCCACGCCTTCTGCGAGTCCCAGACCTTCTTGAAGAACGGGTCTTCGTCGGTGAGCTTCTTGACCAGGGTGTCCCACGACTTGAGCTGCGCCGTGAAGACGTCCTTCGGCGTGCGGATCACGTTGACCTTGTCCTTGTTCTTGAGCTCCTGCAGGTCGGTCGAGTACTGGTCCATGGCGAGCGCGAAGTTTGCCGTCGAGGCAGCTTCGGCCGCGTACTTCAGGACGGCCTGCAGGTCCTTCGGAAGCGCGTCGTACTTCTTCTTGTTGAAGTCGATCTCGAAGAACTCCATTGCCTGGTGATAGCTGCCCATGTAGTAGTTCTTGGCCACGTCCTGGGCGCCGAAGCGGCGGTCGGAAGTCGGGTTGTTGTACTCGAAGGCATCGATGACGCCGCGCTCCATCGCCGGCACGATCTCGCCGCCGGGAAGCTGCGTGACCTTCATCCCCATGTCCTGCATCAGGTCGGCGGCGAGGCCGACGGTGCGGTACTTGAAGCCCTTCAGGTCGGCCGCGCCCTTGATCGGCTTCTTGAACCAGCCCAGGGGCTGCGTCGGCATCGGCATGGCGAAGAACGCCACGACGTCGAGGCCGAGCTTCTTGACCAATTCGTCGAAGAAGGGCGTGCCCTGGCGGTGGATCCAGGCGAGCATCTGGTTGGCGTCGCAGCCGTTGATCGGCCCCGAGCCGAACAGCGACGCGACCTTGCTCTTGCCGTACCAGTACACCGCCACCTGGTGGCAGCAGTCGATCACGCCTTTGCTGGTCGCATCCATGACTTCGAAGGGCTTCACGACCGCGCCGGCGACGAGGTAGTCGATGCGCAGGCGCCCTGCGGCCATCTCGTTGACGCGGGCGACGTACTGCTCGGCCATCTCGTTGAAGATGTCCTTGGCACCCCAGGCGCCCTGCATCTTGAGGACGATCGGCGACTGGGCGACCGAGATCATGGGCACGGTCATGGCCGCGGCACCGGCCGCGCCGCTCAAGGCGGCGCCGAGGAATCGCCGGCGGGCCGGCTTCGTTTGCGCAGAGGGCGTAGTCGCAACGGGCGACGTGGTCTCGGTCATGGTTGTCTCCTTCGTGGTGTTCATGCGTGGCATTCCTCGGCCGCCGGAGCGACCCGGGCAGGTATTCACTATGTCGGCCGAGCCGGCGCGAGACAAGGGGTAATACCCGAGCAGCAGAGACGCCCCGCGTCGTTCGTGCCTTGCACAATGCAGCCATGAGCGCCATTCCGCCTGCCATCGGCATGATCGGAGTCGGCAACATGGGTCTGGCCATGGCGCTGCGCCTGCTCGATCGGGGCTTCCGCATCGGTGTCCGCGACCTCGATGCCCGGCGCGCGGCGCTGGCCGAGGCCCGCGGTGCCCGGGTGTTCGCGACACCCGGCGCGCTCGCCGCGACGTGCCAGGTCGTCATCGTCGCCGTGGTCGACGCGGCCCAGGCCGAGGCCGTGCTGTTCGGCGCCGACGGTGCCGCCCGGGCCTTGCCAGCCGGCGGTTGCGTCTTCCTATGCCCGACGATCGGCCCCGAGAGCACGGAGGCACTCGCGTCTCGTCTGGCCGAGCACGGCATCGACTGCATCGATGCACCGATGTCGGGTGGGCCGGCCCGTGCCCGCGACGGCACGATGAGCCTGATGCTGGCGTGCCCCGACGCGTTGTTCGATCGCCACCGCACCGTCATCGATGCACTGTCGACGCACGTGTTCCGGGTCGGCACGCGGCCGGGCGACGGAGCGCGGACCAAACTCGTCAACAACCTGCTGGCCGCGATCAACCTCGTCGGCGCCGCCGAGGCGCTGGCCCTGGCCGAGCGGCTCGGCCTCGACGCCGCACGAACGTTGGCGGTAATCGAAGGTTCGAGCGGGCAGAGCTGGATCGGCAGCGACCGGATGCGCCGCGCCGTCGCCGGCGACTACGCGCCGCGCGCGCACACGGCGCTGCTCGCCAAGGACTCGCGTCTCGCGCTCGCCGCCGCCCGCTCGGCCGGCTTCGAGCCCAGGCTCGGGCAGCTCGCTGCGGATCGATTCGCCGCCGCCTGCCGCGCCGGCCTGGCCGAACTCGACGACGCCAGCCTGCTGACGCTGATGCGCGGCACCGCGCCCTAGGAAGTACGATGCCCGTCCGCGGGGCCGCTGGCCATGCCGGTTCGTCGCACGACGTCGCGCGACCACGCGCCAATGTCAGGCGATGGCGACCGGGATTCCGGCGATCCGTGCCTGCCACTGCTTCGGGCCGGTCTCGTGCACCGAGGTTCCCCTGGCGTCGACCGCCACGGTGACGGGCATGTCGGTGACGTCGAACTCGTAGATCGCTTCCATGCCGAGGTCGGCGAAGGCGAGCACGCGAGCCTGCCGGATCGCCTTGGAGACCAGGTAGGCGGCGCCGCCCACGGCCATGAGGTAGGCGCTGCCGTGCTTCCTGATCGCCTCGACGGCGATCGGGCCGCGCTCGGCCTTGCCGACCATGGCCAGCAGACCGGTCTCGGCCAGCATCATCTCGGTGAACTTGTCCATCCGCGTCGACGTCGTCGGGCCGGCAGGCCCCATCACCTCGTCTCGAACCGGATCGACCGGGCCGACGTAGTAGATGACACGGCCGCCGAAGTCGACCGGCAGCTTCTCGCCGCGGGCCAGCATCTCCTGGATGCGCTTGTGCGCGGCGTCTCGGCCGGTGAGCAGCCTGCCCGACAGGAGCAGGCGCTCGCCCGGCTGCCAGCCCGCCACTTCGGCCTTCGTCAGCGCATCGAGGTCGACCTTCTTCGAGCGCGCGTAGTCGGGAGCCCAGCGCACGTCGGGCCAGAGGTCGAGGCTCGGCGGGTCGAGGTACGCCGGGCCGGAGCCGTCGAGCACGAAATGCGCGTGCCGGGTCGCGGCGCAGTTGGGAATCATTGCCACCGGCTTCGACGCCGCATGCGTCGGCGCCATCGCGATCTTGACGTCGAGCACCGTCGTCAGGCCGCCCAGGCCCTGCGCGCCGATGCCGAGCGCGTTCACCTTGTCGCAGAGCTCGATGCGCAGCGCCTCGGTCTTCGTCTTCGGGCCGCGCGCCTTCAGCTCTGCCATGTCGATGTCTTCCATCAGGCTCTGCTTGGCGAGCAGCATGGCGCGCTCGGCGGTGCCGCCGATGCCGATGCCGAGCATGCCCGGCGGGCACCAGCCCGCGCCCATCGTCGGCACCGTCTTCAGGACCCAGTCGACCAGGCTGTCGCTCGGATTCATCATCACGAACTTCGACTTGTTCTCGCTGCCGCCTCCCTTCGCGCCGACGATGACATCGACCGTGGCGCCTGGCACGACCGTCATGTGGACGACCGCCGGCGTGTTGTCGGTGGTGTTCTTCCGTTCGAAATGAGGGTCGGCCACGATCGACGCGCGCAAGGGGTTGTCGGGGTCGAGGTAGCCCTTTCGCACACCGTCGTTCACCGCCTCCTCGATGCCTGCGGGAAAGCCCTCGAAGCGCACGTCCATGCCGATGCGCAGGAAGACGTTGACGATGCCGGTGTCCTGGCAGATGGGGCGGTGGCCCTCGGCGCACATGCGCGAGTTGGTGAGGATCTGCGCGATCGCGTCCTTCGCCGCCTCGCCCTGCTCGATCTCGTAGGCCCGCGCGAGGTGGGCGATGTAGTCGGCCGGATGGTAGTAGCTGATGTACTGCAGGGCGCCGGCGATGCTGTCGACGAGATCGGCGTAGCGAATGGTCGTGGTCATGGCTGAATGTTAGCGGCCAGCCGGGGAAGGCTGCCGGGCACCGCCGCTCAGCGGCCGCGAGCGCGGGAACTCGACAAGTCGCCGAGGAGCGCCTTCATGTCGGCGACTTCGGCCCGCAGCGCGCGCAGCTGAACGTGGACTTCGTCTTCGATGTGCTCGCGCGCCTCGTCGATCGCCGCGAGGGTGGCTTCCTTCTCGGCGTCGGCGAAGGTCTGCGTCGCGGTGACGATCACGGCGATGAACAGGTTCAGCATGGTGAACGTGGCGATCAGGATGAAGGGCACGAAGAAGGCCCAGGCGTAGGGGAAGGTTTCCATCACCGGGCGGGAGATGCCCATCGACCAGCTCTCGAGCGTCATCACCTGGAACAGCGTGTAGAGCGAGCGCCCGATGTGGCCGAACCACTGCGGGTAGGCGTCGCCGAACAGGTGGGTGCCGATGACGGCGAATACGTAGAAGATCAGCAGCAGCACCATGGCGATCGAGCCGAGCCCGGGAATCGCCGCAAGCAGCGCGCCGACCACCCGGCGCATCGAGGGTGCCACCGTGGCCACGCGCAAGACCCGCAGCACACGCAGGGCGCGCAGCACCGCGAAGCTGGCGTTCGCCGGAATCATGGCGGCGCCGATCACGATCATGTCGAACACGCTCCACGGATCTCGAAAGAAGTCGGCGCGGTGGACGTACAGGCGAAGGGTGAGCTCCAGCACGAACACGGCGACGATGACCCGGTCGAATACGTAAAAGATCCCGCCGAACTCCCGCTCGAGCGTCGCCGATGTCTGCAGGCCGAGAGTCACCGCATTGGCGATGATCAGGACGAGGATCGCGTGCTGGACACTGTCTCGCGCGAGCAAGGCTCCGGCGCGCGATCGCAGGCTGCCGTCGGCGAGAACGGGGCTCGACATCAAAGGTCGGTTCCTCCGGGCATCGGTTCAAGGCATCGTCGGCGCGAACTCGCGTGCATTGTAGGTTTCAGGGGTCGTTCGGGTGAACCTGCCGGCAGCGCGCCGGCGCGGTTAGAGTAGGTTCCGCATCCCGGACGCCGCCTGCACAGGGGCGTTGGGACACGGCCTCCAGGAGATGATGATGAGCACTGCCACCCTCTACCCGCCGCCGGAATCCGCCATCAAGGGCGCGCACGTGTCCGGCATGGACGCCTATCGCAAGCTCTGCGCCGAGGCCGAGGCCGACTATCCCGGCTATTGGGCCCGCCTCGCGCGCGAGTTCCTCAGCTGGCGCACCCCTTTCAAGAAGGTGCTGAACGAGGACGACGCGCCTTTCTACAAATGGTTCGAGGACGGCACCCTCAACGCCTCGTACAACTGCCTCGACCGGCACCTCGAGGCGGGCCTGGGCGAGCGCACGGCCATCATTTTCGAGGCCGACGACGGTACTGTCACCCGCGTCAGCTACCGTGAGCTGCTCGAGCGGACGTGCCGCCTGGCGAATGCGATGAAGGCGCGCGGCCTGGTCAAGGGCGACCGGGTCGTCATCTACATGCCGATGTCCGTCGAGGGCATCGTCGCGATGCAGGCCTGCGCCCGGATCGGTGCAACGCATTCCGTGGTGTTCGGTGGCTTTTCGGCGCACAGCCTGCGCGACCGCATCGCCGATACCGGTGCCGTGCTCGTCATCACCGCCGACGAGCAGATGCGGGGGGGCAAGGCCTTGCCGCTGAAGGCCATCGTCGACGAGGCGTTGAGCGGGCCGGACATGGCGGTGCGCGACGTCATCGTGTATCGGCGCACGGGTGGCAAGGTGGAGTTCACGGCGCCGCGCGACAAGTGGCTGCACGAGCTGCTCGACAAGGAGCCGTCGAGCTGCGAGCCCGAGTGGGTCGGCGCCGAGCACCCGCTCTTCCTGCTCTACACGTCGGGCTCGACCGGCAAGCCGAAGGGCGTGCAGCACTCGACCGGCGGCTACCTCCTGCATGCCGCGTTGACGACCAGGTGGACCTTCGACCTCAGGCCCGAGAGCGACATCTTCTGGTGCACCGCCGACATCGGCTGGGTCACCGGCCACACCTACATCGCGTACGGACCGCTGGCGCTGGGTGGCACACAGGTCGTTTTCGAGGGCATCCCGACTTATCCCGACGCGGGCCGTTTCTGGCAGATGATCGAGAAGCACAAGGTCACCATTTTCTACACCGCACCGACCGCCATTCGCGCGCTCATCAAGGCCGCCGAGGGCAACCCGAAAGCGCATCCGCGCAACTACGATCTGACCAGCCTGCGCATCCTCGGCACCGTCGGTGAACCGATCAACCCGGCCGCCTGGGAGTGGTACCACAAGCACATCGGCGGCGGCCGCTGCCCGGTCATCGACACGTTCTGGCAGACCGAAACGGGCGGGCACGTGATCACGCCGCTTCCTGGCGCTACGCCGCTCGTGCCCGGCTCGTGCACCCTGCCTTTTCCCGGCATCGACGCTGCAGTGGTCGACGAGCAGGGACACGCGGTGCCGAACGGCAAGGGCGGCCTCCTCGTCATCAGGAAGCCCTGGCCGAGCATGATCCGCACCATCTACGGCGATCCGGAACGGTTTCGCAAGAGCTACTACCCGGACGAGTTCCAGGGCAAGTACTACCTGGCGGGAGACGGTGCGATCCGCGATGAGAAGACCGGCTACTTCACCATCACCGGACGCATCGACGACGTTCTCAATGTCAGCGGCCACCGCATGGGCACGATGGAGATCGAATCGGCGCTCGTCGCCCACACCGAACTCGTGGCCGAGGCGGCCGTCGTCGGCCGACCCGACGACACGACGGGCGAGGCGATCTGCGCCTTCGTCGTCCTGAAGCGTGCCCGGCCGACCGGCGACGAGGCGAAGAAGATCGCCCAGGAGCTGCGCGACTGGGTCGGCAAGGAGATCGGCCCGATCGCCAAGCCCAGGGACATCCGCTTCGGCGACAACCTGCCCAAGACCCGCAGCGGCAAGATCATGCGCCGCCTCCTGCGCTCGGTGGCCAAGGGCGAGGAGATCACCCAGGACATGTCGACGCTCGAGAATCCGGCGATCCTCGAGCAGCTGTCGCAGGCGAACTGACCCCGCTAGAACGTGTATCGCACGCCGAAGGCGTAGGACAGCCCGCGGGTCTGCCGGCGAACGCGGTCGTCGCTGCCGTAGAGGTAGAAGTCGGTGACGCTGTCATAGGCCCAGACGTAGCCGAGGCTCGTCGTCGTGTGCCTGCGTTCGACGGCCGGGCCGGACGCCGTGGTGTAGGCCATCTGGAAGAGCACGTCGCCGGGGCCGGCGGGCACGGTGACACCGGCGCTGCTCGAGCGGCTGCGCACATCGAGACCGCGGTCGCTGATGTGCGTGTACTGGCCGAAGACGCGGGCGAAGCCGAAGTTGTAGGTCGCGCCGGCCTGCCAGGTGGTCTCGCTCGTCTCGTCGGCGATGCCGTCGTTGACGTGCACGCGCTGGCCGGCCAGCGACACCGACAGCAGGCCGCGCGAGAAGATCAGGCTCGAGCCGAAGTAGTCGCCCCGGTTGTCGCCACTGTCGAGCGCGTACATGGCGTTGCCGACGAAGCCACCGCCGAGCGCTTCGATACGTGGCGTCGTGTAGCTGGCGGCGCGGTCCCAGTAGACGTCGCCCTGCACGCCTTCGAGGTTGCCGCTCTGGAAGAGGTGGCGCACCGGCGGCGAGAAGGCGATGCCGTTGCCGAACGCGTTGAAACGGGTCGTGATGTTGAAGAGATCGCTCTGGATGCGGCCGACCCGCAGCAGCCCGTAGTTGCTGTTCAGCGAGACGAAGGCGTTGCGCGAGAGGATCTTGTCGGCATCGCTGCGGCCGTAGTCGAGATCCTGGAAACGGAGAAAGGTCTCGAGCGTGATGCCTGGTGTCCACCCGCCGTCGAGGCCGTACTTGGCGTTGGCGCCGACAAACGACGCCGACCTCGAATTGCTGTTGAAGCGGTTGTCGGCGAGCTGGCCGCTCGGTTCGAACCGGCCGTAGGAGAGGTCGAGCACGCCATACAGCGAGTAGTCGGCCTGGGCCTGGCAGGCGCCGGCCGCCACGACCAGAAAGGCGCCGATGACCCAGCGCAGGAAGGGATTCTTGTTGGTTTTCATCATCCTCCTCAGTCGCGCCGGTCGCGGGTGGTTCGGCGCCGGAAGGCGAGCGCGCAGGCCGCCAGCAGGCCGAGCAGCCAGAGCGTCGGATCGGTCAGCGAGTCGCCGCTGGCGATCGAGCAGCCACCGCCCGACACATCGGGCGCCTGCCCGCCATTGCCGTCGAGTGCGACCTGAACGGCTTGCGGCGTCGCGTCGGTGCTGATGCTGAGCGCCGCGGGGGCGCCCTGCGTGGCGCTCGGCGAGAAGCTCACCGAGATCGTGCAGTCGCCGCCGAGCAGCAGGGTGAACGGCACCGCCGGGCAACTCGTCGACTGGATCGAGTAGGGCGCGGCGACGCTCATCGCCGTGACGCGGACGATGCCGCCGAAGGCCGTGAGGCGCAACTGCTGCGGATCGGACGTGGTGCCGACCCGAACTTCGCCGAACGTCAACGTGTCTGCCGACGCCTGCAGGTAGGCCGAGACGCCGCCGATTCCCTGGCCCTCCACGGGCAGGAGGGTCGGTACGACACCGGTGGCCGAGCGGACTTCGATCTGGGCCGACTTGACACCGCCGCTGCCCGGCAGGAAATACACGACCACGTCGCAGAACTCGCCTTCGAACAGCGTCGCCGGGCAGGGGCCGAGGGCGAAGCTCGACGCGTCGGGGCCGACGAGGCGCAGCGACGCGATATCGGCGGCGCCGGGACCGACGTCGTTCAATCGCGCCGTCACCGTCTGAGTCGACTGCTGGCCTGCGATGGTCGGATCGGTGAACACCAGCTTGGCCGGTGCGCCCACCCACTCCAGCACGGGCAGCGCCGAGGCGGTGGCGTAGGCCGTCAGGCTGACGCTCGGATTCGGGGTCAGCGGGTCGTTGCTCGAGATGGCCAGCGTAGCGCTGTAGGCGGTGCCGGGCGCGGCCGCGGGCGTGAACTGGATCGGCACCGTGCAACTCGTGCCGGCCGGCAGTGTCGCGCCCGGGCAGGCCGTGGTCGTCGGGTCGGCGACGATGGTGAAGCCGGCACCGACGATGGCCACCGACGTCAGCGTCAGGTCGGCGGTCGCGCTGGCCAGGTTGGTGATGACCACGGTCTCGGGCTTGTAGATGGCCCCGATCGATCGCTGTCCGAAGTCGATGCTGGTGCGCGACAGGGATGTCTTGGGCGCAGGCACCGGAATCCCGGTCCCGCACACCTTGAGAACCTGGATTCCGTTGCTGCTGAACGCGGCCTGGATCGTCAGCATCGTGCACGACTTGATCGTCAGCGCCGGTTTGAAGTGCAGCGTGACGGTGCAGTGCGGATTCGTGCCGACGACGATTGCCAACGCCGGCGCGCTGACGCAGTCTTCTGTCAGCGGAAACTCCGCGCTGTTGCTGCTGGTGACCGCGGTGAGGTCGAGCCCGTCGGCCGTGCCCGAGTTGAAGACCGGCAGGTCCCAAGCCGCGCTGGTCGTGTTGATGATCTGCGCCGCGAACGCCGGCGGCAGCACCTCGCCCGCGCCGTCGACGCTCGGGTTCGGCGACAGGCCGATGGCCGGCTGCGGCCCGGTGGTCGCGTTGCCCAGGAGCACCGATGTGGCCACGGTGCCCGCCGTCGGGTCGTTGTGTGTCACGACGAGCTGTGCGGCACGCGCACCGGTTCCGCCCGCGAAGCCGTACTTGGCCGGATTGAAACGGATCGGCAACGTGCACGAGCTTGCCAGACCAGCCCCGGAAGGCAGATTCATGGTGCCGCTGATGGTGGCGCTCGGCGCCGTGCAAGCGGCATAGGCTGGGACGGCGGGGCAGGCGCCGATCGACACGATGTCGTAGTAGCCCCGGTAGTCGCTGGCGCCCGATTGGTTGGCGCTGAACGCGAGCTGCAGCTGAGCAGAGCCGCTGTTCGTGATCGTCGGGCACTTGACCTGCGAAGCGTCGGTTGCCGCCGAGAAGGTCGACAACAGGTTGAAGCCGCTCGGGGCGTAGATCGGCTTGCGTGGCCCCAGCGACGTGCCGATCAGGGCGATCGTGTGTACCGCTGGTGAGCCGCCCTGATCGACTGCCCAGCTGGCGCTCACCGTCATCGCGTAGTTCGACGTCGCCCCGACCTGCGTGCCCTTGGGCGTGAACTTGACGGTGACGTCGCAGGAGCTCACGGTCAGCCGCTCGTGCCCGAAGAACACCCCTGCGTCGGTGGCAGCGCCCACGCCACCGCCGCACGTGTTGCCGGTGATCGTGAACCAGTTCGACCCGGGCAGCGTGCCGGCGATCGAGACGCTGACCGTTGCGTCGTTGTCCCGAAGATTGGTGAAGCGCACCGTCAGCGTCTCGAGGCTCGACTCGGTGGAATAGACCGCGGTGGGAAAAGTGAAGCTTTGGGTCCGGTCGCCGGGCGAGTCGGCGTTGCCCGCCGTGCCGTTGACTTCGAGCACCCCGTCTCTCACCCGGGTCAGGTAGTGGCGGATCGCATCGATCGAGGCATCGGAAAGACCACCAGGAGCAGGAGGCAGCGCGCCATACGCCGGCATGGCGGCGCTGAAGCCGGCGGACCCAAGCAGAAACGTTCGGAAGTCGCTGGTGCTGTCGAGTCGGGTGCCGGGGCCGATATGAGTCATTCCGGGCGGATGCAGGTGACATCCGCCGCAGTCGGTGTTCGTGCCGAAGGCCGTCGGCACGTCAAAGGTCACCGCGGTAGCGGGCAGAGCACCGCCGAAGGCAAGCGCGGCGACGGTCGCCCGCAAGAATCCAATGACCCCGAATCTTGTCGACACGTGCAGTCTCCTTGACGACCTCGTCATTCCCTCACCTTCCCGTCTGCTCATTCTTGTGCTTCTACGGGTCGCCGACAGGCGCCGACCCGGTCGACGGCTCACGCAACCTGCCAGACCAACCACATCGCGTTCGCCGCCGCGTGCAGGCCGATGCACAGCCCAACCCGCCCGGCGCGTGCATAGACGTACCCGATGGCGAGCGCCGGCAGCGCCACCCATAACGCTCGCAGATCGCCGCGCGTGATCAGGTGGGCGAGTGCGAACAGGGCTGCTGTGCCCAGGTTGGCGACCGTCGCCGAGCCCGTCCAGCGCATGAGACGGTCTTGCACGCCAAGGCGAAAGACGATCTCTTCGAACGCGGGCGCAAGCGCGATCATCACGATGGCCCGCTGGACGGGAAGCCCGTAGGTGAGCACCGCGAGCAGGGCAAGGATCGCGATCGCCGCCGGCAACCAGGCTGCATCGTGAGCCGGGGCTTGCAGCGGAGGCGCGATCGTCGATGTCATGGTGGGAAGCGCTGCTACACGCAGTCGATGACGCGGAATTCGACCCGTCGATCCAGCGCATCGCGCTGGTCGTCGGTGCCGAGCCCGACCAGTGCTTCCTTCGAGCCGGCGCCGGAAGCGCTGAGACGCGTACCGAGCGACCGGTTGTTCTGCTCGAGCATGTGCTGCACGACTTCAGCCCGCCTTCGCGACAGCGCGTCGTTGGCGCGAGCGCTGCCGGTCCGGCTGGTGTGGCCGACGATGCGGACGCAGACGTCGGTGCGGCCCGTTTCCTTGGCGAGCGAGGCGAGCCAAATCTGGTACTGCTGGGGCAGGTCGCCGACCGGATTGAAGGTCGTCTTTCCGGGCTGGAACAGCAGCTTGACCGGCAGACGCTTCGCTTCGAGGCCCGAGTCGACGATCTTGTCGAACGCGTCGCGCGCGGCATCGCGCTGGCCGAGCTGCCAGTGGGTGATGTAGAGGCCGTTCAGGACGCGCAGGTCCCCGGGATCGGAGAGGGGCTGGGCCTCCTTGTAGAGCTTCAGCGCCGTCGGCACCTTGCCTTCGTCGTAGGCGAGGATCGCTTCGTTGAGCACGGCGGCGGCCGGCAGGCGGGCGAGGTAGTCCGGGTCGGCCGAGTCGCCGATGCGCGTGTTCACCTGGCAGGAGTTGATGTAGCCGAGGATCGTCTTGTCCTTGTGCCACGTCGGGCTGTCGCGATAGAAGGGCAGCGGTTCGGGATTGACCGAGTCGACGGTCGAGCGGTCGAGAGCCTTGGCGATGACGCGGCCGCTGCGCAGGTCGATCAAGGTCAGCCACACACGAAAGGCATCGGGCTGCGTGTCGACGCTGCGCTCGACGGTGATCGGTGTCAGCGTGCCGATCAGCAGCAGCGGCTTGGTCGAGAGCGTGTTGCGGGTGAGCGGGGTGACGGCGAACGATCGATAGCTCTTCTTGGCGAGCGCCTCGAGCTCTTCGCCCATGCGTTGCGTGCTTATCGTCTGGCCGCCGGTGTTGGCATCTATCAGGGGATCGACGACGAGAAGCCGCGCCTCGTTGCCGAGCTGCGATTGCGCCTGCTGGAACAACTGCCTGCCGGCCCGGGTAACGGCGTCTTCGAACTTGATCGGGGCGGGCGCAACGAGGTCGCGCGGATCGGTGATGGCAGCGGCCGGCGTCGGCGCCGGAGGGGCCGCGGTCACGGCAGGGCGCGGCGCGGCGCGCGACGTCGCAACGGGAGCAGGAACTGCTGCCGCCGCGGGCGCCGGTGCAGGGGTCGGAGGCGGCGCATTGCTGCAGGACGCAACGGCCAGCGCCAGCGTGGCGGCAAGCAGCGTCATGGGGCCGGTGCGGATCGTGATCATGCGGCGAAGTCCTCGAAGGGAGAGCGTTGGAGGAAGGCTGGCGGACGCGACTGCCTCAGCGTTTCGCGTAGACAGGATCGGGCAACGGCGCCGAGCAACCGAGGAACTGCGTCATCAGCGCGGCGAGCCCGGCGTCCGAGCGGACGCGGTCGTTGAGCAGATCGCTGGAGATCAGCGCGTTCGGCATCGAGGCGTTGAGCGCAAGGTCGGGCGTGCCGCCGCAGACCTGTGTGCTGGCGCGTGCCGGCGTCAGCACGATCGAGTCCCAGTCGAACTTGTCGCCGAGCGAGACGTGGCACGTGCGGCACGAGGTGCCGATGACTTCGTGATAGACACGCGCCGCTCCGGCCGTCGCCGGCGCGGCATCGGCATCGCGCCAGGGCTGGGGTACGTAGGTCTTGTCGAGAACGTGGCTGCTGGCATACCAGCCCTGCACGAGCCGCCGCGTCGCCGTGTCGGGCGCCGGATCGGTGTCGGCAACGAGCTGGTTGAGCTGGTAGATCGATTCGCTCTGCGCACTCTCCGTCAGTGCGGCCTTCGACGAGAAGAGGTAGTTGCCGGTGTCGAAGGGCAGGAAGCGCGAGCCGAGGTAGGCCGACGCGCCGGGCTGCTCCGGGAAACGGCCGTTGTAGGTCGAGCCACCGTGGCAGGCCACGCAGGTGCCCGGCATGTACTTCTCGCCGCGGCCGTCGAGATTGATCGACAGCAGCAGCTGGCCGGTCGGACTGAACGTGAAGAACTTCGTGAACGGCAGGCCACCGTTGGCGCCCGTCGTGGAGGTCCACTCCATGGTCACGCAGGCGACCTGCTTCAGGCCGCCGATGCCGTCTTCCATGACGTCGTCGACCTCCTGCTGGGTGGTGCCGTCGGGCCCGGGCGAGTTGCAGACGTAGAACGCGATGCCGCCCGAGGCCGAGCGAGTCGCGACCATCCGGCGCACGAGGTTCAGGTCACGTTTGTTGATGTAGTTCGCGGCAACGTCGGCCGCAGTGCCGAAGCCGTTCAGGCGTTTCCAGTCGTCGAACGAGATCGGCTCGATCATGTTGCCCTGGGCGTCGCAGTCCTTCACCGCGCCGAGCGCCCGGTAGTACTGGCAGGCGCCGAGCTTCGTGTCCTGACCCTTGTAGGTGAGAAAGTGGTCCGACCCCGGGAGCGTGTTCGAACCGGTGCCGGAGCCGGCGACGATCATTCGCCCGCGGACATTGCCCTCGGGGCCGTTCGCAACCATCTTGACGACCCGCGGCCGTGCATTGCCGATGGCATGCGACAGCTCGATGGGTTGGTCGCTCACGTAGCCGGCGGGATCGGTCGAGGCAGGCACGTCCAGCGACTTGGCGTAGCCTTCGCAGGCCACATCGAGTGTGAGCGCGGCAGTCGCCGGCACTGCGGCGTCGACCGCATAGTCGCCGTAGCGGTTGACGCGCACCGGCGCGCCGATCGCCGTGCCGTCGGCGAGGCGCAGCTGCACGCTGGCGGCAGTCTGCACACCGAAGAATGCATCGTCGGTGCCGCATGCGGCCCCGTCGGCGAGCGCGATATGGCCGAACAGTCGCAGATTGCGCGCGGTCGTGAGAGCCGGCTCGATCCCGCGCACGGAGGCCTCGTCGGTCGTCATCGTGAAGCTGCTGCAGTCGACGAGCGGAGCGCCTGGCTGCGTCGAACAGCGGACGACGTAGGCGGCGCCCTTTTCCAGCTTGGGCAGGTCGACCTCGCCGCGCAGATCGGTACTTCCCGCGAAGACGAGGGTTCCCGCCTTCAGGACCTGGATCGCCACGTCCGGTACGTAGACGACCCGCGATTGCGGCGCACCGGCGCCGCTGGGCTGAAAGAGCGTCTCGGCGCGCGGCAACGCGACTCGCAGGCGCACCTGGGCGCCGTCGATCGCGACCACGGCCGGTGCGGCGTGGCTGACGGGGGCGCGCCCCGGCGCGCCAATGTCGAAGGTGTCGGTCGACACGGCGTACTGCTGCTCCATCCAGCCGCCCTTGCCGTCCGATATCTTCACGTAAGCGAAGTGAAGGCCCGTGCCGTCGGGCATGGTCCACACGGTTTCCCTGGCGTTGCGGTTGTCGATCGTGCCCGCCGTGACGCGCCATTGATATTGCAGCGCGTCGCCGTCGGCGTCGGTCGCGTCGACGCTCAAATAGGTCTTGTTGACGCCGCTGTCGCGATCGGTGCCGGTCGATCCGCCGCCGCAGGAAACGAGTGCCGCTGCCGCCAGCATGGCGCCGGCCCGCGACAGCGTGCGGTGGGCGATCGATGCGCAATCCCCGTTCATCACTTCCACATCCTTTCGTCGTCGCCGGTCGCCTGAGCGCTCCGGTAGGGCAGTCCGATTGCGCCACGGGCCGTCGCGCGACGAGCGTTGTCGAGGTCTCCCGGGGTGGAGCGATCGACGGCTTTCGATGGGGCATTCGATGTTTGTCGAACGCCCTCGTGGCGTCAACCCCTAGATAGGGCGGGAACGCATCAGCGGCAACGCAGCGCCCGCACTCGCTCGATGAGCTCCGGGCTGCTTTCCCCGATTGACAGTCGCTGGAAGAGGCGCCCACATTCCGCCTCGTTGGACCCGTTGGCGCGTGGCTCCTGGCGCGGCGGGTCCGCCGGCCGCTCGGCGCGCTCGACGGGCGTCCTGCGCGCCGGAGGACGGGCGGGGATCTCTTCTTCTTTCGGCTTGGCCGCCTCGACGACTCGCGGCTTGGACGTGCGGGCGGTGGTGGCCGATCGTTCCCCCGCGACCTCTGCAGACGGGCCGGAGGTTGTCGGCGCCGTGGGCGTCACTTTCGTGGCGGAGGCCGGCGACGTGGTCTCTGGCGGGATCGCGACGATTGCCGAAGGCGCCGTCGCTGCGGGCTGGACCGGCGACTCGGCGACGGGCGTTGTGACCGTCACTGGCGTCGGCAGCGCGGCCGATGGCACGGCCGGTTCCTCGGCTTGATCGGGCCTGGTCAGCACGACATAAGCGACCGCTGCGGCAGCCGCCAGGGCGACGGCGGCGGCGGCCGGAACAAGCCATCGCCGGCTTCCCGATGTCGGGGCCGCACTCGCCGCCGGTCGTGCCGGCGCCCTCAGCTCGAACTGTCGCGTGCGCTCGTCTTCGCCGGGCCCCTTCGTCCGCGGGACCGTGGTCGGCCCGAAAGGCGCGACGCCCGCGACATCGGCCATGGCGGGCTCGGCCGGCCGCGGCGCGGCGCCCGCGCCGCCCAGCTCCCGCCGGAAGTCCTCGATCGTCTGCGTGCGATGCTCGGGCATCACCGCCAGGCCGCGGTCGACCGCGGCCAGGAACCCGGGGCTGTAGCGTCCGGCGGCGCGCTCGACCAGCGGCACGTGCGAGTTGTCGAACATGCGTCCGACGGAAGGCGAGGGCGTCTTGCCGGTGATCATCCAGTGCACGACCGCGGCCAGGGCATAGACGTCGGTCCACGCGCCCTGCTTGAGGCCCGGCACTTCGGCGTACTGCTCGATCGGCGCGTAGCCTGGCTTCAGGATTGCCGTCAGGGCCTGCGTCATGTCGCCGATCACGCGCCGCGCGGCGCCGAAGTCGAGCAGCAGCGGCCGCCCGCCGTCGGTCAGCAGCAGGATGTTGTCGGGGGCGATGTCGCGGTGGAAGCACTGCGCCGCGTGCAGCATGCCGAGCGCATCGCAGAGCGGCGTCAGCAGGGCGACGATCCAGTCCTCGCCCGGCGGCTCGGCAAGGCCGCGGACGGTGTCGCGCAGCGTCGTTCCCTCGAGGAACGGCATCACCATGTAAGCGGTTCCGTTCGCCTCCCAGAAGCGGTAGACCTTCAGCAGCGACGGATGGTCGAACTGGGCGAGCAGGCGCGATTCGTTGATGAAGCTCTTCAGGCCGGCCTCGAAGGTGTCCTGGTGGCGCGCCGATCGCGCCTTGACCTCCGTCTCGCCGATGCGGTAGGCGATCGACGACGGCATGTACTCCTTCAGCGCCACCTTGCGTTGCAGCGAGTGGTCCCAGGCGAGGTAGACGATGCCGAAGCCGCCTTCGCCGATCGTCTGCGTGATCTCGAACTCGGCGAGACGGGTTCCGGCCGGCAGGGTGAGCGTGTGCTGCGTCGACGCGACCGTGGCGTTCGGCCCCGTCGTCGGCGGCGGGCTGGTGGTCGGCGCGGTCGTCGGGCCGGCCGGCATCTGCGACGCACGCATCGTGCGGTCCGGGGCGGACGTGGCGGGATCAGGGACCGCCGCCGGGTTGACGGTCTTCGGTCGCACGATCGTGCGGTCGTCTTCGTCGTCGGGGTTCATGCTCATGCCGCTGCGGACCCGGCGCGGCACAGCTGCAGCCGTCGTCCGGACCGCGCGATGGTACCGAACTCGGCAGGCGCCCCGAGCGCTGCCGCCTGCGCCAAGGCCGCCGACTGTGAATCGTGCACTCCCGTGCTGCGACTTGCAACCGTGTCGACACCGCCCGGCACGCCTAGATTGAGGTCGTCGGCAGAAGCCGCCGACCCCGCCCCGCCGCCCACCCTTATCGACACTTCGAGGACATCGCCATGACTGCCAAGCACTCTTTCTTCGTTTCCCTTCTCTCGACCGTGGTCGCCGCCACCTTCGCCGTCGCCACCCTCGAGGCGCGTGCGGCCGACGCGGCCGGGCCGACCCGCGCCGAAGTGAAGGCGCAGGTCCTGCAGGCGGCCGCGAGCGGCGGCCTGCGGGCGGCGGGCGAAGCGCCCGAGCCGTACGCCGATCTCGCAGCCGGCCCGGCCCGCTCGCGCGAGGAGGTGCGCGCCGAGCTGAGGCAGGCCGGGGCGCGTGGCGAACTCGTCGCCGCCGGCCAGGGCGTCTCGCCCGCCGAGCCGGGCAGCCGATCGCTGCTTGCCCGCGCCGAGGTCAGGCTGGCGGTCGTCGAGGCCCGGCGCCGCGGCGAGCTCGTCCCGGCCGGCGAGGGCGTGGCGCCCGCCGTCCAGGTCGCTCGCGCCCGCGGCGCGGCCGGCGAGCGTTTCGCCGCCTTCCGGCGTCGCTGAAGCGCCAGCGGCGGCCGCCCCGGAACGGGCGACCGGAGCCTTCCTACAATCGCGCTCCCTGCCTCTTCGGCTTCGCATGCGCGCTTACGCTTCCGTCTTCAAGGCCTACGACATCCGCGGCATCGTCGGCACGACGATCGACGAGGCTTTCGCCGAGCACCTCGGCCGCGCCTTCGGCACCGAGGCGCTGGCCGCCGGCGAGCGCGCGGTCGTCGTCGGCCGCGACGGCCGCGTCTCGGGGCCGGCGCTCTCCGCCGCACTCATTCGCGGCCTGGTCGCGACCGGCCTCGATGTGGTCGACCTCGGCGCCGTCACGACGCCGATGCTCTACTACGTGGCGGCGACCCGGGAGGCCCATGGCTGCTCGAGCGGCATCGAGGTGACGGGCAGCCACAACCCGAAGGACTACAACGGCTTCAAGATGGTCCTGGCCGGTCGCGCGATCCACGGCGAAGAGATCCAGGGCCTGCGCCGACGAATCGAGGCCGAGGTTTACGCGGCCGGGCAGGGCCGCGCAGCGACGATGGACGTGCTCGCCGAGTACGCGGCGCGCATCACCGGCGACTGCAAGTTGGCGCGACCGATGTCGATCGTCGTCGACTCCGGC
>JBBRFB010000018.1:0-36438 GCA_038225015.1 Burkholderiales bacterium
ACCTGGCGGTAGGCCACGGCCTGCTTGGACAGGTCGTCGTACACGATCAGCGCGTCTTCACCGCGGTCGCGGAAGTACTCGCCCATCGTGCAGCCCGAGTACGCCGAGACGTACTGCATCGCCGCCGATTCGGCTGCCGACGCAGCGACGACGATGGTGTATTCCATCGCACCGTTGGCTTCGAGCGCGCGCACCACGTTCTTGATCGACGAAGCCTTCTGGCCGATCGCGACGTAGATGCAGGTCATGTTCTGACCCTTCTGGTTGATGATCGCGTCGATCGCCACCGCGGTCTTGCCGGTCTGGCGGTCGCCGATGATCAGCTCGCGCTGGCCGCGGCCGATCGGCACCATCGAGTCGATCGACTTCAGCCCGGTCTGCATCGGCTGGTCGACCGACTTGCGGGCGATGACGCCGGGGGCGATCTTTTCGATCGGCATCGAGAGCTTGGCGCCGATCGGGCCCTTGCCGTCGATCGGCGCGCCGAGCGCGTTGACGACGCGGCCCTTCAGCTCGGGGCCGACCGGCACTTCCAGGATGCGGCCCGTGCACTTCACGGTGTCGCCTTCGGAGATGTGCTCGTACTCGCCCAGGATCACGACGCCCACCGAATCGCGCTCGAGGTTGAGCGCGAGGCCGTAGGTGGCCGAGCCGTCGGGTGCCGCCGGGAATTCCAGCATCTCGCCCTGCATCGCCTCCGAGAGGCCGTGCACGCGGCAGATGCCATCGGTCACCGAGACCACCGTGCCTTCGTTGCGGATGTCGGCCGAGACGGCGAGACCCTGGATCCGGGTCTTGATCAGCTCGGAGATTTCAGCGGGATTCAGTTGCATGTCGGGGCTCCGGTCCGCCGCGTCGCGCGAGCGGGTGAAAACTCAATGAACAAGGGGTGCCGGCAGCGTCTGGCGTCAAGCGCTGAGCGCCGCCTTCATCTGGTCGAGACGGGCGCGGATCGAGGTGTCGAGGACTTCGTCGCCGACGATCACGCGCACGCCGCCGATCAGCTCCGGCACGACGACGACGCTCGCCTCAAGCTTTCGCCCGAAGCGCCTTTCCATCGTCGCCTTGACGTCGGCCAGTTGCGCGGCGTCGAGCGCAAAGGCGCTCTCGACGGTCGCCTGCGAGGTGCCGGTGCCGGCATCGACCAGCGACTGGAACTGCGAGGCAATCGACGGCAGCGCGGCGAGCCGCCCGTTCTCGATGACGAGTCGAACGAGGTTCTTTGCGGCATCGCCGATGGCGGCGCCACCGGCGGGCCGGGCCACGGCGACGAGCAGATCGAGCACCTGGCTCGCCTCGGCCTTCGGATCGTCGGCGAACTGGCGCATCTGCGGGTTGGCGGCGACGTCGGCCAGGGCCTGCACCTCGCGCGCCAGGTGTGCTGCGTCAGCCCCCGCGGAGGCCTTCAGCAGGGCCTCGGCATACGGCCGGGCGATGGTCGCGAGCTCGGCCATGACTCAGAGCTCGGACTTGAGCTGCGTCAGCAGGGCCGCGTGCGCTTTGGCATCGACCTCCTTGCGCAGGATCTGCTCGGCGCCCTTGACCGCCAGCACGGCGACCTGCTCGCGCAGCGTCTCGCGCGCCTTGGTCGCTTCCTGGGCCGCCTCCGCGTGCGCCGCGGCGACGATCTTCGCGCCTTCTTCGGCAGCGCGCGACTTGGCTTCCTCGATCATCGACTGCGCCAGCCGTTCGGCGTCGGCCAGGCGCTGCGCCGCGTCGGTGCGTGCCGTCGACAACTCCTGCTCGATCCGCTTGTTGGCGGTGGCCAGTTCGGCCTTGGCCCGATCAGCAGCCGACAGGCCGTCGCGGATCTTGGCGGCACGTTCGTCGAGCGCGGCGGTGATCGGCGGCCAGATGTACTTCATCGTGAACAGGCCGAGGATCACGAACACGATCATCTGGATCCAGAAGGTGGAGGTAATGCTCACGTTGCTTGCTCGATGGGGTGGTCGAGAGGGGAGGCGCCGGCGCGAGCCGGCGCCCGGCCTCGATTACTTCGGCAGGTTAGCGATCTGGGCCAGGAACGGATTGGCCGTCGTGTACCAGAGCGCGATGCCGGCGCCGATGATGAACGACGCGTCTATCAGGCCGAGCAGCAGGAAGACCTTGGTCTGCAGAACGCCCATCAGCTCGGGCTGACGCGCTGCCGATTCGAGGTACTTGCTGGCCATGATGCCGACGCCGACGCACGCGCCGAGTGCACCGAGGCCGATGATGAGGCCGGCAGCGACCGCGACGAGACCGATGAGTTCCATGTCGTTGACTCCAGAGTTGTGAGAGGGCGGAAGGGAAAAGGAAAGGAAAGGAAAGCCGAACGCTCAGTGCGAGTCGTGCGCCTGACCGATGTAGACCAGCGTCAGCATCATGAAGACGTAGGCCTGCAGCAGGATGATCAGAATGTGGAAGATCGCCCAGCCGGTGCCGGCGACGATGTGCAGCGCCGCCAGCGCCAGGCCGCCCAGCGTCAGCGCGAACGCGCCGCCAAGCAGCGCGATCAGCAGGAAGATGAGCTCGCCCGCGTACATGTTGCCGAATAGCCGCATGCCATGCGAGACGGTCTTGGAGACGAACTCGACCAGCTGCATCGCCACGTTGGCAAGCGAGAGCAGCAGGAAGCCGATCCAGGTGAGCGGGTTGGCTGTCGGCTTGATGGTGCCGAACGGGGCGACGTAGAGCTCGTGCAGCCAGCCGCCGAGGCCCTTGATCTTGACGTTGTAGATGAGCGAGAGGACCAGCACGCCGACCGACAGGCCCATCGAGATCGACAGGTCGGCTGTCGGCACCACGCGCAGGTAGGCATGCTCCGGGTCGTGCCCGGTCGCGCCATAGATCCAGCCCCAGACGAGCGGGAAGAGATCCACCGGCAGCAGGTCCATCGCGTTTAGGAGCACGACCCAGACGAACACCGTGAGGGCGAGCGGCGCGACCAGCTTGCGGCTCTGCGCGTTGTGGACGATGCCCTTGGCTTCGTTGTCGACGATCTCGAACAGGATCTCCACCGCCGCCTGGAAGCGCCCGGGAACGCCCGAAGTCGCCTTGCGCGCGGCGCGCCAGAGGACGAAGCAGCCGAGCGCGCCCAGCACGACCGAAAAGAAGACCGAGTCGAAGTTGATGACCGAGAAGTCGACCAGGCCCTTGGGCTTGCCGGTGCCGAAGTGGGTCAGGTGGTGAATGATGTATTCACCCGGGGTCTGTACGTGCTCTGCTTCTGCGGCCATCGGATCAGTCCAGCTTCGTCTTCGAATTCGGTGCCGCGCCTCGGCCTTGCCCGCCAGCGCGACCGCGCCACAGCAGCGCGAACCAGTACGACTGCAGACACACGGCCATCGTCGCCAACATCGCCGGCCAGACGAGGCCCGGCACCGCACGCGCGGCAAGCACCAGCATCGCGACCGTGAGCGCCATCTTCACGAACCCCCAGCCCAGCATGCTGAGCGCGCTGACCAGCGGCGAGATCGAGCTCAGCCGGCTGGTCGCCCCGCGGGCCATCAGCGCCCCCGGCAACACAACGACCGCGGCGCCGTACAGGGCCGACACCGCCGCGAGCCGCCCCGCGATCATCCACGCCAGCGCCGCGGCGAGAGCACCCACCGCGACCTGCGCCAGCACGACGCGCCAGGGCGACAGCACCGGCTCGCGCAAGCGCAAGGCGTCGACCTCGCCCTTGGAAAGCTGCCTGACAGGAGGCTCCTCGGCGTCGTCGTCGAACGGGAATGGCCATGCCGCCGGTGCGACGCTGCGAATCACCGCGTCGAAAGATGGGCGCGGATCGGCGACTTTCAGCACAGCCCAAGATTATACGTATAAACCCGCCCGCTTCGACCCGTCGTGCGATCATCGATGCCATGGCATTCGCGCTGTCGCCGATCGGCCCGACGCCTTCCTTCCAGCCATGACGGCGAGCCGCCCGAAGGGCGCGCCGCTCCTCGTCTCGACACCCGCGGACGACCCGCCCCAACACGACGGCGACCGGTTTCGCAACCACTACGTCGGCTTCGAGCCGAAGAGCCTCGCCGAGGTGCTTCGCTGGCGCATCGATGCGGCCCGTCACGGCCTGCCGCCACCGCCGCGCGCACCCACCCCGCGTGTCGCGCCGGACCTGGCCTTCCTGCGTGCAAACGCCACCGCCGGCAAGGCAATGACACCGGCACTCACCTGGATCGGCCACGCCAGCGTCCTGGCCCAGATCGGCGGCCTGAACCTGCTGATCGACCCGGTGTTCTCCGAACGCGACTCGCCGCTGACCTTCGCCGGACCGAGACGCCAGGCCGCACCGGGGCTTGCGCTCGCCGACCTGCCGCCGATCGACGCCGTGCTCATCTCCCACAACCACTACGATCATCTCGACCTGGAGACCGTGCGGTCCCTCGCCGAGGGAGCAGGCACGAGACCGCCCTTCGTCGTGCCGCTCGGCCTCGCGGCATGGTTCGCGTCGCACCGCGTCGCCGGTGCCGTCGAGCTCGACTGGTGGCAGTCGAGCCGGGTCGGCGACACCGAGATCGTGCTGGCACCGGCGCAGCACTGGTCCGGACGCGGCCTCGCCGACCGCATGAAGACGCTCTGGGGCGGATTTGCCGTCTTCGCGCCCGGGTTCCAGCTCTTTCACTGCGGCGACACCGCCTACTCGCGCCACTTTGCCGACATCCACACGCGCTTCGCCGCCCGTCACGGCGGCGACGAACGCGGCTTCGACCTGGCGCTGATTCCGATCGGTGCCTACGAGCCGCGCTGGTTCATGCGCGGGCAGCACGTGAACCCGGCCGAAGCCGTGCGAATCCACCTCGACCTGGTCGCCGAGCGCTCGATCGGCATCCATTGGGGAACCTTCCAGCTGAGCGACGAGGCACTCGACGAGCCGCCGCGCGCGCTGTCCGAGGCTCGGCGCGATCAAGGCGTGGCCGACGAGGCCTTCGACGTCATGGCGATCGGCGAGACGCGCCACTACCCGACCCGCACGACCTGAGGCGATCGCGGCAGACGCCCAGACAGGCGGAACGTCGGGCCGATGGCCGCCCTCGGCGCGGTCAGACGACGGCGATCTCGAGCGTCATCCAGGCCTCGAGCGCATCGCCCTGAGCCAGGATGGCAAGGCCGTGCGCCGACGGCTCCGCCATGTGGATGGCATTGCTCACGTGCCCGACCGGCTCGACGCAGAAGTAGTCGCGGTCGGGCGGCGTATAGACGACCAGATAGGACAGCGACGACGACAGCTGCAGCGAGAAGCGCTCGTCGCGGATGCGCGCCGGGCCGCGCCAGCCCTCGAAACAATGGTCGAAATCGAGGTGCGACAGGTCGCTGTCGATTCCGGGCTGGGTCACCTTGCGGGTCGGCAGGCCGGTGCTGTCGCTTTCCCAGCGCTGCGAAACCTCTGCATGCAGCCGGCTGCGCGCCCGCTTGACGAAGTACGGATGCCAGCCGAGCCCCACGGGCTGCTCGACCGACGCCGTGTTGACGATCTGCAGGCGGGCGCTGAACGACTGCGGCGACAGCGCGAAATACTGCCTGGCCTCGAACGCGAACGGCCAGTCGGCATCGCCGGGATGGCGAAGGGCGGTCACAAGCTCGACGGCGCTCGACGACACGATCTCCCACGGCCTCTTCCAGCCGACGCCGTGCAGCGAATGCGGCGAGTCGTCGAAGTTCGGCTGGGTCGTGTAGTCGTGGCCTTTCCAGCGAAAGCGCCGGTAGCCGAGCCGATTCGAATAGGGCACGAGCGGGTACATCGCCGCCGACCGCACCGTGGCAAGCGCCGCCGGCTCGACCGAGCGCAGGATCGGCGTGTCGCGATGCCAGAGACCGGCGACGGCGCTGCCGAGATCCGGACGCATGGCCAGCCGCAAGGCACCGGCATGCAGCTCGAAGGCGGGGGTCATGGCCGGCCCGGCCGAGAGAGGTGCGATGGTTTCAATCGAGGTCTGCCTTCAGGTAGTGAGCGCCCGCGATGGGGTTGAAATAGTAGGGCGGAATCTCGGCGAAGCCGAGCGATCCGTAGAGCTCGCGCGCGGCCTCCATGTCGTCGAGGGTGTCGAGCAGCATCGCCGAGTAGCCCGACCGGCGCGCTTCGTCGAGCAGGGCCTGGGCGAGCGAGCGGCCTAGCCCGAGGCCGCGAAACGCCGGGCGCACGAAGAGCCGCTTCATCTCGCAGGCATTCGCGTAGTCGGCATCGGCAAGTGGCCGCATCGCCCCGCAGCCGGCCAGTTGACCGTCGACGAAGGCCAGGAGCAGCACGCCGCCCGGCGGCGCGTATTCGCCGGGCAGGCCGGCGAGCTCGGCGTCGAAGTTCTGGAAACACAGGTCGACCTGCAAGCTCGCCGCGTAGTCGCGGAAGATCTCGACGACGCTCGCCAGCTCATTCGTCGTCGCGGCGCGACGAAGATCGATGCGGGGAGCGCGGCGTGATCGGGCCATCGTCTCGTGCCGGTGGAATCAGTCGCCGAGCCTGGCCACGAAGGCCACGCCGAGTGCGCAGACAGCGACGATGGCAAGCGCCAGCGCGCGGGTGCGCGCGTTGTCGATCGAGGGCGGCACGTCGGCCGTGAGCCGCTTGTCGCCATGCAGCATCGGCGCCACCAGGTTGTCGCGCCGCTTCAGCCAGTTAAAGGCGACGGCGACGACGTGCAGCAACGCCAGCGCAACGATGATCCGCTGCCCGAACTGCTTGTGCCAGCCCGTCGCCAAGTGGCTCGTGGCATCGCTGACGAAGCGGGCGAGCGGCCCGCTGCTGGCGATCTCGTCGTCTGCGATCAGCCCGGTGGCGACCTGGGCGACGAGGATCGCCAGCAGGGCGTAGACCGACCAGGCGCCGAGCGGGTTGTGACCGACGTGGTGATGTTCGTCGGGACGGCTGCGGCCGCCGAGATAGCGCAGGCTGGTGGCCGGTGCGTAGGCGAACGATCGAAACCGCGACCAGCGCCCGCCGGCGAATCCCCAGACTCCCCGAAAGGCGAGGAGAGTGAAGACGACGTAGCCGGAGCGGAAGTGCCAGGCCATGGCGTTGCCGCCCACGTAGGCGCTGCCGATCGAGAAGACGACGAGCATCGCGAGCAGCCAGTGGAAGACGCGCGTCGGCAGGTCCCAGACTCGCACCGTCACGAGCGAAGGCGAGAGACCGTCTGCCGTGCTGCTGCTCATGTCGATGGGCGTGCCGACTCGGATTTACCCGCGGGGGCGGCGCGATCGACGGCTCGCTGCGTACACTGCGCCGCGAGCTGTCGCGGCGGGCGCGACGGACAGGCCGATTCCGTTGGGAGATTCTCGATGACACGAACCTTCATGCCGGTACGGATGGTAGCCGCTGCGCTGCTCGGGCTCGGTCTGGCGCTGCCGACAGCCGCCCAGTTCGCCAAGCCGGAACAGGCCATCAGGTACCGCCAGTCGGTGATGACCGTCATGAATCGACACTTCGGCATCGTCGCCGCGATGGCCGCAGGCAAGATCCCCTTCGACGCCAAGGCCGCCGCCGAAAACGCCGACATCGCCGCCGCGATGTCGAAGCTTCCCTTCGTCGCGTTCGTCGAGGGCAGCGACAAGGGCAACACGAAGGCGGAGCCGAAGATCTGGACCGAGACAGACAAGTTTCGCGCTGCCGCGACCAAGATGCAGGATGCGATGACCAGGTTCGACGTCGCCGCCAAGGGCGGCAATCTCGACGCCATCAAGGTGGCCGTCGACGAAACCGGCCGCGCCTGCAAGGCCTGCCACGACAGTTACCGAAAGGAGTGACGCTACCATCGGCACCTCGCCGATGAGCTGTCCCACTCCGCCCGACCAACGCCTGAAAGCGACCTGCCCTCCCCGGAGCGTCGCCTCGCCCGCGTTGTCCGGCACCTCTCCCCCGCCATGACCACGTTCCGTTTCTTCCGCGCGGCCGGGCGCACGTCGTCGCTGCGCTACGTCCTTGCCGCCGGATTCCTGGTCGCAGCATCGCTCGGCCACGCCGCCAGCGAGCCGGACAACGGCGGCACCTTCACCGCACCAGGCTACCCGCCCCGCACGGCGACGCCGGGACAATCCGGCCAAGGCACCGCACCGCAAGGTAACCTGCCGCCGGGTCGGCGCAACACAGGGGCGCCTGGCGGCTCGTTCAACAACCCGCAGAACGGCCCGAACCTGGCGAACGACCGCAACCTGCCCAACAGCTTCGATGCGGCAAACCGGCGTCTCGAACCCCCGCCAAAGCCGAGCGAGTTCCAGCGCTTCGTCGAAGGCGCCACCGGGAGGCTGCTGCCCATCTTCGGTTCGGCGTTCTTTGCCGACGCTGCCGACACCTACCAGTCGCTCGACAACGTGCCGGTCTCCGCCGACTACACGGTCGGTCCGGGCGACGAGATCGTCACCCGCGCCTGGGGCTCGATCGACGTCGACTACCGCAGCACGGTCGACCGCAACGGCATGCTCAACTTGCCCAAGGTCGGCAGCTTCAATGTCGCTGGCGTCAAGGCGGCCGACCTCGAGAAGAACCGGCGCGCCCAGATCGGCCGGCTCTACACCAACTTCGACCTGAGCGTGTCGCTCGGCCAGCTGCGCGGCCTGCGCGTGTTCGTCGTCGGGCCCGCGCAACGGCCCGGCGTGCTGACGCTGCCGAGCCAGTCGACGCTGCTCTCCGCCGTGGTCGCCGCCGGCGGCCCGGCCCCGAACGGATCGATGCGACGGGTGCTGCTGCGCCGCGACGGCAAGGTGCTCTCCGATCTCGACGTCTACGCCTTTCTCGTGCAGGGCGACAAGTCAAAGGACATCCAGCTCGCAGCCGGCGACGTCGTCGTCTTCCAGCCGGCCGGGGCGCGGGTCGCCCTCACCGGGTCTATCGACACGCCTGCGATCTACGAGCTGAAGTCGGCGCAGGAGCCGCTCGGCGAAGTCCTTCGCTACGCTGGCGGTGCTGCTGTGCTGGCGAACCCGAACCGGGTCCAGCTCGAGCGCATCGACGCCGCCCAGGCGCAGGCGGCGCGCTTCGTCGAGACCTTCCGTCTCGACGCTGCCGGGCTGCAGAAGCCGCTTCGCGACGGCGACGTCCTGACGCTGCTCGAGATCTCGCCGAAGTTCGCCAACGCCGTCACGCTCAAGGGCCACGTCGCCCAGCCGCTGCGCTATCCCTACACGCCGGGGATGCGTATCCGCGACCTCATTCCCGATCGCGAGGCGCTGATCTCGCCCGACTTCTACCGGCGCAAGAACCTGCTGGTGCAGATGATCGACGAGGACGAGACATCGACGCGGTCGGCGGCGACTCGAGCCGCCAACGGCACGCTGCCGCGCGGCTCGTTGGATGCTGGCCCGCTCTACTCACCTGCAGGGCAGGCACCGGAAAACGGCAACGGCACGGGCAGCTTCAACGGTAACGGAAACGGCGACGGCGACGGGTACAACGCCAGGAACGGCAACGGCGCCGGCAGCGGGAACCGCCGAACCATGAACCGAAGCAACGCCGAGCAGGAGCTTCGCAGCGAGGACCGAGCTGTCGTCCAGCGCGCGCGCCGCCGGCCGGCCGCCCTCTTCGACGATTTGAACTGGGACTACGCGACGATCGAGCGGCTCAACCCCGACCTGTCGACGCAAGTGATCGCCTTCAACCTGGGCAAGGCCGTGCTGCAGGGCGACGAGGCGAACAACATCGCGCTGGCGCCGGGCGACGTCGTCACCGTCTACAGCCAGAAGGACATCAAGGTCGCGGTCTCGCGCCAGACCCGCCTGGTCTCGATCGAGGGCGAGGTCAACGCGCCTGGCATCTACCAGTTGCAGCCGGGCGACACGCTGCAGAGCCTCATCGCCCGCGCCGGCGGCTTTACGCCGCAGGCCTACGTGTACGGCCTCGAGTTCAGCCGCGAGGAAACCCGGCAGCGCCAGCGCGAGAACCTGACCGCGGCGATCACCCGGCTCGAAGCCCTCTCGGCAGTGCAGACGGCTCGCGACGCGGCGAACCGGCGCGACGACACCACCGCGCAGACCACCGCCGCGGTCAGCAACGCCGCGACCCAGGCGCAGTTGGCCCGGCTCTCGCGCCTCGAGCCCAACGGCCGGATCGCCCTCGAGCTGAGCCCGCAGACGTCCAGCCTGGACGAACTGCCGCCGCTGCCGCTCGAGCACGGCGACCGCATCGTCGTACCGCCTCGGCCCGGCTTCGTCACCGTGGCCGGTGCCGTCGTCAACAGCAACGCCTTCATCTGGAAGCCCGGCCGCACCGCCGGCGACTACCTGCGCCTGGCAGGCGCCGACGAGGCCGCCGACACCTCGAACATGTTCATCCTGCGCGCCGACGGCACGGTCAATCATGCCGGCGACCGGCGCGGCTTCTTCGGCCGCGGCGGCCTCGAGTCGCAGCAGATGCAGCCGGGCGACGCCCTGATCGTGCCGAACCAGCTCGACTTCGAGACCTGGGGCCGGGCGCTGGTTCGCAACCTGAAGGACATCTCGCAGATCTTTGCCCAGTTCGGCCTCGGCATCGCCGCCGTTAATTCGATCAGCAAGTGACGCCTCGATGCTGAGCGCCGATTCGCCCACACCGCACCCGGCCAGCGCCGTCGTTTACGACGATGCCGACGACGGGCCGGCGATCGGCCTGACCGACATCCTCACCTGGATCGGCGAGAAGAAGGGCCTGATCGCGACGGTGACGCTCGTCGCGGCGCTCGTCTCGCTCGGCATTGCATTGATGCTGACTCCGGTCTTCACTGCCAGGGCAACGTTTCTGGCGCCCGGCTCCCAACAGCAGAGCACGTCGGCGGCGGCTCTCGCTGCGCTCGGATCGCTGGGCGGGCTGGCCGGTGGCCTCGGTGCCAAGACACCCGACGAACTCTATGTCGCCCTGCTGAAGAGCGACACCGTCCTTCGCGCCCTCGACCAGCGGTTCGGACTGAGATCGCATTACGAGGCGCCCTCTTATGAATCCCTGCGCAAGGTCATACCCGGTGTCGTACGCGTCACGGCCGACAAGAAGAGCGGCCTCATCAGCGTCGACGTAGACGACCCCGATCCGAAGTTCGCCGCCGACCTCGCCAACGCCCACGAGCCCGAGGTGACGAAGCTGCTCGGCCGCCTCGCCGTCTCCGAGGCGCAACTGCGCCGCTCCTTCTTCGAGAAGCAACTGAACGACACCAAGGAAAAGCTCGTCAAGGCCGAACAGGACCTGCGCAAGGTCCAGGAGAAGTCGGGCGTCATCGTCCTCGACAAGCAGGCCGAGGCGCTGATCACCGGGGCAGCATTGCTGCGCGCCCAGATCACCGAGCGCGAAGTCCAGCTCAAGGTCCTGCGCACGTCGGCAACGGAGCAGAATCCCGACGTCGTGCGGCTCAACTCGGAGCTGCGTGCGCTGCGCAACGAGCTCGCTCGCATGGAGTCGTCGAAGGGCGATGCGACCGGCAGCGCGGTCGACATCCCGGTGGGGCGCCTTCCGGAGGCCGCCATCGACTATGTACGCGCCCGCCGCGAGCTGAAGCTGCAGGAAACGCTGCTCGAGAGCATGGTGCGCCAGTACGAGATCGCCAAGCTCGACGAAGCGAAGGAGGGCCCCTCGCTGCAGCAGGTCGACATCGCCTTGCCGCCCGACCACAAGTCGAAGCCGTCGCGCGCGTTCATCGTCCTGGCGTCGACTGTGGTCGCGTTCCTTCTCGTCTCGAGCTGGGTCATCATCCGGCGCTATGCGGTGCTCGCCCGCGCCAGCGACCCGGGCCGCGCCGCGGCCTGGGCCTCGCTGACCCGCGCGTGGCATCTGCGCCGCGGCCGGCAGGCCGGCGCCTGAACCGCCGGTCCTCGCGGGGGTCGGGTTCAGACGATCCGCCGGCTCAGGTCGGCATCGACGCCAGGCTCGGCGGAACGACGAGTTCGAGCGGCCGTCCGCCCCGGGCAAGCCGAACCGAAAGCGCCGGCGCGCTGCCCGGCGGCCCCGAGGCCGCGACGCCACCGAGCTGCTCGGCCAGCGCCGACGGGATCGCCCCGAGCCGCACCTCCTCGAGGGCCACGCCGCTTGCCGGCAGGGCGTCGGCCGGGTGCGCCCCCTGCCATTCGATCAGCAGCGGGATCGCGCCGCTCGCCAGCCGCCGTCCATCATCGCGAACGACGATCGTCCAGCGCAGCCGGCCACCCGGCGAATCGCGCTCCGCAGCCATCGCGACGCCCGCATCATGGCCGGCGCGGCGCAACCATCCTGTCGCGGCCGAAATGTCGTTCGTCCGGGCAACCCAGTGCACCAACTGCGGCCCGTCGGCGATCGCCTGACGCAGCGCCGGGGCATCGAGATCGAACCACCGCGGCCGCGACACCGGTACAGCGTCGGGATCGATGGCGATGATCTCGAGGTAGCTGCAGGGATACCGCGCAGACGACAGGCCGAGCACCAGGTTGTGGGTCGCCATCGTCGCGTGCCGGCCGCCAGGACGCGGCGCGGTGCCGAGCGTCGCCTCGCACCACGCGGCGCCCTCGGCCAGCGTGCGCGCCGCGACGACGATGTGATCGACCGCCAGCGTCAGCGCAGGGGCGGCGCGCCGGTTCACAGCCAGACGTCGCCGCGAATGCCCGTCACGCAGTCGCCGCCGATCCAGAACGTGTCGCCGTCGCGCGCTACGTAGACCCGGCCGGAACGGCCGAGCCGCTGGCCCTGCGCGGCGAGGTAGCGCTCGGGCGCACGCCCCGAGCCGATCAGCCACTGCGCGAAGCCGGCGTTCAGGCTTCCGGTGACCGGATCCTCGAACGGACGGGTGCCGCAGACGAACGCGCGGACCTCGAAATCGCATTCGCCGCCCGGTGGCCAGGGCGCAATGAAGCCGACCTTGTCGAACGCCTTCAGGAGACCTTGCTCCGGCTCGAGAGCGAGCACCGCCTCGGCGCGATCGAGCAGGAAGCCCAGCCAGTTCGGGCCGTTGCGCAGCCATTGCGCGTCGACCAGACGCTCCGGCGGCACGCCGAACGCGGCAAGCACTGCGCCCACCGTCGACGGATCGACCGGAGCGGCCTCGAGCGGCGGGGCGGCGAAGGCGGTGCGGCTGCCGTCGAGACGGATCGTCACCAGGCCGACGCCGCACTCCTGCATGACAACGCCGGCCCGCTTCGGCACGCCGCCGCGCTCGAGCCATGCATGGCAGCTGCCGAGCGTGGGATGCCCGGCGAAGGGAAGCTCGCCGCCCGGCGTGAAGATGCGCACCCGGTAGTCGGCAGCGGAATCCGTCGGCGCGAGCAGGAACGTGGTCTCGCTCAGGTTCGTCCAGCGGGCGAAGTCCTGCATTCGCGCGTCGTCGATGGCGGCGGCGCCGGGTGCGTCGTGCACGACGGCGACCGGATTGCCGCGCATGAAAACGTCGGTGAAGACATCGACCTGGCTGAAGGGACGAGCGCTCATGTCGATAGCCCCCGGTGAGACGCACCGCCCGCCGTCACGGTGCCGGAAGGCACGGCGTCGAGCGCCTCGGCGATGACGGCGGCGAGGGCGGCGATGCCGCGCTCGATCGCCTCGGGCGCCACGGTCACGAACGACAGCCTCATCGTGTTCCCGCGCGCCGCGCCAGCGAAGAATGGCGCCCCGGGGACGAACGCGACGCCGCGCTCGACGGCCCGTGGCAGGAGCGCCTGCGCGTCGAGGGCGGGCGGCAGCTCGACCCAGAAGAACATGCCGCCGCCGGGCGCTCGCCATCGGCACGCCCGCGGCCCTTCGGTCTCGAAGTGGGCCGCGAGTGCGGCCTGCATCGCGTCGCGTTGCGCCCGGTAGCGGCTGCGGACGGCGAGCACGTGCTGCTCGAGGAAGCCGTGGCGCACGACCTCGTGGACGATGCGCTGGTTGAAGCCTGGCGTGTGCAGGTCGGCGGCCTGCTTGGCCTGCAGCAGCTTGGCGAAGAGCAGAGGCGGCGCAATGACGTACCCGAGGCGCAAGCCCGGGGCCAGCACCTTCGAGAAGGTCCCGAGATAGACAGTGCCCGCGGGCCAGTGCGAAGCGATCGGCGGGGGCGGGGGCGCGTCGAACCACAGCTCGCCGTACGGGTTGTCCTCGACCAGCGGCACGCCCGCCGTGCGCGCCGCGCCGGCGATGGCCTGCCGGCGCCCGGCGCCGACCGAGTGGCCACCCGGGTTCTGGAAGTTGGGCAGCAGGTAGAGGAAGCGGGCGCGACCGCGGAGGGCTTCGACGGCGCCGGGGAGCGGCCCTTCAGCGTCAGAGTCGACGTCCATGAACTCCGGCTCGTAGGCGGTGAAAGCCTGCAAGGCCCCGAGGTAGGTCGGCGACTCGACGGCCACCGCGCTGCCGCGGTCGATCAGGACCTTGCCGACGAGGTCGAGGCCCTGCTGTGACCCGGCGGTGACGAGCACCTGCGATGCATCGACCGCCATGCCTTGCGCTGCCAGGTCGGCCGCGACCCATTCGCGCAGAGGGCCGAAGCCTTCGCTCGGCGCGTACTGCAGCGCTTCGCGCGGCGAATCGCGCAGCACGCGCTCGCAGGCCTCGCGCAGCGCTTCGACGGGAAAGGTGTCGGGCGACGGCAGGCCGCCGGCGAGCGAGACGATGCCCGGCCTTTCCGAGAGCTTCAGGATCTCCCGGATGACCGAGGGATTCATCCGCCCGGTGCGGGTCGCGAGTGTCCAGGGTGAGCTCTCCACGTCCATCCTTTCAGCGCGAGGCGAGGTCTTCCCAACGTTGCAGGGCCTGCAAGAGCTCCTCGTCGATCTGCGCGAAGCGCATCTGCGCCGTATCGACGCGGACCGGGTCGCCGTTGTAGAGGTCGGCGCTGCCGAGCAGCGCACCCAGGTCCTTCTGCTCGGCCTCGAGCGCCTCGATGCGTTCGGGCAGCGCGTCGAGTTCGCGCTGGTCCTTGTAGCCGAGCTTGCGCGCGCGGCCGGTGGCCGACGCCGGGCGCTCCGGCGCCGGCGTCGGCCGCGCGCCCCGGGCGGGCGCTTCGACCTGGACGATGGCCTGCGACCGGGCCAGCTGGCGCCGCCAGTCTTCGTACCCGCCTTCGTATTCCCGCCAGCGACCGGGTTCGGCTTCGCCCTCCCAGGCGATCGTGCTGGTGACGACGTTGTCGAGGAAGCGGCGGTCGTGGCTGACGAGAAAGAGGGTGCCCGAATACGCCTGCAGCAGCTCCTCGAGCAGCTCGAGGGTGTCGATGTCGAGGTCGTTCGTCGGCTCGTCGAGCACGAGCACGTTGGCCGGCAGGGCGAGCAGGCGGGCCAGCAGGACGCGATTGCGCTCGCCGCCCGAGAGCGTGCGCAGCGGCGAGTTGGCGCGCTCGGGCGAAAAAAGGAAGTCGTTCAGGTAGCTCATCACGTGCTTCCTGCCCGTCGCCGTCGTGATCCATTCGCTCCCGGGGCTCACGCTCTCGGCCAGCGTCGCTTCGAGGTCGAGAGCGCTGCGCATCTGGTCGAAGTAGGCGACCTCGATGCGCGTGCCCTGACGCACGGTGCCCGACGTCGGCTGCAGCTCGCCGAGGATCAGCTTCAGCAGCGTCGTCTTGCCGGCGCCGTTCGGGCCGATGAGCCCGACCTTGTCGCCGCGCAGGATGGTGGCGGAAAAGTCCCTGACCACGGGCTTCATGCCCTGCGGCGTGGCGAAGGTCATCGACACGTGGCTCAGCTCGGCGACGATCTTGCCGCTGGGCACGCCGGCGTCGGCCTCGAGGCGGACGCGGCCGAGCGTTTCGCGCCGCGCCACGCGCTGAGCCCGCCGCGCCTCGAGGCGCTGGACGCGGCCGACGCTGCGCGTGCGCCGCGCCTCGACACCTTTTCGCACCCAGACCTCCTCCTGCGCCAGAAGTTTGTCGGCGCGGGCATCGCCGAGCGCTTCGGCGGCGAGCTGCTCGACCTTGCGCGCCTCGTAGGCGGCGAAGTTGCCCGGGTAGCTGCGCAGGACGCCGCGGTCGAGCTCGACGATGCGGGTCGACACCGCGTCGAGGAAAGCACGGTCGTGGCTGATGACGATGACACTGCCGCGGAAGCCGTTCAGGAGCTCCTCGAGCCAGGCGATGGAGTCGAGGTCGAGGTGGTTCGTCGGCTCGTCGAGGAGGAGGACGTCGGGGACGGCGACGAGCGCCTGCGCCAGGGCGACGCGCTTGCGCGTGCCCCCGGACAGCTCGGCCATCGCCCGCGCGCCGTCGAGATGGAGCTGGGCCAGGGTCGAGTCGACGCGCTGCTCCCACGTCCAGGCGTCGAGCGTCTCGATCCGCGTCTGCAGCGCGTCGAGGTCGTCGCCCGGCGCGTGCGCCTCGTAGCGCTCGCGCACCGTGCGCGCCTCGGCGACGCCTTCGCCGACGGCGTCGAAGACCGACATCGTCGCCTCGAACAGCGGCTCCTGCGGCACGTAGCGGATGCGCAGGCCCTGGGTCTGCTGCAGCAGCCCGTCGTCGAGCTGCTCCAGGCCGGCGATGATCTTGAGCAGGGACGACTTGCCGGTGCCGTTTCGGCCGATCAGGCCGAGCCGCTCGCCGGCATCGAGCGACAGCGCGGCCCCGTCGAGCAGGGCGACATGGCCGTACGCGAGGTGAGCATCCGACAGCGAGAGCGTGGCCATGGCCGTTGCCGGGAAGGGCGGCGCGCCGCCGGCTCAGCCGACCGCGCTCTCGAGCGCGTCGATGAACATCTTCGCGACGTCGAAGCCCGATTGCTCGGTGATCTCGCGAAAGCAGGTCGGGCTGGTGACGTTGATCTCGGTCAGGCTGTCGCCGATGACGTCGATGCCGATGAGCAACAGGCCGCGCGCGGCAAGCAATGGGCCGATCGCTTCGGCGATCTCGAGGTCGTGCGCCGAGATCGGCTGGGCGACGCCCAGGCCGCCGACGGCCAGGTTGCCGCGCACCTCGTTGCCCTGCGGAATGCGCGCCAGGACGAACGGCACCGGCCGGCCGGCGATGACCAGCAGCCGCTTGTCGCCACGGGCGATCTCGGGCAGGTAGCGCTGCGCCATCACCGTGCGCTCGCCGAGGCCGCTCAGCATCTCGACCACCGAGCCGAGGTTCATGCCGTCGGCGCCGACGCGAAAGATGCCGGCACCGCCCATGCCGTCGAGCGGCTTGAAGATGACGTCGCCGTGCTCGGCATGGAAACGCTTGAGCTCGGCTGGGTCGCAGCTGACGAGCGTGGGCGCGATGAACTGGGGGAACTCGAGGATGGCGAGCTTTTCGGGGTGATTGCGCAGCGCCGCCGGCTTGTTGAAGACGCGCGCCCCTTCGCGCTCGGCCTGCTCGAGGAGGTGGGTGGCGTAGAAATACTCGCTGTCGAACGGCGGGTCCTTGCGCATCAGCACGGCCCCGAAGTCCGCCAGGGCGACGCGGCCCGCGGAGCGGCCTTCTCCGAGCGGCGTGAACCAGGGGGCGACCTGGCCGGTCAGCGCGAGGCCGCGCACATGCGCGGCGACGCGGCTGCCGCGCTGCCAGACGAGATCGGAGGCCTCGCAGGCGAAGAGCTCGTGGCCGCGGGCCGCGCCCTCGACCATCATCGCAAAAGTCGAATCCTTCTTGACGTTGAACGACTCGAGCGGATCGGCGACGAACAGCAGCTTCATGGCGACGGACTCGGATCAGATCTCGACCTTGGAGCCGAGCTCGACGACCCGGTTGGTCGGCAGGCTCAGGAAGTCGGCGGCGGCGGAGGCGTTGCGGTGCATGCCGGCGAACAGCTTCTCGCGCCAGTCGGCCATGCCGCTGCCGAACGTCGGGATGACGATGTCGCGCGACAGGAAATAGGAGGTGTCCATGTCGTCGACGATGCAGCCCTGCGAGCGCAGCTCGCGCAGCTCGCGCAGCGCCTTGGGCACGTCGGGCTCGTCCTTGAAGCCGAAGTTGAGCGTCACCTGCCAGCAGCCGTTGTCGAGCGCTGCCATCTCGCTGCGATCCTTCGCCGACACCCAAGGCACGTCGTGCAGGCCGACGGTGACGAAGAGATTGGTCTCGTGCAGCACCTTGTTGTGCTTCAGATTGTGCAGCAGCGCCGTCGGCGTGACGCCCTGGTCGCTGACGAGAAAGACGGCCGTTCCCGGCACCCGCGTCGGCGGGCTGACGAAGACGGACTCGAGGAAGCTCTTGAGATCGATCGCATCGTTGCGGAGGCTTTCCGCCATGAGCCGCCGGCCCTGCTTCCAGGTCATCATGAGCGTGAACATCATGATGCCGATGAGGATGGGGAACCAGCCGCCGTCGATCACCTTGACGGCGTTCGCTGCCAGGTAGGTGAAGTCGACGATGAAGAAGAAGCCGGTCGCCGCGACGACCAGCGGCCAGGGGTACTTCCAGCCGTAGCGAACCACGAAGAACGTCATCGTGGTCGTGATCAGCATGTCGATTGTCACAGTGATGCCGTAGGCCGCCCCGAGCTTGTCGCTCGAGCCGAACAGCACGACCGCGAGAACGATGCCGCCGAAGAGGCCCCAGTTGACGAACGGCAGGTAGACCTGCCCGGTCTCGAGAACCGACGTGTGCAGGACGCGCAGGCGCGGCAGGTAACCGAGCTGGATGGCCTGCTTGGTGACCGAGAACGCCGCCGTGATCAGCGCCTGCGAGGCGATGACGGCGGCGCAGGTGGCCAGGGCGATCAGCGGATAGAGCGCCCACGTCGGCGCCATCTCGAAGAAGGGGTTGCCCACCTTGCCGGGCTGGGCAAGGAGCATCGCGCCCTGTCCGAAGTAGTTGATGAGGAGCGCCGGCATGGCGACGCCGAACCAGGCGATGCGGATCGGCCGCTTGCCGAAGTGGCCCATGTCGGCGTAGAGCGCCTCGGCCCCGGTCACGCACAGCACGACGGCACCGAGGGCGACGAACGCCACCGGCGAGTGGGCGAGCAGGAACTCGATGGCGTAGTGCGGCGACAGCGCCTTCAGGATGGAGGGGTTGTCGCCGATGTGGGCCAGGCCGAGGGCGGCGATGACGATGAACCAGACCACCATCACCGGCCCGAACAACCGGCCGACGCGCGCCGTGCCGTGGCGCTGGAACACGAACAGGCCGGTCAGCACGACGAGCGCGATCGGGACGACCCAGTTCGCGAGCCCAGGTGCCGCGACCTCCAGGCCCTCCACCGCGCCGAGCACCGAGATGGCCGGGGTAATGACGCCGTCGCCGAAGAAGATGGCGGTGCCGAAGATGCCGACGAAGAGCAGGCGCCGGCGCAGTGCGGGCCGGTCGCGAACGGCCCGGGAGGCCAGCGCCAGCATCGCGATCAGCCCGCCCTCGCCGTTGTTGTCGGCACGCAGGATGAGAACGACGTACTTGAACGAGACGATGACAGTGATCGTCCAGAACACCAGCGAGAGCACACCGTAGATATTCGGCGCGGTGAGCGGCACGTGACCGTCGGCGAACACCTGCTTCAGCGCGTAGAGCGGGCTCGTGCCGATGTCGCCATAGACGACGCCGACGGCCCCGAGGGTCAACGCGGCAATGCTGGAGGACGTGCGGTTCTGGCTCAACGCGGGCGGTCGGCTCTGGGCTGGGGCGCTGCGACGGGGGGCCATTGTGCGCCGCCGTCGTCGCCCCGAGGGCTCGGTCTACTCGTAGATTTCGGCGTTCGGATCGGTCGCCTCGAGCTCGTAGCTCGCCGCGACCATCGCCAGGCGGGCGATGACACCGTACATGTAGAAGCGGTTCGGCGCACTGGCGCCTGGCTTGGACCCCGGCTTCGGCAGCTGGTTCGAGCCCGCGAACGCGAGCGGCACGAAGCTCGCGCCCGGCGAATTGAGGTTCTCGTCGTTGCCGCGCTCGGGGTTGACGCGGTAGAAGCCACCGACGACGTAGCGGTCGATCATGTAGACCACCGGCTCGGCGACCGAGTCGTTCACGCGCTCGAAGGTCGGCACGCCCTCCTGGAGGATGACCTCGCTCACCTCCTGGCCGTCCTTGATGACACTCATCTTGTTGCGCGAGCGTCGGTTCAGGTCGGCGAGCTCCTTCGCGTCGCGAACGGTCATGATGCCCATGCCGTAGGTGCCGGCGTCGGCCTTGACGATGATGAAGGGCTTTTCCTGGATGCCGTATTCCTTGTACTTGCGGCGGATCTTGCCCAGAAGCGTGTCGGCGTTGCTCGTCAGGCATTCCTCGCCCGTGCCGTCGCTGAAGTTCACCTCGCCGCAGCGCGCGAAGATCGGATTGATCAGCCACGGGTCCATGCCGAGCAGCTTGGCGAATTTCTTCGCCACCTCCTCGTAGGCCGCGAAATGGTTGGTCTTGCGCCGGAGCGCCCAGCCGGCGTGCAGCGGCGGCAGCAGGTACTGCTCGTGCAGGTTCTCGAGCACCTTCGGAATGCCCGACGACAGGTCGTTGTTGAGCAGGATGGTGCAGGGGTCGAAGTCTTTCAGCCCGAGCCGTCGCTGCGTGCGCACGAGCGGCTCGACGGTGAGGGCGCTGCCGTCGGGCAGCGGCACCCGGGTCGGCGCCGTCAGCGACTCGTCGAGGCTGCCCAGGCGCACGTTGAGGCCGGCCTGGTGGAAGATCTCCATCAGGCGGGCGATGTTCATCAGGTAGAACGAATTGCGGGTGTGCCGCTCCGGGATGAGGAGCAGGTTCTTCGCTTCGGGGCAGATCTTCTCTATCGCTGCCATCGCCGCCTGGACGGCCAGCGGCAGCATCTCGGTGGTCAGGTTGTTGAAGCCGCCGGGAAACAGGTTGGTGTCCACAGGTGCCAGCTTGAAGCCGGCGTTGCGCAGGTCAACCGACGTGTAGAAGGGCGGCGTGTGCTCCATCCACTCGAGCCTGAACCACCGCTCGATCGCCGGAAGCGACTCGAGAATGCGCTGCTCCAGCTCGTTGATGGGGCCGGTGAGCGCGGTGATGAGGTGGGGAACCATGGGACGAAGCCGAGCAGCCGGACGAAGCGCCCGGGAGCGCGGATTCTAGGCATATGGGGTTTTTACGGTGCGGCGCAAGGTAACCGGCGGCCACCAGAAAAAACGGCCGCCCGAAGGCGGCCCTCGACCCATGGCGGGCAACGTCAGTTGTGGTACGCCGTCTCGCCGTGCGACGTGATATCGAGGCCTTCGCGCTCCGACTCCTCGCTCACCCGCAGGCCGACGACCATGTCGACCACCTTGAAGGCGATGAACGCGACCACGCCCGAGACGATGACCGTCACGAGGACGCTCTCGGCTTGGATGGCGAGCTGATGCGCCATCGAGAAGTCGGCCGCCTGGGTGCCGCCAAGCGATGGTGCCGCGAACACGCCCGTGAGCAGCGCCCCGGTGATCCCGCCGACGCCATGCACGCCGAAGACGTCGAACGCGTCGTCCGCGCCGAGCATGCGCTTGAGTCCGCTCACGCCCCACAGACAGACCAGGCCAGCGATGAAGCCGAGGACGATCGAACCCATCGGGCCGACGAAACCCGCCGCCGGCGTCACCGCGACCAGGCCGGCGACGGCGCCCGAGGCAGCACCCAGCATCGACGCCTTGCCCTTGAACACCGACTCGCCGCCGATCCAGGCGATCGTCGCGGCGGCCGTGGCCAGCACGGTGTTGATGAAGGCCAGACCGGCGATGCCGTTGGCGGCGCCTGCCGAGCCGGCATTGAAGCCGAACCAGCCGACCCAGAGCAGCGACGCACCGACCATCGTCAACGTCAACGAGTGCGGCGTGAACGCCTCGCGGCCGAAGCCGAGCCGCTTGCCGACCATGAAGGCGCCGACCAGTCCCGCGATACCCGCGTTGATATGCACGACGGTACCGCCGGCGAAGTCGAGTGCACCCGCCTTGCCGAGGAAACCGCCGCCCCAGACGATGTGCGCCATCGGCACGTAGGCGAACGTGAACCACAACGCGCTGAACAGCATCACCGCCGAGAACTTCATGCGCTCGGCGAACGATCCGACGATGAGCGCGACGGTGATGGCCGCGAAGGTCGACTGGAAAGCGACGAACACGTACTCGGGAATGGTGGGCAGCGCTGTCGAAAGCGTGTCAGCCGTGATGCCTTTCAGGAAGGCCTTGTTCAAGCCCGCCACCACCGATCCGTCGCCCCCGAAGGCCAGGCTGTAGCCGTAGACGGCCCAGAGGACGACGATCAGGGAGAAGACGACGAACACCTGCATGAGCACCGACAGCATGTTCTTCGAGCGACCGAGGCCGCCGTAGAAGAGCGCCAGGCCCGGGATCGTCATCAGGATCACCAGCATCGTCGAGGTGAGCATCCACGAGGTGTCGCCGGCACTGAGCACCGCCGAGGCCGCCGCGGCGGGGGCCGAGGCGGCTTCGGACGCTGCAGCGACCGGCGAGGGCGCAGCGACCGTCGACGACGGCGTGGCCATCGCCGATGCGCTCGCATCCGGGGCCGACGCGGCATCCTGGGCAAGAGCCGGGCTGCCGAGACCTGCCGCCAGGGCGGCGAAGAGGAAGGCGAGGAAGTGCTTTTTCATGGTGTGTACGTGCCGGGTCATCACAGCGCGTCCTTGCCGGTCTCGCCGGTGCGGATGCGCACGACCTGCTCGAGCGCGGAGACGAAGACCTTGCCGTCGCCGATCTTGCCGGTGCGTGCGGCGGCCTCGATGGCCTCGATCACCCGGTCGACGATCGCGTCGTCGACGGCGGCCTCGATCTTCACCTTGGGCAGGAAATCGACGACGTACTCGGCGCCCCGATAGAGCTCGGTGTGCCCCTTCTGCCGACCGAATCCCTTGACCTCCGTCACCGTCACGCCCTGGACGCCGATGACGCTCAGGGCCTCTCGAACCTCGTCGAGCTTGAACGGCTTGACGATCGCGGTCACCATTTTCATGGTTGAACTCCCTCCGAAAAATTGTGACGGCGGCGCCACCCGACGCCGCCGGAGACGCTCTACATCGACTTGCTGATGGTCAGGATGACGCGCGTCTTGTTCAGGTCGCCGTAGAAACTCTTCTTGCTCGCCCCGACGATGGCCGCGGCGGTCGAAAAGCCCGAGCCGAGGTCATAGGTGACGCCGAGCTTGTAGTCGTAGAAGTTCGGCACGCTGGTGTCGATGGTGGTGTTGCTGGCGTGGCGCAGGTCGCTCGCGTACCGGGTGTAGCCGAGGTGGGCGTTCAAGGTGAGCTTGTCGACGAGCGGGAAGTTGGCGTTGCCCTCGAGGTAGCCGGTGTTGCGTCCGCTCGGCCGGTAGCCCAGGCCCGCGATCTCTCCCGCCTCGCCGATGCCGAAGTAGTCCTTCGAGACGGTGTGCGAGTACTTCACCGCCAGCCACTGCCACGACAGGGCGCCGTAGATCTCGGTCGTGTTGAAGTTGACGGCGCGGTTCTGCTGCGGGTAGTAGTACTGCAGGATGCCGACGTCGTAGCCGAGACCTTCGCCGAACTCGCCCTTGTAGCCACCGTAGAGGTCCATCTCCAGGCCGGAGTTGGTGAAGCTGATGTTCGAGTTCCAGTTGCCGAGATAGAAGCCGTTGCTCGACCAGTCGAACCCGCCCTGGAGCGCGGGCGAGAACCACCTGGTGTTGCCCTGGTCCTGGCCGCGGAACTTGTACTTGGTGGTCAGCGACAGATTGGCGCTGAAGGGCGACGCCTCGGGCGACGCGGCAGCGGCCGCCGGCCCGGAGGGCGGCGCGGGGGTGGTCTGGGCTTGTGCGGCCAGCGCGGCGAAGGCCAGGCTGGACGCGATCGCGGACGTCAGGACGAACGACTTCTTCTTCATGAACGGGGCTCCCGATGGGGTATGTGACTCGCGTCCTGTTTCGCACGATGTGTGCCAGCGCCGCTCCGTGATTGCGCGCCCTCGCATGGCGCAGCGCCGGCCCCGCGCTGTCCTGAAGAGCACCTGTCCGAAGCGGAGCGACCCTTTTCGGTGCACCTTCGCGAGGGTTATCCGGCGCATGGCGCTGCCGACAATCGGCCATGACCTTCGCCGTCGTCCACAGCCGCGCCCTCCGCGGACTCGATGCGCCCGCCGTCACGGTGGAAGTGCATCTGGCCAACGGTCTGCCCACCTTCACCCTGGTCGGCCTCGCGGACACCGAGGTCAGGGAGGCGCGTGAGCGCGTGCGCGCCGCCCTGCAGACGAGTGGCCTCGACTTCCCGCACAACAAGCGGGTGACGGTCAGCCTCGCGCCGGCCGACCTGCCCAAGGAGTCGGGGCGATTCGACCTGCCGATCGCCCTCGGCATCCTCGCCGCGGCCGGGCAGATCGACCCGTCGCGGCTCGATGCCTACGAGTTTGCCGGCGAGCTCTCCCTCGGCGGCGAGCTGCGCCCGGTGCAAGGCGCGCTGGCCATGGGGTTGGCCATGCGATCTGCCGCGTCGGTGCCGGCGCGCACGCTCGTCCTGCCGCAGGCCAGCGCCGACGAGACCGCCCTGGTCGACAACCTGGCCGTCCTCGGCGCTCGTCACCTGCTCGACGTGGTTCGCGCCCTTCTGCCAGGCGACGCTGCCGATGCGAGCGCGTTGTCAGCGGCGGCGCCGATGCCGCCGCGCGTTCGCCCGGCCGCGCTCGATCTCCGCGATCTCAAGGGCCACGCCGCGGCCAAGCGCGCCCTGGAGATCGCTGCGGCCGGCGATCTGAGTCTATTGATGGTGGGTCCGCCGGGTACCGGCAAGTCGATGCTGGCGCAGCGGCTGGCCGGTCTGCTGCCGCCTCTCGGCCACGAGGATGCCCTCGAGTCGGCGGCCGTGCTGAGCGTGGCCGGCGCCTTCGCTCCCGAGCGCTGGGCCGAGCGGCCCTTGCGGGCACCGCACCACACGGCGTCGGCGGCAGCCCTGGTCGGCGGTGGCGTGCCGCCGCGGCCGGGCGAGATCTCGCTCGCGCACCACGGCATCCTCTTCCTCGACGAGCTGCCGGAGTTTCCGCGAGCGGCACTCGAGGCGCTGCGCGAGCCGCTCGAAACCGGCCGCATCGTCATCTCGCGCGCCGCCCGCCGCGCCGAGTACCCGGCGCGCTTCCAGCTCGTCGCGGCGATGAATCCGTGCCCTTGCGGCCAGCTCGGCAACCCGAAGAAGGCCTGCCGCTGCACGCCCGACGCAGTGGCTCGCTACCAGAGCCGCATCAGCGGGCCATTGCTCGACCGCATCGACATCCAGGTCGAGGTGCCGGCGATCGCTGCCGAAACGCTCGGCGCCGCGGCCGACGGCGAGGTGAGCGCAGTGGTCGCCGGCCGCGTGGCCACCGCGCGGCAGCGGGCGATCCGGCGCCAGGGCTGCATGAACGGCCGGCTTGCCGGTCCCGACCTCGACAACCATTGCCGGCTCGACGCCGCTGCCGCGGCGTTTCTGCAGACGACGGCCGAGCGCCTGGCCTGGTCGTCACGCGGCTTTCACCGCGCCCTCAGGATCGCGCGCACGATCGCCGACCTCGCTGGTGCCGACCACATATCGCTCGGCCATCTGGCCGAGGCGATCCAGTACCGCCGCGTCCTGGTCGTGTCGTGAACCGGCGCGCCACGCAAGCGGCCCTCCAAGTGAACACGGGCAGCCTGAGGCTGCCCGTGTCATCGCCGCCTGCCGGCGATCGAAGCGATCAGGCGAGAAAGCCCAGGTCGGCCGGGAAGTTGTGCAGGTTCGGGAAGATCGTGTTGAGGTCGGTATCGCTGACGCCGAACCACTTGCCGAGCGTCGCGCCGATGGTGTCGACCGACGTGAACGGCAGAAACGCGTTGTTCGCCGAATCCTGGTCGGAATTGAGCGCGAACTTCGGGAATCGACCATAGACCTCCGTGCCCTTGACCGCGCCGCCCATCACGAAGTGGTGCGAGCCCCAGCCGTGGTCGGTACCGTCACCGTTGGTGGTGATGGTGCGGTTGAAGTCGGACGCGGTGAAGGTCGTCACGCTCGAGCGCATGTCCACTCCGCCGATGTTCGACAGCACCGTGTCGAAATAGCCGAGTGCGTGCGAGACCCTGGCAAGCAGGTCGGCCTGGTTGGGGTTCTGGTTGTCGTGGGTGTCGAAGCCACCGATCGACACGAAGAAGATCTGCCGCTTGGCGCCGACGGCGTTGCGCATGCCGATCACCCGAGCCACCGTCTGCAGCTGCTGCGCCAGATTGTTGCCCGTGGCATTGCCGCTCGAGGGCAGGACGACGTTGGTAGGCGCCGTCACGGTCGACGCCGCGAAGGACGTCTGGAAGGTGGCCTGGGCGGTGATCGAGCGGTTGACGATCGTCGAGTACTCCTTGGCGAACAGGTGCGAGTTGTCGGCGGTGACGATGGATCGCAGCGTCGTCGAGGCCGTCGGCGACCCGAAGAGGGTGCCGGTCAAACCACCGATCTGCGTCGCGCCGCCGCCGCCCACCTGGTACTGGAAGACGTTCTGGCCGGCCGAGAAGACGTTGTTTCCGGAGACGGAGATGCTCGTGAACGTCGCGTTCGTGTTCGCGCTCGCCACCATGTCACCAAGATGCCCGCCCCAGCCGATCTTCACGCCCTCGGGGCCGAGAGCCTGCCAGGTCGACTGCTGGTCGTTGTGCGAGCCGAGCGCTTGGGGCCGTGGCTTCGAGTTCGACGTGTACTCGGCGCGCGTCAGCGGCACGACGAGAGGGCCGGCGTTGGCCAGGACGGCAAGCCGGCCGGCGTTGAAGAGCGTCTGGACCTCGGGCATGCTCGGGTGCAATCCGAAGGTGAGCCCGCTGTTCTCGGGATGCAGCACCGACTTCGGCACGAGCGGCAGCACGCCGCCGAGGCGCGCCGGCGAGGCACGCGCCGCGCCGTTGTTCACGGGGGTGCCCGGCGCCAGCAGCGAGATCGGATCGGGACCCTGGTTGCGCAGCCGGGTGTACTCGGAGAACGAGGCCGTGTCGGTGCGCAGGACCATGTTCGACGAGTCGTTGCCGCCATACAGGAACACGCAGACGATGGCCTTGTAGCCGGTCGTCGCCTGGGCGGCGGCGCTTCCGAGCGTCGCCAGGTTGAGGGCGAACGGGGCGGCGGCAGCGCCGACCGAGCCCGAGACGACGGACGCGGTGCGCAGGAACTGGCGGCGCGAAGCGTTGAGTTTCGACATGATCATTCCCTCTTATTTCTGAACCAGATAGTCAGGCGACGCCATCGACAGGTACACCGCGATGTAGACCCGGTCGAGCTTGGCAGCATCGATCGCCGCCTGATTGGTCGCGACCGGGGGAGCGTTGGCTGCCGTGCCCGACGCCGCGCCGGCAACCGGCGTCGGCGTGAACAGGTAGCAGGACTTTGCGGTGCCGACGACCGGGTCACTGGCGAAGAACTCGTTGGTGCACTGGCCCATGCCGCTCACGCTCTTTTCGACGAACGTGGTCGCGGCGCCGTAGCGCACGGTGCCCGTGCCGGTGACGGTGAAGCTTGCGCCTTCGTCGGCGATCTTGCTGAGGGTGCCGCCCATCGTCGCCGTCGGCGCCGCGTACACCGGTGCGGGAATGACCCGGCTCGCGACGGCAGTCGTGATCTGCGTCTTCAGCGCATCGGGCATCGTGCCGGCGAACAGGAGCAGGTTCATCCGGTCGACGAGGTCGGGCGGGGACGTCGCCAGGGGCACTTCGGCATCGTAGGTCTGCTGGATGTCGCGGGTCGTGCTGAGCGGAACCAGGCTGCGGATGTAGTTCATGTAGCCCGCGACCGAGACGTCGTGGGTGATCTGCAGCTCGGGGACGACGAGGCCGGCATCGGTGATCGCCTGGCTCGTCGGCACGTAGCCGGGGCGGAAGAAGTTGAACACCGTCGTCGCGAACATCGGCGTCTGGTTCAGGCGCGAGGCCGGGTCGTCGGTCAGGCCGATGCCCGTGTAGCGACCGCTGACCGACGTGGCGTTGAAGGCGCGCAGCATGCTCGACAGGCGCAGCAGCGGCTCACGAACCTTGCCGTAGCTCGGCGACGTGCTGGCGGTGCGGGCTTCGGGGTCGAGCAGGATCGCCTTGAAGACGGCCTTCATGTCGCCACGCACGCCCTGCCCGTTGTCGTTGAAGGCAGCGGTGACGCGGCCGACGTAGGCGGGGGTCGGATTGCTCGTCACCAGGCGCTGGATCAGCTGCTTGCCGATGAACGGCCCGACGTTCGGATTGTTGAACAGGGTGTCGTGGGCGATCTTGATGTCGCCCAGGATGTCGGGCTTGGTCTGGGGCGCGATCGTGACGTCCCAGAAGGTCTTGGTCGTGATCGAGTGATAGCTGGTGTTGGCCGTGTACTCGTTGTAGTCCTGCATCGGCCGCCAGTCACGCTCGAGGTTGACGTCGTTGCCCATGAAGCGGCGGCTGGTGCGATCGGTGGTGGCCGGGCCGGCGTACCAGCTCAGGCCGGTGAACACCTGCGACAGGCCGTCGAGGTCGGCCGGTTTGTAGGCAGTGGCCGGGCGACCGTCGGCACCCATGACGTCGGTGCCGTCGGCGTTCAGCTTGTACTGGCCGATGGTAAAGAGCTGCGTGATCTCGCGGGCGTAGTTGAGGTCGGGCACGCGGCCGGTCGCGAGGTCTTCCTTCTCGTTCTTCAGGTGCGACAGGTAGATGCCCATCATCGGATGGAAGGTCACCGCTTCGAGAAGGTCGCGGAAGTTGCCGAAGGCATGCTCGCCCAGGGTGTCGTAGTACGAGGCAACGCCGCGCGGCTGGGTGCGCAGCGTGTCGTTCGCGAACGAGATCACCATGATCTCGGAGAGAGCGAACGCGGCCCGCTGTCGCAGCTGGTCTTCGGCGCCGAGCGCCTGGCTCCACCAGGAGTCGTAGAAATTCGTCGCGCTGACCTGCTGGCCGACCGTCGACAGGTCGGCGGCGGCCTGGTTGATGTAGAGGCGATGCAGGGTCTGCGGCTTGGCGAACTGCTCGTCGAGCCAGGCGCCGTAGGACATCGTCGAGAGGTGGTCGATATCCGCCTCGCTGGGGCCGAAGGTGGCCTGCGTCAGGAAGCGCGCGGCTTCCGTCTTCGACGGCGTCTGCCCTGCCGTCACGGCGGCCGGCGTGCTCATGTCCGCCGTGCCTCCGCCGCCACCGCACGCGGCGACCACCAGGAGTGCCGCAGCCGCGACAGCGCCGCGGGCGAAGCGGGCAAGACGACCGTCATCCATTCCGAACTTCTTAGAGATTTCCACAGTGACCCCCAGGACAAGATTCTTTACAGGCTGCCAACAACGCAGAGTGCGTGCCAGCGCTGGAGGCGGATTCTCGGCAGGGTCGGACGGAAAAATAACGTCAAAAGTTGGCAGACGGCGGAGGGCTTACAGCGCGTCGCAACTGATGCAAGGCCGCGTTCTGCGAGTGTTGCAAGCACATGCGCCAGTTGTAATGAAACGCTTCCGCGCCAGGACGGCGCGGGCCGGCGGCGACGGTTACAACGAGGAAGCGAGCGAGCGCTCGGCGTCGCGAGCGTCCAACCGGTTGCGCCGCGCCCAGTCGGCCAGCTGATCGGTGCCGATCCGCCCGACGTTGAAATACCTCGCGTCGGGGTGCGCGAGGTAGAAGCCGCTGACGCTCGCTGCCGGCGTCATGGCTCGGCTTTCGGTGAGACCCATGCCGACCTCGGCGCAGCCGAGGACGCGGAACAGGTCGCTCTTGACGAGGTGGTCCGGGCAGGCGGGATATCCCGGCGCCGGCCGGATGCCGCGGTACTTCTCGGCGACGAGCTCGACGGTGTCGAGCGCTTCGTCCGGCGCGTAGCCCCAGAGGTCGGTGCGAATGCGCTGGTGCAGGCGCTCGGCGAAGGCTTCTGCGAGGCGATCGGCGAGCGCTTTCAGCATGATGGCGCTGTAGTCGTCGAGATCGGCCTCGAACTGCGCCACCTTCTTCTCGACACCGAGTCCGGCGGTGACCGCGAACAGGCCGATGTAGTCGCCGCGGGCGGCGCCCTTGGGGGCGATGAAATCGGCCAGGCAGCGGTTCGGCCGCGGCACGCCGTCGATCACCGGCCGGACGCTTTGCATGCGCAGGCCGCGCCAGGTCATGAGCACGCTGCTGCGCGACTCGTCGGCGTAGATCTCGATGTCGTCGTCGCCGACGGTGGCGGCCGGGTAGAGCGCCACCGCGCCACTCGCCGTGAGCCAGCGCCCCTCGATGATCCGGCGCAGCATGCGACGGCCGTCGGAGAGGACGCGGCGCGCCGATTCGCCGACGATCTCGTCGTTGAGGATGGCCGGATAGGGGCCCGCGAGATCCCACGTCTGGAAGAAGGGACCCCAGTCGATCTGCTCGGCGATCTCGGCCAGATCCTGGTTCTTCAGCAGCCGCCGGCCGATGAACTTCGGCACCGTCGGCACATAGGTGTTCCAGTCGACCGGGGTCTTGTTGGCGCGCGCTGCGGCCAGCGAGACGAGCGGCGTCTGCTTCTTGCTGGCATGCAGCTGGCGCACGCGCTCGTAGTCGGACTCGAGCTCGGCAATGTAGGCAGCAGCGCGGCCGTCGCTCAGCAGCTCGCTGCAGACGGCCACCGAGCGGCTGGCATCGGGCACGTAGACCACCGGGCCGTCGTAGTGCGGCGAAATCTTGACGGCGGTATGGACGCGGCTCGTCGTGGCGCCGCCGATCAGGAGCGGGATCTTCCTGATGCGGAAGAAGTCGTCGCGCTGCATCTCCGAGGCGACGTACTGCATCTCCTCCAGGCTCGGCGTGATGAGTCCCGACAGGCCGACGATGTCGGCGCCTTCGACCTTCGCCTTGGCGAGGATGTCCTGGCAGGCGACCATCACGCCCATGTTGACGACTTCGAAGTTATTGCACTGGAGCACGACGGTGACGATGTTCTTGCCGATGTCGTGGACGTCGCCCTTCACCGTGGCGATGACGATCTTGCCTTTCGCGCGCGCCTCGCCGCCGGCGTCGATCAGGGTCTTCTTCTCCGCCTCGATGTAGGGCAGCAGGTGGGCGACAGCCTGCTTCATGACGCGCGCCGACTTGACCACCTGGGGCAGGAACATCTTGCCTTGGCCGAACAGGTCGCCGACGACGTTCATGCCAGCCATGAGCGGACCTTCGATGACGTGCAGCGGCCGCCCGCCCTCGGCCTGGATCCGCTGCCAGGCGGCCTCGGTGTCCTCGACGATGAAGTCGGTGATGCCGTGCACGAGGGCGTGGCTCAACTTCTCGTCGACCGTCTTCGGCTGATCGGGCGTGCCGCGCCAGGCCAGCCGCGCCGAGTCGTCGCGCGCCGCGCCCTTGGCACGCTCGGCGATCTCGAGCAGCCGGTCCCCGGCGTCCTTCCTCCGGTTGAGGACGACGTCCTCGACGCGCTCGCGCAGCTCGGGATCGAGGTCGTCGTAGACGCCGACCATGCCGGCGTTGACGATGCCCATGTCCATGCCGGCGCGGATCGCGTGGTACAGGAACACGGTATGAATGGCTTCGCGCACCGGGTCGTTGCCGCGAAACGAGAAGCTGACGTTCGAGACGCCGCCCGAGACCTTGGCGCCCGGCAGGTTCTGCTTGATCCAGCGCACCGCCTCGATGAAGTCGACGGCGTAGTTGTCGTGCTCCTCGATGCCTGTCGAGATGGCAAAGATGTTCGGGTCGAAGATGATGTCTTCGGCCGGAAAGCCGACCTCGTCGACGAGGATGCGGTAGGCGCGTGCGCAGATCTCGGTCTTGCGCGCGAAGCTGTCGGCCTGGCCCTGCTCGTCGAAGGCCATGACGACGGCGGCCGCGCCGTAGCGGCGAACCAGCGTTGCCTGCCGGCGAAAGGCCGCCTCGCCCTCCTTCATGGAGATCGAGTTGACGATGCCCTTGCCCTGGATGCATTGCAGGCCGGCCTCGATGACTTCCCACTTCGAGCTGTCGATCATGATCGGCACGCGCGCGATCTCGGGCTCGCCGGCAACGAGGTTGAGAAAGCGCACCATCGCCGCCTTCGAATCCAGCATCGCCTCGTCCATGTTGACGTCGATGATCTGGGCGCCGTTCTCGACCTGCTGGCGGGCGACGCTGAGCGCGGCCTCGAAGTCGCCGCTGAGGATCAGCCGCGCGAACGCCTTCGAACCGGTGACGTTGGTGCGCTCGCCGATGTTGACGAAGAGCGAGCCGCTGCCGATCTCGACCGGCTCGAGGCCGGAGAGCCTGAGCGGCGGCACGGCCTCGGGTGGCGTCGCCATCAGGCCGCCTCGAGCGAAGTAAAGAGCGCGGCGCGCCGGGCGCATCGCGGCTGATAGCGGCCCACCTGCGCGGCGATCCGCGCGATGTGCTCCGGCGTCGTCCCGCAGCAGCCGCCGGCGATGTCGAGAAAGCCGGCGCTCGCGAATTCCTCGAGCAGCCCGGCGGTCACGTCGGGCGTCTCGTCGAAGCCGGTCTCGCTCATCGGATTGGGCAGGCCGGCGTTCGGGTAGCAGCTGACGAAGGTGTCGCCGGCGACCCGGGCCAGCTCCTCGACGTAGGGCCGCATCAGCGCCGCGCCGAGGGCGCAGTTGAGGCCGATCGCCAGCGGCCGGGCATGGCGCACGCTGTGCCAGAACGCGCCGACGGTCTGGCCGGAGAGGATTCGCCCGGACGCGTCGGTCACGGTGCCCGACACGATCACCGGAAGCCGCTCGCCGCTGTCTTCCATCAGTGCGTCGAGCGCGAAGATCGCGGCCTTGGCGTTGAGGGTATCGAAGACCGTCTCGACCAGGAACAGGTCGCAGCCGCCCTCCAGCAGTCCTTCGGCCTGCTCGCGGTAGGCATCGCGCAGCTCGGCGAAGGTGATATTGCGGGCCGCGGGGTCGTTGACGTCGGGGCTGATGCTCGCCGTCTTCGGCGTCGGGCCGAGCGCACCGGCGACGAAGCGCGGCTTGTCGGCGCTGGAGTGCGCGTCGCAGGCCTCGCGGGCCAGACGCGCCGCGGCGACGTTCATCTCGCGGGCGTAGGCCGCCAGCCCGTAGTCGGCCTGGGCGACTCGCGTCGCGCCGAAGGTGTTCGTCTCGACGATGTCGGCACCCGCCTGCAGGTACTGGCCGTGAATCTCGCGGATGAGATCGGGCCGGCTGAACTGGAGCAGCTCGTTGTTGCCCTTCAGGCTCTTCGGGTGGTCCTTGAAGCGCTCGCCGCGGTAGTCGGCTTCGCCCAGCCGATGGCGCTGGATCATCGTGCCCATCGCGCCGTCGAGGATGACGATGCGCTGGCGCATGATTCCCGGCAAGGCCGCGGCGCGTGTGTACTGCGGCAGGTTCATGCCGCCATTGTAGAAAGGGTCAGCGGCGAGCGCGGACGCGGCGGCGCGGCGCGCCAGTCGCGTTGCGTCAGTGCAGCGCCCCGGACGCGGTGATGCGGTAGAGCGAGTCGCGGAACTCGATCGTCCGCGGCCCGGCGTCGTCCATGGCCCACGCCGAGAGCGCCCGCGCCGACATCGGCCGGGCGAACAGGTACCCCTGCAGCTCGTGGCAGCCGAACGAGCGCAGGATCTGGTGCTGGGCCTCGGTCTCGACGCCCTCGGCGACGACCTTCAGGCCGAGCGCCTCGGCCAGCTTGACGATGGCGTCGACGACGGCGCGCGCGTCGGAGCTGGTTTCGAGGTCGAGCACGAAACTTCGGTCGATCTTCAGCTCGCCGGCATGGAGCTTGCGCAGGTAGGCCAGGCTCGAATACCCCGTGCCGAAGTCGTCGATCGAGATGTTGATGCCCATCGCGCCGAGGCGCTCGACCATGCGGATGGCGTTCGACGCATCTTCCATCGCCACCGATTCGGTGATCTCGCAGGTCAGGAGCTGGGGCGCGATCTCGTTGCGGCGCAGTGCGGCGTCGATGCGGTCGGCGAGGTCGGCGTGGCGAAGCTGGTAGGCCGACAGGTTGATGGCGACGCGCATGCGCAGGCCCTCGGCGCGCCACTGCGCCGCCTGGCGGCACGCTTCCTCGATCAGCCAGTTGCCGAGCGCGCCGATCAGGCCGAAGCGCTCGGCGATCGGGATGAATACCGCCGGCGGCACCAGCCCGCGCTCGGGGTGGTTCCAGCGCATCAGCGCCTCGGCGCCGGTGATCTCGCCGCTCGGGGCATGGATCTTCGGCTGGTAGAGCAGGTGCAGCTGGCCTTCGGCCAGGGCGCGGCGCAGGTCGCGCAGCAGGTCGAGCTGGTCGCGGGCGCCGCTCACCATGCGCGGCTCGAAGAAGCAGTGGGTCGCGCCGCCGCTGCTCTTGGCGGCCCGCATCGCCGCCTCGGCATGGGCAATGAGCTCGGAGGTCGTCGCGTGCTCCGGGTACATGGCGATGCCGACCGAGCTCGACACCGCCGCCTCGCGCCCGTTCATCGAGCACGGCTCGCCGATCGAGGCCTGCAGGCGCTCGGCGAAGATGGCGGCGTCTTCGGCGCTCGGGTTGCAGCGCACGAGCATGAGGAACTCGTCGCCGCCGAGGTGGGCGACCCGGTCCTCGGGGCGGGCGAAGCGCTTCAGCCGGGCCGCGATCTCGCGCAGCATCATGTCTCCCGTGTGGTGCCCCAGCGACTCGTTGACCGGCTTGAAGCCGTCGAGGTCGATGAAGAGAAGCGCCATGCGCTCGCGTGCGGCGTCGGCCTTGTGGACGTCGTGGGCCAGCGTGCCCTCGAACATCAGCCGGTTCGGCAGGCGGGTCAGCCCGTCGCGGAAGGTGCGCCGCTGCAACTCCGACTCCGCCCGGCGCAGCGACAGCCGCAGGCGCGCCTCGAGCACGGACAGGAGAAGGACGACCAGCAGCAGCGCGATCGAACCGACCGACGCCAGGAGCGTCAGCGTCGCCGACGTCAGACCGGCGGCGTGGGCCGACGACTGCTGCTCGCCAAGGCCGGCGGCGCCGATCACGAGCTGCTGGCAGACCACCATCGTCATGCCGAGCACGAAGGCGGCCGTCACCTGCCAACGCAGCGACGGGGTCTGGGCCCGGTCGCCGCCGCGGAAAAAGGCGCCGAGCGCCATCATGCATCCACCCACTGCGCCGGCGCAGGCACCGACGAGCGTCAACGGCTGCCACATGATTCCAGGTTGTGCACCAATTGGTATCAAAGTGAGTGCCTGCACACCGACCATGCCCAAGCCGAGCGCCAGGGCGGCAAAGCCGACCCGGGCCGGCGTCGCAATCCGGCCGCTAACGGCGCCGATGCCGGCGACGCCGACGACCACGGCGGCCAGGCCGGCGGCGAGCGCGCCCCAGAGGTCGTAGCCGACGGGGTACGCGAGCGGCTCGGCGGCGACGCCGATGACCTGACCCGACCAGATGCCGAGCGCGAGCGCCGACGCGGCGCCGAGCAGCCAGAGCAGACCCGAGCGAGTGCGCAGGACGCGGACCCGCCGCGCCAGGTCGAGGGCGACGTAGGCGGCGAGCGTGCTGACGAAGAAGCCGAGAACGAGCGTGAGCGCGCCGGGCATCGCCGGGGTGGTCGCAGGATTCATCGTCAGCTCGGCCGCAGGCCCTCGTCGAACGCACTTTCGCAGCGGCGAATCCGGGTGATACGCCGCGCTGCACCGTTATCGGTGCGGCGGCTCGCGACTTGAGTGGCGCGTCGGCGCGCCGGGCCGGCCTTTCGACCCGCCCGCAGGCTCAGTGCAGGACCAGCGGCTGCGAGCGCAGCGAGGTGAACTGGCCGAGGTAGTCGTCGATGTCCTCGGGGCTCGGCTGGGTCGCCATCAGCGCCTCGACGCCCGCCTTGAAGCTGTCGGCCATCGCGCCCTCGATGAAGATGTCCTTCTTCGCGAACTTGTCGACGATCTCGAAGCCGCCGCGGGACGCCGCGGGCGCGATGCCCTCGCCGCCGGCCTGGGGGATGTCGAACATGACGACAGCGAAGCTGTCCGAGTTGTAGAGGATGTGCATGGACGGACTCTCCTGGACACTAGCTGCGGTCCGGGAACCGGATTGCAAGCGGGCCGTCACGGCGACCGCTCGACGCGCTCGAGCAGGAGGTCGAACTCCGACTCGCCGCGTGCGTTGCGCTGCGTCGCATGCACCGGCAGGAAGCCCTGCGCCGGGTCGAGCCAGATCTCGTAGCCGGAGTCGTAGCCCGAGCGGTTGTCGCGCACGAGCTTGATGGCCGGGACGATGCCGGCGGCCGTCTCCACGCTGTCGGCGCCCAGCGAGCGCAGGATCCAGACCGACGCGTCGCCGCGCGCCCCGACGACGACCATGGCGACCCGCGCGCCGGCGTCGACGAGGGCCGGGTCCGCGGCAGCGATGCCGGCGAGCTGGATCATCCAGCTCAGCCGATCCTGCGTGCCGGGCAGGAGCGGCCATTGCAGCGAGGGGCCCGAGAAGGTCACGCGGCCGGCGTCGCGCCTGAAGTTCACCGCCTGCGGCGACCGCCGGGCGCGCTGGTCGACAAAACGCCCCGGTTCGAGGCCGGCGGCGCCGATTCCGCCTTCGCTCGTCTGCGCGAGATGCAGCAGCCCGGCGAGCCGAGCGTCGAGGCGAAGCCGATAGCTGCCGTCGCCGGGCTGCCAGCGGATCTCGCCGGTGCCGCGCAGGACGCGGCGCCGGACCTCGTAGCGCCACGTCGCCGCCGGCGGCAGCAGCGTCCTATACACCGGCGGGGGCACCTCACCGTCGGCAAGCAACGGGCGCGGCTCCCCGGTCGGCTTGGCCCCCTGAGCTGCGCCGCGCGGCCGGTCCGTGGCGGCGGCTTCGGCAACCGCGTCGGCAACCGCGTCGGCAACCGCGTCGGCAACGGCGTCGGCAGCGGCCGGCTCCGGCACGCCTGCGGCGGCGGGCACCCCCGCCAGCG
>JBBRFB010000019.1:0-34752 GCA_038225015.1 Burkholderiales bacterium
CATCAGCTCCTTCAGCGGCAGGTCGGCAACCTGGCGATAGGCGTCGTTCAGGGCCCGCTTCAGGAAGGCGGCCATCTGCCTGGTGTCGCGATGCGCGCCGCCGACCGGCTCGCTGACGATCTTGTCGACCAGGCCGAGCGCCTTCAGCCGATGCGCCGTGATGCCGAGCTGCTCGGCAGCATCGGCGGCACGCTCGGCCGTCTTCCACAGGATCGACGCACAGCCTTCCGGCGAGATCACCGAGTAGATCGAGTACTGCAGCATCAGCAGCTGGTCGCCGACGCTGATGGCCAGGGCGCCGCCGGAGCCGCCCTCGCCGATGATGGTGACGATGATGGGCACCTCGAGCTGCGCCATTTCGAAGATGTTGCGGCCGATCGCTTCCGACTGGCCGCGCTCCTCGGCGCCGATGCCAGGGTAGGCGCCGGGCGTGTCGACGAAGGTGAAAACCGGTAGGGCGAACTTCTCGGCCGTCTTCATGAGCCGCAGCGCCTTGCGGTAGCCCTCGGGCCGCGACATGCCGAAATTGCGCAAGGCGCGCTCCTTCGTGTCGCGCCCCTTCTGGTGCCCGAGCACAACGCAGGCATGGCCGTTGAAGCGGGCCAGGCCGCCGACGATCGACTGGTCGTCGGCGAAGGCGCGGTCGCCGTGCAGCTCCTGGTAGTCGGTGAACACCTCGGCGACATAGTCGAGCGTGTACGGGCGCTGCGGATGGCGGGCGATCTGCGTCACCTGCCAGGGCGAGAGGCCGGAGTAGATGTCCTTCGTCAGCTGCAGGCTCTTCTTCGCCAGCCGGTCGATCTCCTCGGAGATATCGACGGCCGACTCGTTCTGCACGTAGCGCAGCTCGTCGATCTTCGATTCCAGCTCGGCGACGGGCTGCTCGAACTCGAGGAAGTGGCGTTTGCTCATCAGTAGCTCACAGGCACCGGATCGAGGCTTCGCCAAATGTACCAAGTCGCCACCGAGCGATAGGGTGCCCAGGCATCGCCCACTTCGCGGGCTTCGGCACGCGATACCGGCTCGCCGCTGAAGTAGTTGACGCTGATGCCGTTGATGAGGCCGACGTCGTCGAGCGGCAGCACGTTGGGCCTGAGCAGGTGGAAGATGAGGAACATCTCGGCCGTCCAGCGGCCAATACCGCGGATCGCGACCAGCTCCTCGATGATGGCTTCGTCGTCCATCCGCTGCCAGAGGTCGACATGCACCGCGCCGGACGCGAAATGCTGGGCCAGGTCGCAAAGGTATTCGACCTTGCGCGCCGAGAGGCCCGCGGCGCGGATCTGCGGCGCCTCGAGGCCGAGCACCGCGGCCGGAAGCAGCCGGTGGGTCGGCCCCGTAGTCAGAGCCACGAAGCGGTCCCAGACCGACTGCGCCGCCTTCACCGAGATCTGCTGGCCGACGATCGATCGCGCCAGCGTCGTGAAGGCATCGCCGCGGCTTTCGAGACGACCATCGCCGAACTTGGGGATGAGCTTCTTCATCACCCGGTCGCGGCGGCTCAGGTGCTTGCAGGCGTCGTCCCAGAACGCCGGGCTGGCCAGCGCCTTCGCGGCTGTGGTCGGCGCCATCAGGCCCGGACCCAGGTCGTGTCCTGCGCCGAATCCTTGAGCTCGATGCCGTGCTCGGCAAGGCTCTTGCGGATCGCGTCGGCGCGCTGATAGTCGCCGGAGGCCTTGGCCTGCCGGCGCTCCTCGATCTGCCCTGCGATGCTTTCCTCGTCGAGTCTGGCGCCGGCCTGCAGGAACGCCCGCGGCGCCTGCTGGAGGATGCCGAGCGTGCCGGCCAGGCCCTTCAGCAGATCGCCCAGCGCGGGAGAGCGAAGGCGGTTCACCTCCCCGGCCAGCTCGAACAGGATCGAGACGGCGATCGGCGTGTTGAAGTCGTCGTTCATCGCCTCGCGAAACGCCGCCGCACGCGGCTCGCTCCAGTCGACCGCGCCCGGCCCGGCATCGACGCCGTCGAGCGCCGTGTACAGCCGCCGCAAGGCGCTGCGCGCGTCGTCCAGACCGACATCGCTGAAATTGAACGGGCTCCGGTAGTGGGTACGGGCCATGTAGAAGCGGATCGTCTCGCCGTCGTAGCGCTTCAGAACGTCGCGGATGGTGAAGAAGTTGCCCAAAGACTTGGACATCTTCTCGTTGTCGACGTTGAGCAGGCCGTTGTGCATCCAGACGTTGGCGAACTGGCCGCCGCTGGCGCCCTCGCTTTGCGCGATCTCGTTCTCGTGGTGGGGGAACTGGAGGTCCTGGCCGCCGCCGTGGATGTCGAAGTGTTCGCCGAGCAAGGCCTTGCACATGGCCGAGCATTCGATGTGCCAGCCAGGCCGGCCAGCGCCGAACGGGCTCGGCCACTTGGCGTCGTCGGGCTCGCTCGGCTTGGCCGCCTTCCACATCACGAAGTCGAGCGGATCCTCCTTGCCGTCGAGCACGGCGACACGCTCGCCGGCGCGAAGCTGATCGATCGACTTGCCCGACAGCTTGCCGTAGCCGGGGAACTTGCGCACCGCGAAGTTGACGTCGCCGCCCTCGCTCTGGTAGCCGAGCCCCTTGGCCTGCAGCGTCGCGATCATGTCGATCATCTGCGCGACGTACTGCGTGGCCCGGGGCTCATGCGTCGGTGGCTCGAGCCCGAGGGCGGCGGCGTCGACGCGCAGCGCCGCGATGTTCTCGTCGGTCAGCGCCCGGATCGAGATTCCCCGCTCTAGCGCCCGCTTGATGATCTTGTCGTCGATGTCGGTCACGTTGCGAACGTACGTGACGCGGTAGCCGAGCGTTTTAAGCCAGCGCTGCACCATGTCGAACGCCATCATGAAGCGGGCATGCCCCATGTGGCAGAGGTCGTAGATGGTAATGCCGCACACGTACAGGCGTACATGGCCCGGCTCGATGGGCGTGAACGCTTCGGTGGCTCGGGACAGCGTGTTGTGGATGCGAAGTGTCATGGAGCCAGAAACGGTCGTCGTGGGCCGGCTGCGCTGTGTGTCGCCGAGGGACAGCGCCCTTGGCGGCGCGCGTCGAAAGAGGCCTCGGACCGGTCGCAACCGCCGTCGGGAGGTACCTTACAATCGAATCAGTATAGCGGTCGTGCTTGCCTCCAGAGCACCTCGATCGACGCAACCGAGTCGGCACCGCCAGCCAGTCTTGACGATGAAATTCCGCGAAGTTGTCGTTGCGTTCGGGCTCGTCATTGCCCTGGTGCCGCACGCTCAGGCAGCGCTCGCCGATGAGCTCGGCGAGGTGACGAGGCTGCAGCATGCGGGGCAGACCGCAGCGTCGCTGGCGCGAGCAGATCAATACCTGGCGGCCCATCCCCGCGATGCCCAGATGCGATTCCTGAAGGCCGTGGTCCTGGCCGAAGGCGGACGCGCCGGCGAGGCCACCGCCCTGCTCGAGCAACTGACGCGGGACTATCCCGAGCTGGCCGAACCGCACAACAACCTCGCCGCGCTGCATGCGGCGGCCGGTGATTTCAGCAAGGCCCGAGCCGAGCTCGAAGAGTCGCTGCGCCTCAATCCGCTCTACGCGACGGCACACGAGAATCTCGGCGACGTCTACGCCGTCCTGGCCGGCCAGGAGTACGCGAAGGCGTTGCGCCTGGAGCCTGGCAACGCCACCGTGCCGGCGAAGCTGGCCATCGTGCGCGAGATCACGACCCGCCAACCCATTCCGGGCCGTACACCGGTCCGCCAGTGAACCCCTCGATCGACGCCAGGAGGTTGCCCATGTCGAAGCCCTTGTCCCGCCTGTTGCTCGCCGCCGCCACCGCAGCGACCCTCGCCGCCTCGGCGCCTGCGCTCGCGCAGAAGGTTCACCTGGCGACCAGCGCCGGTGACATCGTGATCGAACTCGACGCCGCCAAGGCGCCGAAGACGGTCGAGAACTTTCTGAAGTACGTGAAGTCCGGCCACTACAACGGCACGATCTTCCACCGCGTGATCGACAACTTCATGATCCAGGGCGGCGGCATGACGGCCGACATGAAGGAAAAGCCGACCGACGCGCCGATCGCTCTCGAGAGCCGAACCGGGCTCACCAACCGGCGCGGCACGGTCTCGATGGCGCGCACCAACGACCCGAACTCGGCCACGGCGCAGTTCTTCATCAACGTCAAGGACAACGACTTCCTGAATCAGGCACAGTCGCGAGACGGCAACGGCTACGCCGTGTTCGGCAAGGTCGTGCAAGGCATGGATGTGGTCGACAAGATCAAGGCCACCCCGACCGGCCCCGGCGACGTGCCACTGCAACCCATCATCATCAAACGAGCCACCGTGGAGAAATGACGTGACCAAACAAGTCGACCTCGAAACCAGCCAGGGCACGATCCGCCTCGAACTCGACGACGAGAAGGCACCCGAGACGGTGAAGAATTTCCTCGTCAACGTCGAGAACGGCCACTACGACGGCACCGTGTTTCACCGCGTCATCAAGGGCTTCATGGTCCAGGGCGGCGGCTTCGAGCCCGGCATGACGCAAAAGCCCACCGGATCGTCGATCCAGAACGAGGCGTCGAACGGCCTCAAGAACGACCGCTACACCGTGGCCATGGCGCGCACCTCGGATCCGCATTCGGCGACCGCGCAGTTCTTCATCAACGGCGCCGACAACGAGTTCCTCAACCACAAGGCACCGACGCAGCAGGGCTGGGGCTACTGCGTGTTCGGCAAGGTCGTCTCCGGCACCGACGTTGTCGACGCGATCGAGCGCTCGCGCACCGGCAACCGCGGCGGCCATGCCGACGTCCCGCTCGACGACGTGACGATCACTCGCGCCACCGTCGTCGGCTGATCGCACCGGGTGGCCGCGAGACCCGCGCCGGCGACGCCGCTGCCGCTGCCCGAAGCGACGCCGACGTTCGAGGCGCCGGCCTCCTGGCGGGCCATCGATTTCCTGAGCGACCTGCACCTGGCCGCGACGACGCCCAGGGCCTTCGAAGCCTGGGCGGCGCACCTGCGCCAGACGCGGGCCGATGCCGTGTTCATCCTCGGCGACCTGTTCGAGCTCTGGATCGGCGACGACATCGGCGAGCAGGCGTTCGAGTCGCGCTGCGTCGACGTTTTGAAGGAGGCCGCGACCCGGCGGACGATCGCCTTCATGCCCGGCAACCGCGATTTCCTCGTCGGCGATGCTCTGCTCGAGCAGAGCGGCGTCATGCGCCTGCACGACCCGACGGTGATCTCGGCATTCGGTCAGCGGCTGCTCGTCTCGCACGGCGACGCGCTCTGCCTCGACGATGTCGGCTACCAGCGCTTTCGCCGCGTCGTCCGCCACCCCACGTCGAAGCGCGCCTTCCTGGCGCTGCCGAGGCCCTGGCGCGACGTCGCCGGCCGCGCGGTCCGGCGGCGAAGCGGTCGCGAGCACGGCACCGCTCGCGCCACCGTCGCCGACGTCGATGCCGCTGCCGTCCTCGCCTGGCTGGAAGGCGCCAACGCGCCGACGCTGGTCCACGGCCATACGCACGCCCCGGCACGCCACGAACTGGCGCCGGGCCGTTCGCGGGTTGTGCTCAGCGACTGGGACCTCGACGCCGCCGAACCGCCGCGTGCCGACGTGCTCCGCTGGCAGGCCGGTGGCCTCGAGCGGATCGGCCCTGAAGGCGGCGCGACGAGCGAAGGCGGCGCCTCGACGTGACCGGCTGGTGGCGCCGCTGGCGACGCCGGCGCACGCTGGCCCGACGCTCGGTACCCGAGCCGCTGTGGCAAGGCACGCTCTCGCGCTACGCCTTCCTCGGCGCGCGCAGCACCGACGATCTAGCCCAACTTCGGGAGATGACGACGCTGTTCCTCGCCGAGAAGGAGTTCGCCGGCACCCGCGGGCTCGTCGTCGACGATACGATGGCCGTGGCGATCGCCGCACAGGCGTGCCTGCCCGCCCTCAAGCTCGGCCTCGACTGGTATGGCGGCTTCGTCGGCATCGTCGTGCACGAGGATGCCGTAGTCGCCCGTCGCGAAGTGGCCGGAGACGATGGCGTCGTCCACGCGTTCGACGAGGAGCTGTCCGGGGAGGCGATGCACGGCGGCCCGGTGATGCTCGCCTGGCAAGACGTCGAACAGGCGGGCGCCTCCGCCGACCAGGGCTACAACGTCGTCGTCCACGAGTTCGCTCACGTGATCGACATGCATCGCGACATCACGGCCCATCCGGAGAGCGCCGATCCGCAGACGGTGCGTGGCGCCTGGCTTCGCTCCCTGTCGCGCGAGTGGAAGCGATTCGGCGGCCGCGTCGACCGGGACGATCCGACCTTTCTCGACCCCTACGGCGCGAAGACGCTCGAGGAGTTCTTCGCCGTCGCTTCGGAGGCCTTCTTCGTCGCGCCGCTCGAACTGCGAGCCGAGCGGCCGCGCACCTATGAGCTGCTCGCCGCCTTCTACCGGCAGGACCCCGCAGCGTGGCGCGAGCCCGCCGGGTCGACGCCCGCTACGCCGTAGTTGCCGGCTCGGCCTTCGGCTTGTCGCTCTTCTTGTTCGGCTGGATGTCGAGCACCGGCTTGCCGTCGGCGTCGACGTCGACCGTGAGGCGACCACCGTCGACGAGCCTGCCGAACAGCAGCTCGTCGGCCAGGGCCCTTCGGATCGTGTCCTGGATCAGTCGCTGCATCGGCCGTGCACCCATCAGTGGATCGAAGCCCTTCTTCGCCAGCTGCGCGCGCAGGCCGTCGGTGAACGTGACCTCCACCTTCTTCTCGGCCAGCTGGCCCTCGAGCTGGAGCAGGAACTTGTCGACCACGCGCAGGATGATCTCCTCGTCGAGCGCCTTGAAGCTGACGGTGGCATCGAGGCGGTTGCGGAACTCGGGCGTGAACAGCCGCTTGATGTCGGCCAGCTCGTCGCCGGCCTCCTTCGAGTTCGTGAAACCTATCGACGCCTTGTTGAGCGCCTCGGCGCCGGCATTCGTCGTCATGACGATGATGACGCTTCGGAAGTCGGCCTTGCGTCCGTTGTTGTCGGTCAGCGTGCCGTGGTCCATGACCTGCAGCAGCACGTTGAAGACGTCGGGGTGCGCCTTCTCGATCTCGTCGAGCAGGAGCACGGCGTGCGGCTTCTTCGAGATCGCCTCGGTGAGCAGGCCGCCCTGGTCGAAGCCGACGTAGCCCGGCGGCGCGCCGATCAGTCGGCTGACGGCGTGGCGTTCCATGTACTCGCTCATGTCGAAGCGGATCAGCTCGATGCCGAGGACAAACGCGAGCTGTTTGGCAACCTCGGTCTTGCCGACACCGGTCGGGCCGCTGAAGAGAAACGAGCCGATCGGCTTGTCGGGCCGGCCGAGCCCGGAGCGCGCCATCTTGATCGCCGAGGCCAGCGCGTCGATCGCCGGCTCCTGGCCGAAGACGACGCTCTTCAGGTCGCGGTCGAGGGTCTTCAGCTTCGAGCGGTCGTCGCTCGACACGCTTGCCGGCGGGATGCGCGCGATCTTGGCCACGATTTCCTCGACCTCGCCGCGCGTGATCGTCTTCTTCTGCTTGTTCTTGGGCAGGATGCGCTGCGCCGCCCCGGCTTCGTCGATCACGTCGATCGCCTTGTCGGGCAGGTGCCGGTCGTTGATGTACTTGGCCGAGAGCTCGGCCGCCGCCTGAAGCGCCGCGGGCGCGTACTTGACGCTGTGGTGCTCCTCGAAGCGAGACTTCAGACCCTTCAGGATCTCGATCGTCTCCTCGACCGACGGCTCGACGACGTCGATCTTCTGGAACCGGCGCGACAGCGCCGCGTCCTTCTCGAAGATGCCGCGGTACTCGGTGAAGGTCGTGGCGCCGATGCACTTCATGGCGCCGGAGCTCAGCGCGGGCTTGAGCAGGTTGCTCGCATCGAGCGTTCCGCCCGAGGCGGCGCCGGCGCCGATCAGGGTGTGGATCTCGTCGATGAAGAGGATCGCGTTCGGCTGGTCCTTCAGGTGCTTGAGCACGCCCTTCAAGCGCTGCTCGAAATCGCCGCGGTACTTGGTGCCGGCGAGCAGCGCACCCATGTCGAGCGAATAGACGACGGATTCGGCGAGCACCTCTGGCACCTCGCTCTGCGTGATGCGCCAGGCCAGGCCCTCGGCGATCGCTGTCTTGCCGACCCCGGCCTCGCCGACCAGCAGAGGATTGTTCTTGCGCCGGCGGCAGAGGATCTGGATCACCCGCTCGACCTCGTGCTCGCGGCCGATCAGCGGATCTATCTTGCCATCGCGGGCGAGCTGGTTGAGGTTCTGCGTGAACTGGTCGAGCGGCGAGCCCTTGCCATCGCCATCGTCCTTCTCGGCGTCGGCGCCGGCACCGCCGCCTTCGCCCGGCTTGGCGGGCTCCGGCGGGTCGCTCTTCTTGATGCCGTGGGCAATGAAATTGACGACGTCGAGCCGGGTCACGCCCTGCTGGTGGAGGTAATAGACGGCGTGCGAATCCTTCTCGCCGAAGATGGCGACGAGCACATTGGCGCCGGTCACTTCCTTCTTGCCGCTTCCGGTCGACTGCACGTGCATGATCGCCCGCTGAATGACCCGCTGGAAACCAAGGGTCGGCTGCGTGTCGACTTCGTCTGCGCCGCCCACGGTGGGCGTGTTCTCCTTGATGAAGCCGACCAGGCTCTTTCTCAGGTCCTCGAGATTGGCCGTGCAGGCGCGCAGCACCTCGGCTGCCGACGGGTTGTCGAGCAGCGCCATGAGCAGGTGCTCGACGGTGATGAACTCATGGCGTTGCTGGCGGGCCTCGACGAAGGCCATATGCAAGCTGACTTCCAACTCTTGCGCAATCATGCGGACTCCATAGTGCATTGCAGCGGGTGGCCACCGCGGCGCGCGGCAGCGAGCACCAGTTCGACCTTCGTCGCGGCGACGTCCTTCGAAAAGACGCCACAGACGCCGCGGCCCTCGTGATGGATCTTGAGCATGATCTGCGTCGCCGTCTCGAGATCGTGGTTGAAATACTCCTGCAGGACCATCACGACGAACTCCATCGGGGTGTAGTCATCGTTCAACAGGACGACCTGGTACATCCGCGGCGGCTCGGTCTTTTTCGTCTGGCGCTCGACCACGACGGCACCCTGCCCGTCATCGGGCCGGGTGACAGGCGGAGCCGGCGCAGGCGTGGGATCAGCGGGCATGAATTCATTCTATCGAGTCGCAAGCTTCGCGCCGCGGTCCGTTTGATATGGCCCCCGACGACTAGTTCACAAGGCCGCCGATGCTCGGGTCCGCGGCGCCGCCGGCTGACGCCAAGGCACCCGTTGGCTCCGTCGGGCAAGAAAAAAGCCCGCCGAACGGGCGGGCTTCACGGGGCACGAGGCCGCGTTCACATGTGGTCGATCATCACCTGGCCGAAGCCGGAGCACGAGACCTGGGTGGCGCCGTCGAGCAGGCGGGCGAAGTCGTAAGTGACCTTCTTCGACAGGATCGACTTCTCCATCGAGCTGATGACAAGGTCGGCCGCCTCGGTCCAGCCCATGTGGCGCAGCATCATCTCGGCCGAGAGGATCTCGGAGCCCGGGTTGACGTAGTCCTTGCCGGCGTACTTCGGGGCTGTGCCGTGGGTGGCCTCGAACATCGCGATCGAATCGCTCATGTTGGCACCCGGGGCGATGCCGATGCCGCCCACCTGGGCGGCCAATGCATCGGAGACGTAGTCGCCGTTCAGGTTGAGCGTGGCGATGACCGAATACTCGGCCGGCCGAAGCAGGATCTGCTGCAGGAAGGCGTCGGCGATCACGTCCTTGACGACGATCTCCTTGCCCGTGCGCGGGTTCTTGAACATGCACCACGGCCCGCCGTCGATGGGCTTGGCGCCGAACTCGGCAGCCGCCAAGCCATAGCCCCAGTCGCGGAAGGCACCTTCCGTGAACTTCATGATGTTGCCCTTGTGCACCAGGGTCACCGACGGCTTGTCGTTGTCGATCGCGTACTGGATCGCCTTGCGCACCAGCCGCTCCGTGCCTTCCCTCGAGACCGGCTTGATGCCGATGCCGGAGGTGGCGGGAAAGCGGATCTTCTTGACGCCGAAGTCGTCCTGCAGGACCTTGATCAGACGCTTGGCCTTCTCGCTTTCTGCCTCGAACTCGATGCCGGCGTAGATGTCCTCGGAGTTCTCCCGGAAGATCACCATGTTGGTCTTTTCCGGCGCCTTCACCGGTGAGGGAACACCCTTGAAGTACTGGATGGGCCGCAGGCAGACGTAGAGATCGAGCTCCTGGCGAAGGGCGACGTTCAACGAGCGGATGCCGCCGCCCACCGGTGTCGTCAATGGGCCCTTGATGGAGACGACGTAGTCGCGAAGCACCTCGAGCGTTTCCGGCGGCAGCCAGACGTCGGGGCCGTAGACGCGGGTCGACTTCTCGCCGGCGTAGATCTCCATCCAGTGGATCTTCTTCTTGCCGCCATACGCCTTCTCGACCGCGGCATCGACGACCTTGATCATCACCGGCGTGATGTCGACTCCGGTGCCGTCGCCCTCGATATAGGGAATGATCGGCTCGTCGGGCATCACGAGCGAGAAGTCGGGATTGACCTTGATCTTCTGCCCGGCCTTGGGCACCTTGATGTGCTGATACATGAAAATGAGTCTCCGCTCTGCAGGTGGATCAACCTGAAATTCTAAGTCGGATGCGAACCATGACCATCACTCACCGGGCGCTCGCTGCGCTCCTGCTGGCGCTCGCCGCCTGCGCTGCCCCGTTGGCCCAGGACGGACCGCAGAAGCTGCCGTCGATCCGCCTGAGCGCGGGCATCCACTACATCGACGTCGAGCTGGCGCGAAGCCCGGCGGAACTGCAGACCGGGTTGATGTTCCGGCCGGTGATGGGCGCCAACCAGGGCATGCTGTTCGAGTTCGAGCGGGCCGGCCAGCAATGCTTCTGGATGAAGAACACGCTCATTCCGCTGTCGGTTGCCTTCCTCGCCGACGACGGCAGCATCGTCAACATAGAGCACATGGCGCCGCAAACCCTCGAGAGTCACTGCTCGGCCAGGCCGGTGCGCTTCGTCCTCGAGATGAACGAAGGCTGGTTCGCGAAGCGTGGCGTGAAGCCGGGCTCGCGAATCAGAGGGGCGCCTTTCGCGCGCTGAGCGCGTCACGAAACGGCGCCCCGGGTGGCGCGGGAGTCAGCCGAAGTTCTTGGCGGCGAAGTCCCAGTCCGCGAGCTTGTCGAGGAAGGTCTCGGCCCACTTCGGCCGCGCGTTGCGGTAGTCGATGTAGTAGGCGTGCTCCCAGACGTCGAGGGTGAGCAGGCCCTTGTCGGCCGTGGTGATCGGGGTGCCGGCCGCGCCCATGTTGACGATGTCGACGGCGCCGTCGGCCTTCTTCACCAGCCATGTCCAGCCGGAGCCGAAATTGCCCACGGCGCTTTTCGCGAAGGCTTCCTTGAAGGCGGCGTGGCTGCCCCACTTGGCCTTGATCGCTGCGGCCAGCGGGCCGCTCGGCTCGCCGCCACCGCCCGGCTTCATGCAGCTCCAGAAGAACGTGTGGTTCGAAATCTGGGCGGCGTTGTTGTACACGGCGCCGGTGGCCTTCTTGATGATGTCCTCGAGCGACATCGACTCGAATTCGGTGCCCTTCTGCAGCTCGTTCAGCTTGTCGACGTAGGCCTTGTGATGCTTGTCGTGGTGGTATTCGAGCGTCTCCTGGCTGACGTGCGGGGCAAGCGCATCCTTGGCATAGGGCAGCGGCGGCAGGGTATGTTCCATGGCGTTCCTCGGGCGGGTTGGGTCGTGACAGGATTGTAGGGAGCTGCCTGCTGCGGCAGCCATCGTGCCCGGCTAGGGCCTGCTCACGCTATGGGAAGGGGGACGGCAGGCTGCCGGGACGGCGAAAGGCGCATGGCGCTAGGCCCCATCGGCGACGCAAGGCTGGAGTGCGACGACGTCGAGCCGGGCGCTGCCGTCGTGCAGCCGGGCTACGACACCCTGGCCGACCTCGAGCCGGGCGACCGAGCCCAGTGGGTGGCCGTCGGGGTCGGTGAGCAGGGCGAAGCCGCGGGCCAGCACGCGCCCGGGATCGACGGCGCGCAACCGGACATCGAGATGATCGATCCGGGCCGTCAGGCGCGCCCGGGCCAGCGCGGTGGCGTGCGCCTGCCGCTGGGCCAGGGTGCCGCAGCGATGGCGGGCGAGTTCGAGGGCCCGATGCGGGGTCGCCGCGAGCCGGCGATCCAGTGCCTCGAGCGCGGCGAGGCGATGGCGCACGTCGTCGGCAGGGCGCGCCAGTCGCAGGCCGAGCCGGTCGAGATGCTGCGCGCGCGCGTCCAGGCCGGTGCTGGTCAAGCGTATCAGTCCGGTGTTGAGTGCGTCGAGGCGCTGCCCTTCCTGCGCGGCCGCCGGCGCGACGAGCTCAGCGGCGGCGGTCGGCGTCGGCGCCCGCAGGTCGGCGGCGAGGTCGGCGAGCGTCACATCCGTCTCGTGGCCGACCGCGCTCACGACCGGCATCGGTGAGGCGCCGATTGCACGCACGACACGTTCGTCGTTGAACGCCCAGAGGTCCTCGAGCGACCCGCCGCCGCGACAGACGACGAGCACGTCGACCTCGGCGCGGTTCGCCGACGTGCGCAGTGCCTCGCAGAGCGCGGCAGGCGCGTCCGGGCCCTGGACCAGACTCGGGTAGACGATGGCCGTGACCTGCGGCGAGCGACGCGCGAGCGTGGTCGCGACGTCGTGCAGGACGGCGCCGCCGAGCGAGGTGACGATCCCGATCGTGCGCGGGAAGGCCGGCAGCGGTCGCTTCTTCGCTTCGTCGAACAACCCCTCGCTCGCCAGCATGGCACGCAGGCGGAGGAAGCGCTCGTAAAGCGCTCCGGCGCCGCTGCGCTGCATCGATTCGACGACCAGCTGGACCTCGCCGCGCTGCTCGTAGACGTCGACCCGTCCGCGCAGCTCGACGGCGTGGCCGTCGGCCGGAAGGAAGTCGCACAGCGCGGCCGCTCGCCTGAAGAGTGCGCAGCGCAACGTTGCCCCGCCCGAAGGGTCCTTCAGGTTGAAGTAGCAGTGACCGCTCGCGGCGCGCGAGAAACCGGAGATCTCGCCCTGCACGAGGCAGGTCGGGAACGACTGGCGAACATGATCGGCGACGACGGCGAGCAGCTCGCCGACCTGCCAGGCGGCGCCGCGGGGTCGCCGTTCGAGGCCCTCAACCACCGCCAGAGCGAGGCTTGGCGCGCCTCGAACAATCCACAGCCGCGCCGTTGCTGGGCTGGCGCGGCGGTAGCCACGCCGATGCCATGGAAACACCTCTCAAGTCATTGAATGCAAACACTAATTTTTTGCCCAAATATTCAGCAAAGCGTTCGATGCCGCGCGTGTGCTTGCTTTGCGGCACGACCCACCAGCGTTGTCCACAAAGTTTTCCACGCTGGCGGTGGATGGTTTGCGCGCGTCGACGGCGCGCCTCGCGGCCCGATCACGTCGACGCCGTGGGCCTCGCACCTCCACTGCGGGGTGTAGCGCGGAGCAGGCGATAATTCGACTGCGGCAGGCAACCGGGCCGCCGACGAAGCCGCCGACGGAAAGGGCCATATTGCTTTCGATCATACAAGCCGCAGGTTGGCCCATCTGGCCATTGCTCATCTGTTCGATTGCGGCGCTGGCACTGGTGATTGAACGACTGTCTAGCCTGCGCCGGGTCCGGGTTGCACCGCCACGGCTCCTCGACGAAGTGGTTTCCGTCACGCGCGCCCACCTTCCTCCACCCGACGTCGTCAACAAGCTGGCCGAGAACTCCGTGCTCGGCACCGTCCTGGCGACAGGCCTGCGTGCGGTCGTCGCCGAACCGAGGATCACCGAACCGGCGCTGCGCGACACCTTCGAGGCGGCCGGCCGGGCCGCCGTGCACCGTCTCGAGCGCTACCTGAACACGCTCGGAACGATCGCCTCGGCGGCCCCGCTGCTTGGCCTGATGGGCACGGTGATCGGAATGATCGAGATCTTCGGCTCGCAGGCGCCCACCGGCGCGAGCAACCCCGCGCTGCTCGCGCACGGCATCTCGATCGCCCTCTACAACACGGCCTTCGGGCTGATGATCGCCATTCCGTCCCTGATGTTCTATCGCTACTTCCGCGGCCTCGTCGACGCCTACACGCTCGACATGGAGCAGGCGGCGCACCGGCTCGTCCCGCATCTGATGCGCTTCGCGGTGCCACGCCAGTGACGCGGTGAACTTTCGCAAGCCCCGCCCCGACGAACCGGAGATCAACCTGATCCCGTTCATCGACGTGCTGCTCGTCATCCTCATCTTTCTCATGCTGTCGACGACGTACTCGAAGTTCACCGAGCTGCAGGTCACGCTGCCCGTCGCCGATGCCGACAAGGCACGCGACCGGCCCAACGAGATCGTCGTCGCGGTATCGGCCGACGGCCGGTACGCCGTGAACAAGAAGCCCGTCGACGGGCGCAGCGTCGACGCCCTGGCCGCCGAACTGGTCGCGGCCGCGGGCGGATCGAGCGAGATGGTCCTGATCGTCTCGGCCGACGCGACCTCGGCCCACCAGAGCGTGATCAACGTGATGGATGCGGCACGCCGCGCCGGCCTGGCGCGGATCACCTTCGCGACGCAGTCGTCGGCCGGCGCAGCACGCTGAGCGATGGCGGCGCTGCCGTCCAGGCGCGAGCGCATCGCCGATGCGCTTCAGCGCACCTGGTCGGCCCGCGGCGCCGCCAGCACCGCCTTGCTCCCCCTGTCCTTCGCCTACGAGGCAGCGACCGCCCTTCGCCGCACCGCCTACCGTTTCGGCGCCAGGCCGACGGCCGATCTGCCGGTGCCCGTCATCGTCGTCGGCAACCTCCTCGCCGGCGGCGCCGGCAAGACGCCTGCGGTGATCGCCATCACCGCAATTCTGAGACGACACGGCTTTTCCCCGGGCATCGTCTCACGCGGCTACGGACGCCAGCGAACCGATCGACTCGAGATCGGTGCCGCCACCACCGCGCTGGAGGGAGGGGACGAGCCGGTGCTGCTGCGCCGCCGCACCGGTGTCCCGATCGTCGTCGCCGCCGATCGGGTAGCCGCCGGCCACGCGCTTCTGCAGGCCCATCCCGGCGTCGACATCATCGTTGCCGACGACGGCCTGCAGCACCTCGCTCTTGGTCGTGATGTCGAGGTGATCGTGTTCGACGAGCGCGGCGCCGGCAACGGCCGACTGCTCCCTGCGGGACCGTTGCGGCAACGACTGCCGCGCCGGCTCGGCCCGCGCCAGCTCGTGCTCTACAACGCCGAGCGAGCGACCACCCCCCTCCCCGGCTACAGCGGCGAGCGGCGCATCGCCGGGGTCGTGCCCCTGGGCGACTGGTGGCGCGACCCGGCCGTCACGCCGCAAGACCTCGACGTCCTGCGCGGCCGGCCGATGGTCGTTGCCGCCGCCGGGCTGGCCCGGCCCGAGCGCTTCTTCGCCATGCTTCGAGAGCACGGCCTCGACGCAATCGAGCTGGCGCTGCCGGACCACCACGATTTCGCCGTCCTGCCCTGGCCGACCCGGGCCACCGACGTGATCGTCACCGAGAAGGACGCCATCAAGCTCGTGCCCGAGCGGCGCATTGGCTGCCACGTCTGGGTGGCGGCGCTAGACTTCGATCCCGAGCCGGCATTCGAGGCGGCACTGCTGGCCCTCCTGTCATCTCCCACGCCCGCTCCCGTCGCCCCCACCTCGCTGGAACCGAATGGAAACACGCCTGCTTGAGCTGCTCGTCTGCCCGCTCTGCAAGGGGCCATTGCAGCACTGGCGACCACCGCAGCACGAGCGCCAGGAGCTCGTCTGCCTGGCCGACCGGCTTGCCTTCCCCGTGCGCGACGGCATCCCGGTGATGCTGGAGAACGAGGCCCGCGCGATCGACGGCGAGCCGGGCGCAGCCCCGACGCCCTGAGCCGGCGTGGCATTCGATGTCCTGATCCCGGCCCGGCTCGCCTCGACCCGCTTGCCGGGCAAGCCGCTGGCCGACATCGGCGGCGTGCCGATGATCGTGCGCGTCGCCCGTCGCGCTGCCCGATCGGGCGCCAACCGCGTCATGGTGGCCGCCGACGATGTCGCGATCATGGCCGCCTGCGCGAGCCACGGGGTGAAGGCCGTGCTGACCGGCAGCCATCACGCCAGCGGCAGCGACCGGCTGGCCGAGGCCTGCACGCTTCTCGACCTCGACGGCGATGACGTCGTCGTCAACGTCCAGGGCGACGAGCCGATGCTCGACCCTGCCCTCGTCGACGCTTGCGCGGCGCTCCTCGTGGCGCGCGCCGACTGCGTGATGAGCACCGTCGCGCATCCGATCGCCGATGTCACCGACTTCGCCGACCCGCACGTCGTCAAGGTCGTCCTCGACGCCGACGCGCGTGCCCTCTATTTCTCGCGTGCACCCGTGCCCTGGCCGCGCGATGCCGGCCCGGGCCGCCTGCCCGCCTCGGCCGCGCCGCTGCAACACGTCGGTGTGTATGCCTACCGCGCCGCGTTCCTGCGCGGCTTCGCGGCGCTGCGCCGCAGCCCCCTGGAAGACGCCGAGCAGCTCGAGCAGCTGCGCGTGCTCTGGCACGGCCATCGTATCGCCGTGCATGTCGCAGCGGGGCGCGCCGGAATCGGCATCGACACACCGGCCGACCTGGCACGCGCCCGCACCTTGTTCGAGTCGGACGGAGGGGCGGGTTTTGCCTGAGCGCACGCCTTTGGGGGCGGCGATGGCGCCCCCTATCATGCCGCGTCGACGGCGCTTCGCGTCGCGGCCGGCGCGTCGCGCGTCGCGCTGGATTCATCGGGACGAGACGCCATGAGACTGATCCTCCTGGGCGCGCCTGGCGCCGGAAAGGGAACGCAGGCCGCCTTCATCTGCAAGCACTTCGCGATCCCCCAGATCTCGACCGGAGACATGCTGCGCGCGGCGGTGGCTGCAGGAACGCCGCTCGGCCTGGCGGCCAAGAAGGTGATGAACTCCGGCACCCTCGTCAGCGACGACATCATCATCGGCCTGGTCCGCGAACGCATCGCCCAGCCCGACTGTGCCAACGGCTTCCTGTTCGACGGCTTTCCGCGCACGATCCCGCAGGCCGAGGCCATGCGCACGGCCGGCGTGGCGCTCGATGCCGTGCTCGAGATCGACGTGCCCGACCAGGCCATCATCGAGCGGATGAGCGGGCGCCGGGTGCACGCGGCATCGGGCCGGACCTACCACGTGCGCTTCAACCCGCCGAAGGTCGAGGGCCGCGACGACGTCACCGGCGAGGCGCTGATCCAGCGTGTCGACGACCTCGAGGCCACGGTCAGAAAGCGCCTCGAGGTCTACGCGCAGCAGACGCGCCCCCTGGTCGCCTATTACGAGGCGTGGGCGGCGTCCGGTGCGCCGGGCGCCCCCGCCTGCCGGCGGATCGACGGCAGCGGCAGCGTCGACGAGATCACGGCCCGGGCGCTCGCCGCCCTCGCCCCCTAGACAAGGAGCACGCATGGACATCGCTGGCAAGGTCTTCATCGTCACCGGCGGCGCGTCGGGCCTCGGGGAAGGCACGGCGCGCATGCTCGCCGACCATGGCGCCAAGGTCGTGATCGCGGACGTTCAAGCGGAGCGCGGCCAAGGTTTGGCGACGGAGCTCGGGGCCAGCTTCGTGGCGTGCGACGTCAGCCAGGAAGCCGACGCCGGCCGCGCCATCACCAAGGCGGGCGAACTCGGGGCCCTGTTCGGGCTGGTCAACTGCGCCGGCATCGGGCCGGCGGCGAAGACCGTGGGCAAGGACGGCGCCCATTCGCTGGCGCTGTTCACCAAGGTCGTCACCGTCAACCTGATCGGCAGCTTCAACATGATCCGGCTGGCCGCCGAGGCCATGGCCCGCAATGCACCCGAGCCGACCGGCGAGCGCGGCGTCTGCATCTCGACCGCCAGCGTCGCCGCCTACGACGGCCAGATCGGCCAGGCGGCCTATTCGGCGTCGAAGGGCGGCATCGTCGGCATGACCTTGCCGATCGCCCGCGATCTGGCGCGAAGCGGCATCCGCAACATGACGATCGCGCCGGGCATTTTCGGCACCCCCATGCTCTTCACGATGCCGGCCGAGGTGCAGCAGGCGCTGGCCGCGAGCGTGCCGTTCCCGAGCCGCCTCGGCACGCCGGCCGACTACGCCAAGCTCGTGCACCAGATCATCGTCAACGACATGCTCAACGGAGAGGTGATCCGCCTCGACGGTGCTATCCGTATGGCGCCGAAATGAGTGTCGGGCGCGTTGGGCGCCCGACAGTCGCGTTCAGTGGACTCGTCGCTCAGGCCTTGGCGCGACGCGCGTAGAGCGCCCACAGTCGCGCCAGGTCGGCGGTGCCATCGGTGCCCTGAACCGTCTTGAAGGTGGCCTGTGCCTTCGCCTTGTCGCCGGCGATCAACTGGGCGATGCCGAGATGCAGCTTGGCGTCTTCCGGGCGCTTCAGCCCGTCCTTGGCGATGCCTTCCTGCATCAGCTTGACGCCCTCTGCAGCCCGCCCGGAATAGACCAGGTTGAACCCCTCCGAGACAAGGTCGTCGCCGCTCTTCGCGGCCATCGCGTCGCGGACGTCCCTGGCGCGACCGGCCCGGTCTTCGGCGAGCCGCTTGTCGACCAGGTCGCGCAGCCGCTTGTGCCGCTCGGCTTGCGGGCCGACGCCGAGCACGCCCGCGGCGAACCCCTGGTCGACGACCTTCTTGCCTTCGGTGGGCAGTTCGGCCTGCAGCGCCAGCTGCGCCATCTCCATGAAATCGGCCGGCGCCGTCATGCTGCCGGTGGCGAGCGACAGGCGATAGGCGTCGAGCGAAAGCCGGTCGGAAAAGCCGGGCTTGCGCTGCATCCGGCTCAGCAAGTCGACCCAGTACTCCTTCTTCGGGTAGTACGTGACGAGCTTTTCCATCGTGTAGACGAAGGTGCCGTTGTCGTTCAGCTTCGTCGCCGCGTTGAGGAGGAGCTTCAGGCGGTCTTCGGGCGGCGCCGAGCCGCTGCGCTCGGCGGCGACGACTTCCGCACGAAGCTCCTTGGCGGCTCCGGCGTAGTCGCCGCTCAGATACTGGCTCTGGATCAGCATGGTGCGGATCGCGCCGTTGCTGCCGCCTTCGCGAAAGTAGCGCTGCGACCACTGCATCGACTTGGCGTACTGCTGTGCGCGGTAGTAGCCGACCGCGATCGACTCGAGCATGCGCAGCTTCTCGGCGGCGGAGACACGACCCGAACTGCCGATCGACTCGAACGAGCGGGCAGCGGTGTCGGCATCACCGGCGCCCGATGCCGCGGCGATCCGCATCCGCTCGATGAGGTAGCGCTCGTTCGCATCGCGGGCGCCGACCTTCTCCGCTTCCTTGATCTTGGCAAGCGCCTCGTGAAAGCGCTGCTTGCGGATGAACTCTTCCGCCTGCTGCAGCGGCCGGCCCATCTCCGGCCGGAGCGCGCCCTGGGCCGAGGCCTCGCCGATCGACAGGCCACCGGCGAGCACACCGGCCACCACCAGCGCCAGCGCCACGAGGCCGCGCCCTGCCAAACACCCCCGGGCGCTACTTGACGAACTGCTCATTGCCGACCATTCCGAGCTTGGTGACGCCGAGCCGCTGCGCCGAGGCGAGAACCGCAGCGACCGACTTGTATTCGACGAGCTTGTTCGGCCGGATGTGGACCTCGTCCTGGTCCGGCTCCGCGGCGACCTTCTGCAGCCGCGCTTCGAGCTGGCCGCGGTCAGGCACCGGTTCGCCGTTCCAGAGAACGGTGCCATCGAAATCGATGTCGATCGTGACGACCACCGGCTCCTTCAATGGCGGCGGCGGCGTTCCGACCGGCATGTTGAGGTTCACCGAATGCAGTTGCACCGGGATGGTGATGATCAGCATGATGATCAGCACCAGCATGACGTCGATCAGCGGCGTCGTGTTGATGTCCATCATCACCTCGGCCTCGTCGCCGCTGTTGCTTCCCACGTTCATTGACATGATCGGCCTCAGCCCTTGGGCGGTGGTTCGGTCACGAAGCTGACCTTCTGGATGGATGCCCGCGTGCACTGGAAGAGAACCCGACCGATGGACTCGTAGCGGGCCTGTGCATCGCCGCGGATGTGCACCTCGGGCTGCGGAACGAGCGTCGCGATCGTGCCCAACCGCTTGAAGAGCTCGTCGGTGTCGGCGACCTGCTGCTGGTTCCAGAAGATGTCGCCGTCCTTGTTCACCGATATCTCGATGTTTTCCGGCTTGGTCTGCCGCGGGATGTTCGTCTCCGGAGGCAACTTGACCGGGATGGTGTGGGTGACGACCGGTATCGTGATCAGGAAGATGATCAGGAGCACCAGCATCACGTCGACGAGCGGCGTGGTGTTGATCGTCGAGACGACCTCGTCCTCCTCGCTGCTCGCACCGACATTCATCGCCATGGTGGCCTCCCTGCGATCAACGCGTGGCCGCGGTTGGGGTGCCCATGCGGGCCCCCATGAGCACGCCATGCAGGTCGGCGCCGAAGCGGCGCACCGACTCCATCGTCACCTTGTTGCGGCGAACCAGCCAGTTGTAGCCGAGCACCGCCGGTACTGCCACGAAGAGGCCGAAGGCCGTCATGATGAGCGCCTCGCCCACCGGGCCGGCCACCTTGTCGATCGACGCCTGGCCGGCGATGCCGATGGCGGTGAGGGCGTTGTAGATGCCCCAGACGGTACCGAACAGACCGATGAAGGGCGCCGTCGAACCGACCGTCGCGAGAAAAGCCAGGCCGTCCTGAAGGCGGCTCTGCACATCGTCGAGGCTGCGCTGGACGTTCATCGAGACCCAGGAGTTATGGTCTATGTTCTCGGTGAGCGCGCCTTCGTGGTGCTCGCTCGCCTCGAGGCCGGTCTCGGCGATGAAGCGGAACGCCGAATTTGCCTTCAGTCCTTTCGTCGCCTCGCCGATGCTGCGCGACTTGAAGAAGCCCTTTTGCGCCACCTTGGCCTCGTGCGCCAGCTTGATGCTCTCGTACAGCTTGGTGATCAGGATGTACCAGCTGCCCATGCTCATGATCGCCAGGATGATGAGCGTGCCGCGAGCCACGTAGTCGCCCTGCGACCAGAGCGCGTTGAGGCCGTACGGGTTGTCGACGCTTTCCTTCGTCACCGGCGCCGCCGCCATCGGCGCCACCGCCGACGCCGGCTCGACGGCGGGCACCGCTGGAACGGCCGAGGCGGCTTCGACGGCCGGCGTCGCGTCGGGCGCGGATGCCGGCTGTGCGCCCGCCAGAACGGGAGCGAGGGCCAAGCCGCTTGCAAAAGCCAGCGCCAGGAATGCGTGTGTGATCCGGATCGTCATCTCTTCTTCTCCGCTGTTGCAATGTCGGCGCTTCGGGCGCCGACTACTCTCTGATCTTGAAATCGAACTCCTGCTCGGCAACGATGTCCTGGCCGAGCTTGGAGCAGCTGTACTGCATCATGGCCGTGCGCACCGCCGAGTCGTAGAGGCCGCGCGGACGCGACTCGAGGATGTCGACGGCCACCACCTTGCCGCCCCGGATCGTGGCGCGCGCCCTGACAAAGCCGTTGATGCTCTCGCGCAGCGCGCGACGCGGAATTTCCGGCGTCACCATCGTCGGGCAGGCGACGCCGATCTTCGCCGGCGCCGGCGGTGCCGGTGGCGGGGCCGGTGGCGCCGGCGGCGGCGGCGCGGGCGGCGGCGGTGCGGGCACGATCACCACCGGCGCCGGCGGCGGTGTCGGCGTCACGGCCGTGATCGTCGGCGCCGGAGGAGGCGGCACGGCGATCTGGATCTCGGGCGGGGGAATGAACGGCGGCGGCGGTGCCTCGAGCTTCGGCGGCGGCGGCACCACCACCTCTGGCGGCGGCGGCGGCTTCTTCACCTCTTCGATGACCTTCGTCTCGATCGGGGCGCGTATGACGTCGACCACCCTGCGCGCCAGTCCCGTGACCAAGGCGTAGACCACCAGCAGATGGAACAGGACGACGATGGCAAAGCCGACGATGCGCTTTCCAGGTTCCGACTGCTGCTGGGCAAAATTCATGAACTGGGATCTCCAGTGACCCGCGCGAGAGCTGCGAACCTACAAAAAATGCCCGCCGGCTCATGGCCAGCGGGCATTGATGATATCGCCTCGAAAGCGCGTCTCGAGGATCACCCCCGAGAACGAGGTATCACTTGGATCAGAGCCCGAACCGGATCCCGATGTAGTAGCGACGGCCGATGGGATCGTAAAGACCTGCGTGCGTCTCCGTGCCCGTATCGTTACCCGGCAAATTGCTGAGCACCGGAGCAGGGCGCGTGTTGAATGCGTTGTCAACGCCGAGGTAATACTGGAAGCGCCCGGCCTGGTAGCTGAACTGGAAATCGTTGTAGATCTTCGACTTCACCTTGACCGAATTGGCGTCCGCCCCGTAGCTCGCCAGGAACTGGTCATCGAGCGCGGACTGCCCGAGGAAGGTGGTGTGCGACGTGATCCCCCATGGACCCGTCTTGTAGTTCAGGGTCAGGTATGCGCGGTTCCTGGGAGCGCCGATTTCACCGGCGAAGTAGTCCTTTTCAGCTCCGGGAAGGGGAACAAGGTAGCCGTTCGTCAGATGCGTGTAGGCCAACTGGGCGTTCAAGCGGCCTGGCCCGACCGGTTCGGAAAATCCGGCGGTCAGGTCGATCCCCGAGGTGACCAGTTCGCCGCTGTTGGTCTGGGCCGAATCGAGATACGAGATCGATCCGGCGCTGTTGGCGCCCACCGCTGCGGGCCGGCGCGTCACGAACTGACAGAACGACGCATCTCCTGCATAGCATTCGCTGAGAATGAACTGCCGCGGCGTGCCGACGATCGCTCCCTTTATCTTGATGTTGAAGTAGTCGGCCGTGAAGACGAAGTTCTTCAAGAGGGGCATCGATCTCGGCGTGAAGACCAGTCCGAGCGTCACCGAATTGCCCTTCTCCTGCTTCAAGAGCGGGTTGCCACGGTCGTAGCCGCTGATGCCCTGGACATCCGCCTGGTTGAGCGTGAACGCCCCGTTCGCGGCGATGTTCGCCGCGACGCCCGGATCGGCGCGACAGGCCGCATCGCTCGCGCCGGTCGACGTTGCCGTCACCCCCAGACACGGGTCGTTGAGACCCGTCGGGAAGTTCTGGCTCGGCGGCGAGAACAGCTCGTTGATGTTCGGTGCCCGGGTGGAGAGCGCCTTCGTCGCCCTGACGCGGAATTCGGAGGTCGGCGCCCAGTCGAGTCCCGTGTTGTAGCTGAGCGTATTGCCGACAGTCGAATACTTGCTGCCGCGCACAGCGGCACTCACATCCAGCGATTTCGCAAACGGCTGGTTCTTGAGGAGCGGAACGCGCCCTTCGACGAAGATCTCCTTGACATCGAAGTCACCCTCGGTTCGCGGAATGGCATTCCCGGCATTCAGGCCGGCTTGCTGCAACGGATCGAACTCGCTCCGCGCGTATTCCTTCCGATACTCGACGCCGCCGGCCACGCCGACGGGGCCGGCCGGAAGGTTGAACAGCTCGCCGGTGATGTTCGCACCCGCGATCTTTTGCTGGGTGAACGTGGTCAGCAGACCGGGCGCAGCGACGTACGCCGCGGCCGCGGGGCTGATCGAATTGAAGCCAAACAGATTGATCGGAACGCAGCCCTGATCCCGAGCGTTGGCATCGCGACAGATCGCGTCGGTCGTGCTGCCATTGCCGTTGACGTCGTTGACATCCGGAATGGCCTCGAGCGCATTGCGAAAATTCAGGACGTTGACCTGCCCGCTGTTGGTCTGGGCCTCCTTCGTCGAGCCGTAGATCACGTAGGCGTCGTAGTCCCATTTGGAGGCCAACGTGCCCTTCAGCCCGGTCGCGACCCGGAAGGTATCGCGGTCGGCGACGCTGCCGCGAGCACCGATATCGGAAAGTCGCCGGGTGAAGTAATAGTCACGCAGTCCATCTCCGTTGGTGTCGCTGATGTTGTCGTAAAGCGCATCCGGAACGAGAGGATTGCGTAGAACGACACCATTGACGAGGAACTCCGCAGGTACTTGGCCGCCGGTAGCGGGATAGATCGCCTCCGCCCCCAGAGGGAACGGCTCGAGCTTGGCCTTCGTCTGCGTCTGCGCATAGTTGCCCTCGAAGAACACCTTGTGGTTCTCCGCGAGGGCATATTCGCCAGTGGCTGCAAAGAGATAGCGCTCGGTCGGCACGGCGATGCTTCGATAGGCCGAGCGATTGAAGCCGGTGGCTCCTACGCCGTCGCCGTTGGGTCCGTTGGTCGAGAACGGGATCACATTGCCCTGGGCGTCGTACGTGAACGAGCCGGTGTCGGTGAAGAATCGGCCCTGTGGCGCGTAGCTCGAGTAGAACGGCCGCTGAATCGTAAAGAAATCGTTGACGTCGCCGGTCAACGCGCCGAGGGAAGACTGATCGACCGCAGCGAAGTCGCGGTCGCGCGAATAGACGGCGCCTTGCCGGGAATACCCAAGGTGACCCATGAACGAGGCCTTGCCCGAGGCCGCGGTAGTCCCGAAAGTCAGGCTGATCTTGCGCTTCGAGTCATCGCCCTTTTCGCTCTGCCCCGCCGAGGCATCGACGAGGAATCCCTCGAAGTTCTTCTTCAGGATGATGTTGACGACGCCGGCCACTGCGTCCGATCCGTAGGTCGACGACGCTCCCCCGGTCAGCAACTCGATGCGCTCGACGAAGTCGGCCGGAATCGTGTTCAGGTCGACCGCCGATTCGCCAGGGATACCCGCCACGAAGCGGCGGCCATTCACGAGCACCAGCGTGCGCGATTCCCCGAGGTTTCGCAGATCGATCGTGGAAACTCCGACGCTCGACGTCTGGAAGTTGGAGTTCGTGCGGCTGATCGTCGGGGTGCCGGCGGTCGGGTTCTTCAGGAGCAGATCCTGAACGGTGACGGCACCGGTCGAGGCGATTTCGTCCGCGGTGATGACCTGCACCGGCGACGGCGATTCGGCATTGAGTGACCGGATCCGCGAACCCGTGATCTCGACTCGTTCGAGTTGCTGCGACGGCTGAGGATTCGCTTGCTGGGCAAATGAAGACACCGCCGTCAACGTCAGTGTGCTTCCAAATGCGATGGCAATGCCGCGAGAGACCGCGGCCGTCTTGCACCTCGGACCCCGCCTGGAGCTCACGCTGCCCATAGGCGCGCGGCGGCTGGCCACACCCGCAAACTTGTTCGGCTGAGTCGACATCGGATCCCCCCGTTTGACAGTGGATGAAATGAAACCGGTCTGGTCGCATCGCTGGCCTCTTCAGGTGTGGGCCTCGGAATGTCTCCAAACTGTCACCGGATTGTCACGACGTGTTGAGTGCCGGCTCATACGCCGAAACCCTTTTTTTCGTCTCGCGTAGACTTTTTCCAACAGTCGATTTCTGCCTGCGCAGCGCGGGTTTACGAGAGGTGGCGCCGGGCAGGACGCCGCGGTGCCGTCAGGCCGCGGTTTGAACGTCCAGCCGGGGCACCGCGTCCAGGAGGCTGCGGGTGTAGGGCGACTGCGGGTTGGCCAGGACAGCCTGGGTAGCGCCTGCTTCCTCGACCCGCCCGCGCTGCATCACCACGATGTCGTCGGCCAGGTACTCGACAACACCGATGTTGTGGGTGATGAAGATGAACGAGACGCCCAGGCGGGCCTGGAGCTCGCGCAGCAGGTTCAGGATCTGCGCCTGCACGGAGACGTCGAGCGCCGAGGTCGGCTCGTCGCAGACGATGAGGCGCGGCTGGACGGCGAGCGCCCGGGCGATGGCGATCCGCTGCCGCTGGCCGCCGGAGAACTCGTGCGGGTAGCGGTCGAGGGCGTCCCGGCGCAGGCCCACCTGGTCGACCAGCGTCTCCAGGCTGGCGCGGCGAGCCGCCGGCGTCAGCCCGGGCCGGAGCGCGGCCAGCCCCTCGTCGAGGATGGCGAGAACCCGCATCCGCGGGTTGAGCGAGGCGAACGGGTCCTGGAAGATGATCTGGATGTCGCGCCGGGCCTTGCGAAGGGCATCGCCCTGGAGCTCGAAAAGATCCTGACCGTCGAGCACGGCACTGCCTTCGATGATCGCCGTGCCACGCAGGAGCTGGACGATGGCCTTGCCCGTAGTCGTCTTGCCGCAGCCGGACTCGCCGACCAGGGCCAGCGTCCTGCCGCGCCGGACGTCGAACGAGATGCCGTCGACGGCGCTGAAGACGCCGACGGTGCGCTGCAGAAGGCCGCGCCGGATCGGGAACCTGACCGCCAGGTTCTCGACCCGCAGCAGCGGCAGGCCGGAGTCGTCGTCCGACCGAGCGACCGGCGTCGAAGCGGCCGGGGTGGTGGCCGCAGCGCGCAACACCGGGGCCGGACCGGGCGTACCGGGTGGCGGCGCCAGGTCGGTGTAGAGCAAGCAGCGGACGCTGCGGGTCGGGCCGAGCGGCAGCAGCGCCGGCGGCGTCGTCGGGCACGGTCCGAAGGCCCGGTCGCAGCGCGGCGTGAAGCGGCAGCCCTCGAAGCGCAGCCAGAGCGGGGGCACCGAACCGGCGATCGCTGCCAGCGACTCGCCGCGCCGGGCGGCGTCGGGCAAGGCCTGCAGCAGGAGCCGGGCGTAGGGGTGCCTGGGGGTGGCGAAGAACTCGGCCGCCTCGGCGACCTCGATGATCTGGCCGGCATACATGAGCGCGACGCGGTCGGCGACGTCGGACACGACGGCGAGGTCGTGGGTGATGAGCAGGAGGCCCATGCCCTGCTCGCGTTGCAGGGTCTTCAGCAGATCGAGGATCTGCGCCTGCACGGTGACGTCGAGCGCCGTGGTCGGCTCGTCGGCGATGAGGAAGTCGGGCTCGCAGGCGAGCGTCATCGCGATCATGACGCGCTGCTTCTGGCCGCCCGACAGCCGAAACGGATACTCGTCGACGCGGCTGGCCGGCTCCGGGATCCCCACCCGGCCCAGCCACTCGACCGCCTTGGCCCGCGCCGCCGCGCCGCGCAGCGGCGTGTGCAGTTCGATCGCCTCGACGATCTGGTCGCCGACCCGCATGACGGCGTTCAGGCTCGTCGCCGGCTCCTGGAAGATCATGCCGACCCGCCGGCCCCGGATCTCTCGCATCGCCGCCTCGGGCAGCGAGAAGACCTCGCGGCCGTCGAGCTCGAAGCGCCCGGCCTCGACCCGCCCGGCTTCCGGCAGCAGCCGCATCAGGGCGAGCGCCGTCATGCTCTTGCCGCAGCCAGACTCGCCGACCAGCGCGAACGTCTCGCCGCGCTCGATCGTCAGGCTGAGCGCGTCGATCGCCCGGACGATCCCTGCGTCGGCGTCGATCTCGACCGTGAGGTCGCTGACCCGGAGCGAATCGGCCATCGCGTCGGTGGCGCTAGAGCGGCGTACGCATCGTCGGCAGCGCCAGCGGCCGCCGCGGCCGGAAGACCCGGGCACGCGGGTCGAACGCGTCGCGGACGCCGTCGTGGAACAGGTTGGCGGCGAGAACGAGCGTCACCATGAAGCCGAAGGCGGCGGCGAACGACCACCAGACGACCGGATCGCGGCTCATCTCGTTGCGCGCCAGGTTGATCATGCCGCCGAAGCTGTTCATCGACGGATCGACGCCGACCCCGACATACGAGAGCACGGCCTCGTAGAGGATGAGCGAGGAGAAGTCGAGCACGGTCACGATCAGCATGAGGTGGGCGACGTTCGGGAAGATGTGCCTCGCCATGATGCGCAGGCTGCCGATGCCGAAGGCGTTGGCGGCCTGCACGTACTCGAGCGTGCGCAACTTCATCGTTTCGGCGCGCAGCAGCCGGCACAGCGTCGCCCAGTTCGTCAGCCCGAGCACCGCGCAGAGGAGGAAGAGCTTCAGGTCGGCGCGCTCGACACCGGTCTCGAACATCTCCGGGTGCTTGTCGAGGAAGACCTGGACCATGAGCACGCAGGCGGCGATGAGCAGCACGTTCGGCACCGAGGAGAACAGGGTGTAGAGGTACTGGATGACCTCGTCGACCCAGCCGCGGAAGTAGCCGGCCATGATGCCGAGCGATACCGCCACCGGGAGTGTCGCCACGGTGGCCAGGGTGCCGATCACGAACGCGGTGCGGATGCTCTTCAGCGCCTGGTAGAGGACGTCATTGCCGGTCAGGTCGGAGCCGAGCACGTGGTAGTGGTTCATGAGCATCACGGTGGGGCCGCCGAGAACCGCGAGCACGCCGAGCGTGACGATGCCGGCGCGCCACGGAATCGGCAGCGCCCCGCGCCGGATGGCCGAGGCCGCCGCCGGCCAGCCGAGGCCTTCGCTGCGGGCCACGGCGGCGACCAGCGCCGCCGAGAGCAGCGCTGCGACCAGCAGGCCGATCGCCAGCCCGGCCCCCGCGCGTGCCGCGACGTCGCCGGCCCACTGGTGCTCGGGATCGGTGAGGTGCGAGCCGCCGTGAACGAGGCGCGGCGCGACCCGCCGCACCTCGCCGTCGACGGTGACCGATTCCTTGGTGAAGCCGACGTAGGCCAGGGGCCGCGAGTACGTGGCCTCTCGCGTCTCGATGAGTCCCGACAGGGCAAGATCGAGCAGCGAGCGCGTGCGCGTGTCGTAGGCCACGGCGCCAGCCCTGGCGCCAGCCGCCGGCGGCAGCAGCGATCGATAGTGGACGCTGTCGAGCAGCGTCACCGCCAGGCAGGCGGCGAGCACGATCGACGACGACAGGGCCGCCGGGTCGCGGAAGACCTTGCCCCAGCTCGCCGCCATGTCGCGGTTGCGGCGCACGGCAACGGCATAGACAACGAGGCCAATCATCAGCAGCCACATCGCGGCATCGGTCCAGAGGAGCACGAACTTCGGCAAGGCGGCGAGTCCTCAGGTCAGGCGAACGCGCGGATCGACCCACGTGTAGGCGATGTCGATCAGGATGTAGGTCGCGATGTAGAGCAGCGAGCCGACGAAGACCATCGTCCGCACGACCGCGAAGTCCTGCTTGGTGATCGCCTCGATGACGTAGGCGCCGAGGCCGGGCAGGCCGAAGAAGCTCTCGAACACGAGGCTGCCGAGAAAGACGTACGGCAGGTAGCTGCCGGCGCTGGTGATGATCGGGATGAGCGCATTGCGCAGGACGTGGCGAACCAGCACCGACACCTCCGCCAGCCCCTTGGCACGAGCGGTCCGAACGTAGTCCTTGCCGGTTTCCTCGAGGAACATCGCCCGGTAGAGCCGAGCCTCGCTGCCGAGCCGCGCCAGCAGCGACAGGCCGATCGGCAGGGCAAGGAACTTGACGACGTCGATCCCCGAGGAATAGCCCGAGATCGGCGCCAGCTTGAGCACCCGCGAGAACAGGAACTGGCCGACGATGATGTAGAAGAGCGCCGAGATCGAGAGCATGACGACGCAGGCCACCACGCCCCAGAAGTCGAGCCTCGTGTGGCGAAACATCACCAGCTGCAGCGCGAAGGCCGTGCTCGCGATGACCTGCAGCACGAAGAGCGGCAGAGCGAGCTGCAGGCTCACCCACATCCGCGTCGCCACCTCGTGGCCGATGTCGCCTGCGCTCTCTGAATCGGCACGGCCGAAGTCGAGCTTGAACAGCGAGATCGACCGGTCCCAGAAGATGGTGTCGGTGACGCGCTCGACGCCATTCTTCGCCGGATTCAGCCAGAGCGGCTTGTCGTAGCCGCGTTCGGCCTTCCACTTGTCGATCACCGCCTGGTTGACGTGCTTGCCGCCGATGTTCAGGCGGGCCATGTCGTCGGGCGTGTTGACCGTGAAGAAGAGGAAGAACGTCGCCAGGTTGACACCCAGCAGGATGAGCGCACCGTAGAGGACGCGGCGAACGACGTAGGCGCCCATCAGGCGGGAAGGATCTCGCCGCGGGCGTTCATTCGCTCGCGCCGCCGGAAGCTGCGCACGGCGACGAGCACCAGCGCCACGACGGCGAGCCCGATCAGGATCATCGGCCACCAGACCGGCTTGTTCCAGACCGCGAGACGGGCCACCCGCTCGGCCGGGTCGAGCCGCAGGTAGCGGCCCTGGTCGCGGACGAGAATCGCCGGCTTCGAGTTGTAGACCCAGTGCTGCACGGCCGCCGACGAGTAGGGAAAGTAGCCGAAGCTCCACGGCGCGTCGTCCTGGAGGATCTTCACCATGCGATCGATCAGGTCCTGCTTCTCGGGCCCGTCGTCGAGCGTCTTCATCTGCGCGAACAGGCGGTCGTACTCGGGGTTCGCGTAGTTGGCCGTGTTATCGCCGTCGAACCTGGTCTTGCCGTTCGGCCCGTACGACAGGAACAGGAAGTTCTCCGCGTCCGGATAGTCGGCGTTCCAGCCGAGCCAGAAGACCTGGTACTTGCCCTTTCGCACCTTGTCCTGGAACTGGCCGTTGTCGGTGGCGCGCACCTCGAGCTGGATGTCGATCTTGGCGAACTGGCGCACGACCCAGTCGATCTCGGGCTTGCGCTCGGGCGTGGCCGGCGCGTAGTAGTCGTAGTTGATGACGAGCGGCTGCCCTGTCTGGACATCGCGCCCGCTCGGGTAACCCGCCTCGACCATCAGCTTCTTGGCGGCGTCGATCGAGCGCCGCACGGCCTGGCCATCGACCACCTTGTGCGTGACCGGATCGACGCCTTCGATCGTGCCGAAACGCGAGCCGGGAATGCCCTTGGGCAGCGGGCTCATCGCGACTTCGCCGCCTTTTCTTGGAAAGACCTTCGAGAACTCTTCCCAGTCGATGGCGATCGAGATCGCCTGGCGGAGCTTGCGGTTTCGCTCCTGCTGCGCCGGCGTCTCGCCGCGGCCGATCACCGGATCGAGCATGTTGAAGCCGATGGTCCAGCTCGTCACGTCGCTGAACCGCGCGAGGCGAAAGCCCTTCTCCTCGTAGTCCTTGCGGACCTCCTCGGAGTCCTGCATCTCGACGCGGAAGTCCATGCCGGTGTCGACCCGCTCGAACACCTCGACGTCGTAGAAGCCCTGGCGGAATTTCGCCCGTTGCGGCGTGCGCTCGCGCTCGACGGTCGAGACGTAGCGGTCGACGAACGGCGTCTTCTTGCCGCAATCGTCGAGCAGGCCGGCTTCCTTGTCGCCCGGGGCGCCCTCGCAGGGATACGGCTCGCCGCGGTAGTTGGGGTTGCGCGTCATGACGTGACGCCGGTCCTTGATGTACTCCGCCATCATGTACGGGCCGGTTCCCACCGGCCAGATGTCGAGCGTCAACCCGACCGAGGCCATGCCGGGCTGGGCGTAGAACGCGTCTGCCTCCCACGGCACAGGCGCCATGAAGGTCATCTGCATCCAGTAGCTCCACTGCGGGTACTTGCCCTTGATGCGGATGCGCAGCAGGTGTTTCTCTGGCGCCGTCGCACCGGCAAGCGGCCACTTGCGGAAGTCGAGAAAAGGCTTGTCCTGGCTCGATGGATCGAGGCCTTGGCGCAGCTTGGCATCCTCGGTCTTGATGAGCGGTCCGTATTCCTTCAGGCCGACCACGTACTCCGAAAAGATGCCGTAGATCGGCGTCGTGATGCGGGTGGTTGCATGTCGCTTGAGGGCATAGACGAAGTCTTCGGCGACCAGTTCGCGCGTGCCGCTCTGTTCGAAGTCGAACGGTGTCCGCCGGTCGCCCAGATCACCCGGCTTCATGTGGTGATAAAGGTACCTCCCCTGCGCGTCCTTGGCGAACGCCGGGTGGGGCTGGAACAGGATGCCCGGCTTGATGTGGACGTCGTAGACGCTCTCGGCCACTTGGTCGCCGGCGACGTCGTCGGGCAGCTGCTTGCCGTCCTTGTCGTAGTACCTCGGCTTGACGACCTCCGTGGCTGTCTTCGGCACCAGCGTGAACGGACGCTTCAGGTAGTGAAAGCCGTAGAGCGGCTCGTAGATCTGATAGGTGAACGGGGTGTCGTTGCTCCAGTACGAAGCGGTCGGGTCGAGATGGCGCGGCGAGCTCTCGATGTTCGCGCTGAAGATCGTGTTCGACGCCGCAGCGTCGTGCGGCAGTGGGTTGTTGTCGCAGCCGGCGAGGCCGAGCGCGACCGCGAGGGTCGCGCAGGTTGCCAGGGCACGGCCTCCGCCGGTCCGGCCACCCAGCACTCCCGCCCAAGCACCCATGCCCACACCTCCTTGAACCACCGGCGCGGATCGGCGCGCGGCCCCGTCGGCGGACCGGGCGGTGGCTCGTGGCCGGCCGCCGGCGCGACCGGGGCTGATGATACTGGGCGCGGCGCCGACAGCCGCGCCCGGCGTGAGTACCGGCGCGTGTGCCGACGCCGGTGCCGGCTCAGTGTCCGGGCCGCAGTCCGTGGCCCCAGGCGATGAAGGCGTCGCGCCCGGACACCGCCAGGGTGACGCGGGCGCCGACCGGCAGGCAGACCTTGGTCTCGACGTGGCCGAACGGCAGGCCCGTGAGGATCGGCGTCGTCGTGGCGGCACGAATGCGCTCGATCGCCGCCGGCAGCGAATAGCCACGGTCGAGCGGCGACTTCTTCCAGGCCGTGAAGGCGCCGAGAACGATCGCGCGCTGCGCATCGAGAACGCCCGCCTGCTGCAGTTGCAGCAGGTTGCGCTCGATCCGGTACGGGTGCTCGTTGGCATCCTCGAGAAAGAGGATGCCGCCCTTGACGCGCGGCATGTGCGGCGTGCCGAGCAGCGAATTGACGACGCAGAGGTTGCCGCCCCAGAGCACACCGCGCACGTCGAGCCCGTCGAATCCGGCACCGCAGCGAAACCCGACGGCCTCGAGTACGCCCGACATGGCTTCGACGAAGCAGCTCGCCGTAACCTCGTCGACCCCGCCCTCGGCCGCCGTGCGGCCGAAGTCGCCCGCGGCCAGCGGCCCGGCCCAGGTGACGCCGCGGGCATGCGCGAGCAGGCCGAGCTGCAGCGAGGTCATGTCGCTGTGGCCGACCCAGCGCGTGCCGGCGTCGACGCTCTTTGCGATCGCCTGCCAGTCGATGGCGTCGAGCAGGCGGGTCAGGCCGTAGCCGCCGCGCGTCGCCAATGCCACCGAAGGCGATGTCCGGGCGACGCGGTGGATCGCGGCCAGGCGCGTCGCGTCGTCGCCGGCGAAGCGCTGCAGCCGCGTCGCCGCGTCGGCGTCGACGTCGACGTCGAAACCGAGCGCGCCCAGTCGACGGGCAGCGCGGCGCAGCGGCGCCGCGCTGCGCAGGACGCCGGCCGGCGAGAACAGGACGAGCCGGCCTGATGCGTCGCTCATGGGCCGTCGCCCTCGATCTCGCTCGACTCGCCGGCCGGGATCGGCTCGGCAGCGGCGTCGGCCACGCCGCCGGCGGGCTCGCCTGCCACGCCCTGCCCCGACAACGAAGCCGGCATCGCCGCCTGGACGCGGCGCTGACGAAACTGCTCCCGGCGCTCGGCGAAGAACGAGCGCAGCAGGCCGGCGGCGACATCGGCGAGCATGCCGCCTTCGACGACGGTGTGGTGGTTGAGCGCGGCGTTGCCGAAGACGTCGATCACCGAGCCGGCGGCACCGGCTTTCGGATCGGGCGCGCCGTAGACGACCCGCTTCAGCCGGGCATGCAGCAGCGCCATCGCGCACATCGCGCACGGCTCCAGCGTCACGTACAGCTCGCACTCCGGCAGCCGGTAGTTGCCGAGCAGGTGCGCGGCATGGCGCAGGGCGACGATCTCGGCGTGGGCGGTCGGATCGTGGTCGGTGATGGGCCGGTTGTAGCCGGTCGCGACGATCTGGCGCCCCGAGGGAGTCTGCCTGACGATGACGGCGCCGACAGGCACCTCGCCGACGAGCCACGCGTTGTGTGCCTGGTCCAGCGCCAGGCGCATCGGCGAGTCGTCGACGACGGGCACCGTCTAGCGATCGGCGCCGGCGTTGCGCGCCATGCCCTTCTGCAGGGCCTGGGTCGTCCGGTCGCGGGCCAGCTGCTGCAGGTTCTGCGACTGCTGCGGGACGGTGAGCGCGTTCGAAACGCCGGCCACCGCCCCCGGCACGCCGCCGGGGATGGCGTAGGTGGCGCCGTCGCGGTCGCCCCCGGCTCGCGGCTCGTCCTGGGCCGCCGCTGCGGCCGCCGCGCTGGCCCGCGTGACCGAGCTGCCATTGAGCGCATGCAGCTGCGTCTTCATCAACGACGACACGATCGCCAGCACGACCACCAGCGACAACAGACCGAATACGTACTTCATCGGTGCCCTCCAACCGGCCGGACGCGGCCGTCACTGCAGACGCTAGTGTGCCGGATGGACAATCGGCCGCGTGTGTACTTTGTCGCGGCCCGCAGGATGAGGCCGGATGTCGATCGACGGGTCGTCGGCGAGGCACGCCACGCGCGCGACTACTCCCACTCGATCGTCGCCGGCGGCTTGGAGGACACGTCGTAGGTCACGCGTTCGCGCTCATCGCTCGGACTCGTTGCCGATCTTGAGCGACTCCCCGGCCGGGGGTCGCGGCCAGCGCTTCGTCGCCGGCGGGGGTCGTCGGCGGCGCGGCACGTCGCTGTCGATACGGCACGCGCGACTTGAGGAAGAACAATCGCAGCACTTCCGCCGAGGCCTCGGCGAGGACGCCGCCAACCACCTCGGTGTGGTGGTTCAGGGCCGGCGTGTCGAAAGACAGTCGATCACCGATCCGGCGCCGCCCGCCTTGGGGTCCAGCGCGCCGCAGTCGACGCGCTTTACGCAGGCGTGCAGCAGCGCCATCACGCATATCGCGCAGGGCTCCAGCATGGCGTAGATCTCGCACCATGAGCACGGCGCCCGAGGGTAGGCGCCGTGCAGGAGGGAGTGTGCCGGATCGCGTCGCTGCCGGCAGTTTCGCGCCTATGGAAACGCGAAGCGGGTGACGTGGCCAAAGGCCTGGCCGGAAGCAGCCGTCGTCTCGCCGATGAGCACCGAGTTGTTGCCCGGGATCATCACGAGCGATCCCGCACGGGCCGTGGTGAAACCGGACGGCGGCTCCCAGGCGCCAGCGTGGAAGCGCCGAACATCGACA
>JBBRFB010000020.1:0-34393 GCA_038225015.1 Burkholderiales bacterium
CATCGCCGAACGGCTGGCGCGCGACGGCGCCCACGTCGTCGTCCATGCCAACCGTCGGCTCGACGTCGCCCGGGAGGTCGCCGACGGCATCGTCGAGCGCGGCGGCAGCGCCGAGGCGGTCGCCTTCGACGTCACCGACCGCGCCGCGACGGCAGCGGCCTGCGAGCGCCTGCTGGCCGGCGGCGCCCTGCAGATCGTCGTCAACAACGCCGGTCACCACGACGACGCGGTGTTCCCGGCGCTGCGCGCTGAGCAATGGGACAGCGTCATCGACGTCTCGCTGAACGGCTTCTTCAACGTCACGCAGCCGCTGGTCATGCCGATGATCCGCGGCCGCTGGGGACGCATCGTCAACGTCTCGTCGGTCGCCGCCCTCACCGGCAACCGCGGCCAGGTGAACTACGCCGCCGCCAAGGGCGGCCTGAACAGCGCCACCAAGTCGCTCGCCCTCGAACTCGCCAGCCGGGGCATCACGGTCAACGCGGTCGCGCCCGGCATCATCGACGCCGGCATGGCCGAGGGCTTCGACCGGGCGACGATCGAGAAGATGGTGCCGATGAAGCGGGCCGGCACCGCCGACGAGGGCGGCGTCTCGCACTTTCGCTACGGCCGCGACAACGTGCTGCTGACGGGCATGCACCTGCGCCTGCTGTTCGGCTTCTTCGTGCGGCTGCCGTCGCTGGCCTGGCGGCGAATGCGCGGACGCCCGCCGTTCGCGCCGAAGGCCGCCACGCGGTGACGGTCCGGCGTCAGCGCCCTCTCGTCTAGATCATCGCGCCGTTGATCGAGACGATCTGGCCGCTGATGTAGGCCGCCTCGTCGGAGGCGAGAAAGGCGACCAGGGCCGCGACCTCGGCGGCGGTGCCGGCGCGCTTCATCGGCACCATCTTCTCGATCAGGGCGCGGTCGAAGCCCTCGGCCATGCCGGCGTCGATGATGCCGGGGGCGACGGCGTTGACGGTGATGCCGCGGCTCGCCAGCTCGAGCGCGAGCGACCGCGTGGCGCTGTTGAGGCCGCCCTTGGCGGCGGCGTAGTTGGTCTGGCCGCGGTTGCCGGTGAGCGCCGTCACCGAGGAAACGTTGACGATCCGGCCCCAGCGGGTGCGCACCATCGGCATCACGAGGGCCTGGGTGACGTTGAAGAAGCCGTTCAGCGAGACCGCGATGACGTCGTGCCACTGTGCTTCGCGCATGGCCGGGAACGCCGCGTCGTCGTGCACGCCGGCGTTGTTGACGACGATCTGGATCGGGCCGGCCACCAGCAGCTGCTCGCAGGCGGCGACGGTGGCTGCCCGGTCGGTGACGTCGAAGGCGACCGCTTCCGCACTGCCGCCCGCCGCGACGATGGCTGCCACTGCTTCCTCGGCGGCCGCGAGCCTGCGGTTCGCGTGGACGATCACATGCGCGCCGCCACGCGCCAGCCGCTCGGCGATGGCCCGCCCGAGGCCGCCGCTGGCACCGGTGACAAGGGCGCGCCGGCGCACGGCAGGTGTCGCGCTCATGGCGTGGCGAGCGGCGTGTTGAGAACGACGGCGGCGCGGCCGCTGGCGATCAGCCGGCCGCCATGGCCGACCTTGAAGGCGTAGACGATGCGTTCGCCGTCGCCGGCCTGGCGCTCGGCCTCGATCGTCAGCTCGTCGGGCGTCGCCGGGCCGAGGTCGTCGAGGCGCCAGACCGCGAGGCGGACGTCGCGCACGCTCGCCAGGTAGCCCGGGCTCGCGGTGCTGCCGGTGGCCTGCGCGGCGAGCGCGCCGTGCACCGCCATCGCCTGCGCGGCGTACTCTATCGCCGTGCAGCTCAGCAGGCCGCCGGCACTGCGCAACGGGTGGGCCGGATCGCGGTGGTTGACGGCGCTACATCGGATGTTGGCGGCGGTCCAGGCGTCGACCCGCTCGAGGAGACACATCGCGCCGCTGTGCGGGATCAGCGCCGCGATGGCCTCATGGCCGAGCGTCGGTGCGCGCATTTCGGTCATTTGGCCCTCGCCGCACCGCCAGGACCGCGCCCGACCGTCGCCACCAGGAGGACGTTGGCGAAGGGCGTGCCGCGATGCATCGGCTGGCTCGCGACGTCGAAGCCGAGCGACGCCAGCCGCGCCTGCCACTGATCGAGGGTGCGGCCGACGAGCTTGGCGTGGCGCTGGCCGCGCGCCGCCGCGATGGCGCGATCGACCCAGAGGCTGAAGGCATAGCCGAGGCGCGATGCGGCGTCGCCGACGCGCAGGACGAGCCGGCCGCCGACCGGCAGCGCGGCGCGCGCCCGCGCCAGCACCGCGTCCTGGTCGGCGACGCTGATGTAGTGCAGCGCATCGAGGATGACGACAGAGTCGGCGGCCGGGAAGTCGGTCGTGCGCATGTCGCCGCAGACGAAGCGTGCCGCGTCGCCGTGCGCGCTGCGGGCGCGCTCGACCTCGCGCGGCGCGAGCTCGATGCCGGTCACCTGCGCCCCGGACGGCGGCTCGGCCCAGCCGAGCGGCCAGCGCCCGCGTTCTGCCGTGACGCCGGCGGCGTGCACGAGGCCGGTCAGCAGGCCGCGGCCGCAGCCGATGTCGAGCACGCGTGAATACGGCGCGATCAGGCCGCTCGACACCAGGTGGCGGAACACGGGATCCCGCGCCAGCTTGCCACGCGCGTGGTGCCAGGCGAACCGGCCGCCCCGGCGGTAAGGCTCGCTCGCGGCATCGAGAAGGAACTGCCAGGCCAGCGCCTGGCTGCGGACGATCGTCATGCGGCGCAGGGCAGGGTCTCGGCCGGCGTCGACCGGAAAGCCTCTGGAAGCGTCACCGTGCGGAGGGAAGCCGCCTCGAAGCGGGCGGCCAGGCCCGGCAGGACGTCGAGCACCACCGCCCGGCCGCTCGCCGAGCGTGCCGCGTTGCCGTCGTGGAGGAGCAGGATGTCACCGGCGGCGAGCCGATCGACGAGCGCCGCCAGCACCGACCGCGGGTCGCGGCGCACGGTGTCGAAGCCGCGCCGCGTCCAGCTGACGAGGCGCAGCCCGAGGCGGCCCAGCACGGGAGCGAGGAACGGATTGCGCAGCCCCGCGGGAGCCCGGAAGAAGGCCGGCGCCTCGCCGCTGATCTCGGCCAGCGTCGCCTGCGCGTTGCCGATCTCGCGCGCCAGCGCCGCCGGGCCGAGCAGCGAGAAGCGATGCGAGTGGCTGTCGGTGTGGTTCTGCACGCTGTGGCCGCGGCGCACGATGTCGCGGCAGAGGGCCGGGTGGCGTCGAGCTGCCTCGGCGATGCAGAAGAAGGTCGCCTTCATCGCGTGCGAATCGAGCAGGTCGAGGACGCGCGCGGTGACGTCGGGATCGGGGCCGTCGTCGATGGTCAGGGCGATCCGGCGGCCGGCCACGGCCGGTGCCGGCAGGCGGCTCCAGTTCTCGCCGAGCCAGCGCGAGCGAGGCCAGAGGCCCGCGCCGGTCAGAACGAGGTGGTTGGCGGCGACGGCGCCGAGTGCCCACGGCCACCCTCCGGGCAGGGCCAGCGCGGCCACGCCGGCGCCGACGTGGCAGGCGATCGACGCCTTGAGAAAGTTCGGCATGCCTGTCGTCGCCGGCGCCGCGAGGTCTTCGCCGGAGGGAATGCGGGCGGAGCGTTTCGCGGTCATCGGCGGATGTCGATTCTCCCATGCTCCCCCGGCCGGTCTGGTGTGCCGATCAGGGCCGCGGAGAGCACGAGCCCGAGCAGCGCGCCTGGGGCGACGACGATGCCGATCGCCTGCAGGACCGGAATGGACGAGGTGGCGAGCAGGCCGAAGGCCGTGACCGTGGTCAGGTTCGCCAGCAGCAGCGACGCCAGGGTGTCGTCGTCGGCGGCGCCGTGCTCGTGCAGGTGATCGAAGAAGAGGGCGTAGTTCGAGCCGATGGCCACGGTCAGGAGGATGCCGACGAGATGGAGGATGCCGAGCGCTGCCCCGCTCGCTGCCAGCACGGCGATCACGATCGTCGCCGCGGCGGCCACCGGCAGGGCGACGCGGACGACCCGACGCGCATTGCGCAGGCGCCAGGCGAGCAGGGCGAGCACGGCGGCGCCGCCGAGCGCGGCCTGCCAGCTGGCGTCGCGCAGGTAGCCGGCGTAGAGCGCGTCGAGCTCCGGCTTGATCGCGACGACGTGGGCGCCGGCGACGTCGGCCGTCGCCGCCCGCAGGCGGGCCGGGTCGATCGCCGCGCCGGCGGCGGCCTGCACGTTGATCAGCGCCCGCCATGGCTTGCCGCCGTGGCCCGCCAGCAGCAAGGCGTCTAGCGGCCCCGCCAGCGAGGTCCCGCGCAGCGCCGCGCGGGTCAGCAGCGGCGCCGTGCGTGCCGCCTCGACGGCGGCGACGAACGGCTCCAGGCGGTCGGCGTGCAGGGGGCCGTCGGCGGTGGCGGCGGCGAGGCGGGTGCGCAGGATCGGCGCGTCGGGCAGGGCGGCGCGGCGTGCCGCCTGCGTCGCTGTACTGGGCAGGAAGCGCGCCGGCGAGTCGTAGCCGGCCAGCACCCCGGCGCCGACGAGGCGATCAAGGCGAGTGCCGACGGCCTCGGCGCCCTGCAGCGCGCCCGCCTCGTCGGCTGCCGAGACGGCGATGAGGGTGCCGGCATCGGGCGCGCCGACGTCGGCGCGAAGCGTGGCGTCCAGCCGCAAAGCGTCGGCGCCGATCGGGCTCAGGGCGGCGAGGCTGCCGCGCCAGGGCGAAGGCAGGACGACGAGCGATCCAGCGGCCAGCACGGCGATCGCCGCGAACGCCGGCCGGGCGTGGGCGAGCGCGGCCGTGCTGCGGCGCATCGTGAGGGCGAGCCAGCGCCGCAGGCCGCGACCCGGCGCGCCGCGGGGTGCCAGCCGGGGCAGCACGAATCGCGTCGTCGCTGCCGCTGCGGCGAGGCCGGCGATCGAGAAGACGCCGAGCTGGGCCAGGCCCGGAAAGCCCGAGAAGACCAGCGCCGCGAAGCCGATCAGCGAGGTGAAGAGGCCGAGCCGCACGGTCGGCCAGCTGGCGGCGAGCCAGCGTTCGGCGCCCGGCGATCCGCTCGCCTCGTCGCCGTCGTCGGGACGCGCCTGGATCAGGTAGTAGATGGCGTAGTCGACCGCCTCGCCGATCAACGTCGTGCCGAAGCCGAGCGTCATGCCGTGGACCTGGCCGAAACCCAGGCTCACTGCGGCGATACCGGCGACGACGCCGGTCACCACCGGCAGCAGGGCGATGCCGAGCGCGCGCAGCGAGCCGAAAGCGACGAGGAGGAAGGCGACCATCAGCACCGTCCCCGCGATCGCCAGGCGCTCGACTTCCGACTTGATGCGCTCGCGCGCCGCGACGCCGAAGGTGCCGGGCCCCGACACCTCGAGATGCAGATGCGCCGGTGCCACCCGCGCGAAGGCAGCGCGCAGCGCCTCGAGCGCCCGCTGCTGGCCGTCGAGGTCGCTGCCGTCGGCCCGCGTCGACGCGACGAGGACGGCGCGCGGCGCCGTGCGCGAGACCCAGACGCCGCCTTCGGAGCGTGGCGCCTGCGCCGGCGTGAGGCTGTCGACGAGGCGGATCGTCTCGCCTGTGGGGTCTTCGAACAGGATCGGCTTGACGAGCGCGCCAGCCGGCGTGCCGAGGAGCGACAGCGTCTCGCCGATCGCCTGGCGCAGGCCCGCCTCGCTGAAGTGCGCGGCGTCGATCGCCGGGCTGAGCAGGTAGCGGTTCGCATAGACGACCCGTCCTGCCGAGGCGAACGCCGCGCGGTCGCCGTTGTCGACGGTGTCGAACGAGCCGAGGCTGCGCATCGACGCTGCCAGCGCGCGCGACGCGTCGGCGCGTTCACCGGCGGTGCCGCCCTCGATGCCGAGCAGGACGAGGCGGGTCGAGGCGCCGCTTTTCAGCTGGTCGAGCAGCACCGCCTGCTCCGGCGTCGGCGCCGACGGCAGGAAGGCCGACAGGTCGGCGACGTAGCGGACGCGGACGACGACGACGAAGGCGGCGGCGAGCGCCGCCAGCCAGAGCACGACCACGGTGGCCGTGCGCCGGCCGGGCCGGTTCGCCGTGGCGGCCGGGGTCAACGCGGCGCCGAGCCGGCGGGCTCGATCGTCATCACCGAGCGGTCGCCGTCGGCCAGCTGCACCTGTACCTGGGCCACCGCCGAGCCACTGCCGGAGACGCGTACCGAGGCGACCTGGCCACGCAGGCGCAGGTCGCGCGGCACGAGGTCGAGCGTCCAGTGGCCGGCGTCGCCGGAAACGGTGGCTTCGAACAGGCGCTCGAGCGACGCCCGGTTGCCGCTGAGCGTGCCGCGGATCGCCTCGACGATGACCGCGGCCTCCGGCGAGGCGTCGAGCTGCATCGTCCGGCTGCGCTCGCCGCGTGTCAGGGTCAGCACGTTGCCCGTGACGGCGAGCCTTTCCGGCCACGGCTTCAGCGTCTCGCGCACGAAAGTGTCCGGCGCGCGGTAGCTGAGGCGCCCGTTCGAGACCAGCGTCTGGTCGAGCAGGCGCACGCTGCGAGATTCAGTGAACCTCGCCTCGCCGGACGTGCGCCGGGCGAGCAGCGTGGTCAGTTCGGCGAGACCGAACGACACGGCGGCCGCCCGCGCGGCTGGCCAGGCCGGCCCGAGCAGCAGGCCGGCGGCGAGCACGCCGGCGGCGGCGCGCCGATCAGGCCGCGGCGGGGGCGGGCGTTGCGGCATCGTCGTCGGCCCAGTAGTCGAAGAAGTTGAACCAGTTGTACGGCGCCTCGCGGCAGAGCGTCTCGAGCGTCGCCACATAGCGCTCGAGCGCGGCGCGCACGGCGGCGTCGCGCTCGGCGCCGCTGGCCTGGCCGAGGCCGCTGAAGTCGGCGAGCTCGGCGAAGCGCAGCTCGTAGTCGCAGCCGCCGCGGTAAAGCCCCGCCATGAACACGACCTTGCGACGAAGCATCGCGGCGAGGCGAAACGGGCCGTCGGCAAAGGTCGCCGGTGCGCCGAGGAAGGGCAGGGAGACCGTCTTCGAGCGCTGACCGTCGGCGCCTGGCAGCGTGCGGTCGGCCAGCATGCCGGCGACGCCGCCGTCGTCGAGCCAGCGACGCAGCGTCAGCATCGCGTCGACGCGCCCAAGCGGGATCGTCACCAGGCTGGCCTGCGGGGCGATGGCGGCGAGCGCCTGGTTGATCAGCCTGGCGTTGTCCTCGTACATGATCATGGCGATCTTCAGGCCCTTGTCGTGGCCGATCATGCGCAACGCCTCGAAGCTGCCGATGTGGGCACCGACCGCGAGCACGCCTTCGCCGGCGGCGAAGGGCCGCATGATGGTGTCGACGCCGCTCGCTTCGACACGGAACTCGTCGAAGCGTTCGCGCAGCAGGTACACGCGGTCGAGCACCGTCGATGCGAAGGCGAAGAGATGGCGGTAGACATCGCCCCAGCCGGCCGGCCGGCCGAGGGCGCGGCCCAGATAGCGGCGCGAATGGCGGCGGACGTCGCCGCCGGCGACGAGGAAGTAGAAGGCGATTGGATGGAGCAGCAGCCGCGCGGCGCGCCGGCCGAGCCCGAGCGCGAGCATGCGCATCAGGCGCAGGGCGAGCATGTTGCTGCGTTCCTGCCGGCTGGCCCAGCGAGCCGTCGCGGCAGCGGGCTGCGGTGCGCTCATGCTGGCGCTGCGTCCGCCGCGGTTGCGGCCCGCGCGAACTGACCGCTGGCACAGCGACGCTCGCCGTCGAATACCTCGAAGACGACGCTGGCGGCCTCGACCACCGGCGCGAAGCGGATCGTCAGCGTCGAGCCCGGCAACACCGGTGCCAGGAACTTGGCGACCGAAAGCCGCGGCGCCGCCCCGACGCGGGCCCGCAGTGCCGGGTCCGCGGCGACGGCCTCCATCACCTCGGCGAGCAAGAGCACGCCGGGCAGCAGCGGCCGGTCCGGGAAGTGGCCAGCGAACGCCGGATGGTCGGCCGGGACGTCGACAACGCGCCATGCGTCGCTCATAGGCCGGGCTTTCGGGAGGCGAGGGTCGCTGCCGCGAAGGCGGCCAACGCCGCGGTCGTGAGCTTCCCGGTCGGTTCACGTGGCAGTGCGTCGACGTGGACGATCCGACGCGGCAGGAAGGCGGAATCGACACGATTGCGAAGCGCCTCGACGATGGCGTGGCCGGCGACGCCGGGCGCAACCACGAAGGCGACCAGGCGCACGACGGCGGCGCCGTGGTCTGGCGGCATCCAGAACGCGCCGTCGGCGACGCCCGCGATCTGGTTCAGGTGAAAGTCGAGATGGCCGAGCGAGCTGCGCTTGCCGGCCACGTTGATGAGGTCGTTCGAGCGACCGAGGAGGCGGAACGTCTCGGCGTCGACGACATCGAGCACGTCGGCGAGTTGCACCGGCTCGGGGACGTGGCCGCCACTCACCACGGCGGCGGCGCCGTCGCCGCGGATCCGCAGACCGTCGAGGGTGCGCCACGGCGGCCCGCGGGTGGTCTGCCGCGTGGCGATCTGGCCGGCCTCGGTGCAGCCGTAGATCTCGACCAGCGGCGCCGCGAACGCCCGCTCGGCGGCCGCGGCCAGCTGCGGCGCCAGCGGCGCGGTGGCGCACAGCACGAGGTCGACCGCCGGCATCGCCAGCGCCGACTCGAGGCAGGCCTTGAGGTGAAAGGGGGTCGTCACCAGCATGCGCGGCCGCGGCGTGCGTTCCAGCGCGGCGGCGATGTCGGCGGGGTAGAAGGGACGGTCGGCGTCGAACGCGGCGCCGCCGTGCAGGGCAATCAGGACGCTCGACTCGAAGCCGTACATGTGCTGCGGGGGTACGGTGGCGACGAGCGCCAGGCCGTCGCAGCTCGGACGGTCCAGCATCTCTGCGAGCCGGCGTGCGCCGGCCGCCGCGTTGCGGGCCAGAAGGCCCCAGGTCTTGGCATGCGGGACCGGGTCGCCGGTCGAGCCGGAGGTGAGGACGAAGGCGGCGACGTGGTCGGCAGCGATCTCCGGGATCGTGTCGATCGCGGAGGCACGCGCCGCGCCGTCGCCGTGCACGACGGTCGGCAGACCGTGGCCGTCGGCGCCGGCCTCGACCAGCGCATAGACGCCATCGAACCGGCGACGCAGCCGCAGCACGGTGTCGGCGGTGTGGTTCGGCGGCAGCAGGCTGCTGTGGCCGCGCAGCAGCGCCGCGGCGAAGCCGACCGCGAACCGGTAGCGATCGAGCGACAGGTTGAGCATCTCGCCGCGGTCCGGCAAGCGCTCGGCCAGCGCCGCGGCGTCGGCGACGAGCTGCCGGCGCGAGAAGACGGCGCCGCGCCGCCGGGCCACGGGCGCGTCAAGCGGCCCGGCGACGAGGGCGACCGCGGCCGGCGTACTCATCGTGTTTTCGCGCCGGCGGTCGACGCGCCGGCGGTCGACGCGCCCCCTACCCGCGGCCGGCCTGTGGCGGCAGGCGTGGCGGGGTCCGCTGTGGCGGGGTCGGCTGTGGCGACCGGGCCGCCGTCGCGCGCCGTCGCCGCCGCGGGGCTTCGACGCGCGTAGGCGGCGATCGCCGCGCGCAGCGTCGCCCGCTCGAACTCGGGGTGCAGGCGGTAGCGCACCAGGTATTCGCCGACGAACAGCGCCGCCATCGCGGCCGGCGTCACGAAGTTGGCGAACGTCGCCCAGGTCGCGAAGGGCAGCAGCAGATAGATCGCGATGGAGAGGATGGCCATGCCCAGGAAATAAGCCGTCCACAACCGTGTCACCCCGGCGCAGTAGTGCGCCATGGCCGGCGTCAGCTGCCGATGCACGCGTGTTGCCAAGCCGACGATCAATGGCTCCCTGCCCGGTGCGAGGGTGGCGCCGAACACGACCGCGAGTGCGAGATGCACGCCGACATGCTGGGCAAGATAGAGTGTCCGGGGCGCGAAGCTGCCACCGAGCGACGCCCCGGCGGCGAGGCCGCCCAGCGCGGCGGCGGCCAGCGCGGCGACGACCCGCCAGTCGCGCCGCCACGCCAGGACGGCGACGAGGGCGAGCATCGGGCCGACGATGACGACTGCGTTCCAGCTCGACGAGGGCGCCGTCGTCATCAGCCAGTGCGAGACGACGACGTAGGCTGCACCGGCCAATCCCACCACGAGGGTGCGGGCGCCCATGGCTGCGCTCAGGACGATCGGTTCGCGGCGATGTGGTCGGCGAGGCTGGCCAGCGACCGGAAGATGCGGACGTTGTCTTCGTCGTCCGACTTGAGCTGGAAGCCGTAGCGCTGCGACACCACGAGCGCGACCTCGAGGATGTCGATCGAATCGAGGCCCAGGCCTTCGCCGTAGAGCGGCGCCTCCGGGTCGATCGAGTCGGGGGTCATGTCGAGGTTGAGCGCTTCGACGAGGAGCGCGGCGACCTCGCGCTGCAGATCGGACTGGACGAAAGCCATGCGTGATGAGAACCGGTGACGGAAACGGGAGTCGGACACCTGCGCGGCGCAGGCCGACGAAGCGGGGGTCGGCAGGGGAGAAAGGGCGCCGAATTTTAGCAAACGACCTGTTCGCACAGGCCCGAATAACCTATACCACGCGGGCCCCCGAGGCCTTCACCAGCCGTTCGTATTTGGCAAGTTCGGCCTTGACGAACGCGCCAAACTGCTCTGGCGACATCGGTATCGGCTCGGCGAAGAGCTGGGCCATCCGGGCCCGGATCTCCGGGCTCGCCAGGGCGTCGACGAAGGCCTTGTTGAGCCGTGCCGTTGTTTCCGGCGGCAGGTGCGCCGGGCCGAAGATGCCGAACCAGGTGTCGATGTCGAAACGCGCCAGGCCGAGCTTCGCGCCGGCCTCGGCGATGGTCGGCACGTCGGGCATCGCGCTCGAGCGCTGCGCGGTGGTGACGGCGAGCGCCTTCAGCTTGCCGGCCTTGATGTTGGCCGAGGCGCTGGCGAGGTTGTCGAAGTTGAGGTCGACCTGCCCACCGACCAGCGCCAGCTGCGCCGGGTTGCCACCGGCATAGGGGATGTGCACCATGTAGACGCCGGCCTGCGCCTTGAACATCTCGCCGGCGAGGTGGCCGGCGCTGCCGTTGCCGCCGGAGCCGTAGTTGAGCTCGCCCGGATGCTTCTTCGCATAGGCGACGAGGTCGGCGACGCTGGCGACGCCGAGCCGCGAGGCCACGGCCGGGCTCATCACCAGCACGTTCGGCACCCGGGCGACGCCGGTGATGGGCGTGAAGTCGCGGATCGGGTCGTAGGGCAGCTTCGCGTACAGCCAGGGATTGATGGCGTGCGTCGCGACGGCACCCATGACCAGCGTGGCGCCGTCGGCCGGCGCCTTGGCAACGACGTTGGCGCCGAGGTTGCCGCCGGCGCCCGGCCGGTTCTCGATGATGACGTTGCCGAGGACGTCGCGCACCTTCTCGGCCAGCGCCCGGGCGACGATGTCGAGCGGCCCGCCCGGCGGGTAGGGCACGACGAAGCGGATCGGCCGGCCCTGCGCCGGCGCCAGCGCCGGCAGGACCGCGAACGAGGCGGCGGCGAGCGCCGCGAGCGCGCTGCGGCGGCGCATCACTTGCGCAGCAGGATCGCCTTGACCCAGCCCTCGCCGCGGGAGGTCGTGACCTTGAGGAAGCCGTTCTGTTCCTCGCCGTTGAGGAGCACCTCGTCGTTCTTGCCGAGGGTCTGCACGTCGCCGGAGCCGTCGCGCGGCCCGCGCAGCACCTTCACGCCGTTGATCTTCGGGTGCATCACGTCGCCGGCCGACCCGGCGTTGGCGCGCACGCTCTCGGCGGCGTTGCGCTGCGAGGCGACGCTGCTGCGGGCCTGGATCAGCGACGGGTTGTCGCGGATGTTGCGCACGATGTTGTTCCAGTTGTCGAGGAACGAGCCGACGATCACCTTGCCCTCGGCGGTGTTGCTATAGCCGCCGCCGGCGGCGCTGATGCCGCCGAGCAGGGCGCCGCCAATCGCGAAGTCGGTGCTCTGCGCGCTGCCCTGGGCGGCCGCGACCTGGATGCCCGACCGCGAGTCGGCAAGCAGCAGGTTGGTCTCGGCCTGCTTGAACTTCAGGCCGCCGGCGACCGCGCCGAGCGCCCGGCCGGCGCCGCCGCCGAGCAGGCCGCCGAGGGCGCCGCCGAAGCCGCCGGCGTTGTTCTCGCTGAAGACGACCGAGGGCGTGAGGATGAAGTCGGCCGCCACCATCTGGCCCTTGCCGATGTTCTGGTCGGACTGCATCTCGCCCGACTGCGCCAACGCGCGCTCCTGCATCATGTTGCGCATGCCGACGCCGCGCTCGACCACCTGGAAGCAGTTCGACTGCTGGACCAGCATGCGGATCACGCCGGTCGGCGAGCCGAGGCCGTAGCGCTGCAGGCTGGACATGACCTGGTTCTGCGGCTCGACGACGGCGAGCGTGCCCTTCGGCGCGTCGCAGTGCTCGAGCTGGTCGCTCGCGCCCTGCGACTGGCCGTTGGGCCCGGCGCCGCCGGTGGCGAGCGAGCCGCCCTTGCCGAGGGTCTGGGCGCCGGCGGCGACCGCGGTCGCGGTCAGGGCGACGGCCAGCAGGGAACGAATCGTGGTCATGGCTTCCTCCTTCATGAAGTCGTCTAGGGGCCGTGCTTGTCGGCCTCGGTCGTGAACGCGTCGGCGTAGAACTCGTCGTCCGGGAGCCCGCAGCGGGCAATGAAGTCGCGCTCGGCCGATTCAACCATGATCGGCGCACCGCAGGCGTAGACCTGCCAGTCGAGCAGGCTCGGCAGATCGTGCATCACGGCCTGGTGAACGAGTCCGGTGCGACCGGTCCAGCCGTCTTCGGGCCGGGGCTCGGAGAGCACCGGAACGTAGCGCAGGTTCGGCAGCCGGGCGGACGCGGCCTCGGCCCAGTCGTGCATGTAGAGGTCGGCGCGCGTCCGGCAGCCCCAGTAGAGAACCGCCTTCCTCTGGCTGCCCTTCCAGATCATGTGCTCGATGATCGCCTTGATCGGCGCGAAACCGGTGCCCGAGGCAAGCAGGACCATGGGTTTGTCGGAATCCTCGCGCAGGAAGAAGCTGCCGAACGGGCCCTCGACGCGCAGGATCTCCTTTTCCTTCATCGCGCCGAAGACGTGATCGGTGAACTTGCCGCCGGGCAGATGGCGCAGGTGCAGCTCGAGCTGCGGCAGGTCGGCCAGGGTGTGCGGCGCGTTGGCCATCGAGTAGCTGCGCCGGGCACCGTCGCGCAGGATGAATTCGACATACTGGCCGGCCCGGTAGCGCAGCGGATCGGTGGCCGGCAGCTGCAGCTTCAGCACCGCGACATCGGCTGCCGGCCGGTCGATGGCGGCGACCCGGGCCGGGAACTTACGCGCCGGATATTCGCCCGCGCCCGGCACGGTCCGGGCCTCGAGCACGACGTCGGTCTGTGCCGCCGCCTGGCAGGTGAGGATCAGGCCGGCGGCCTCCTCCTCGGCGCTGAGCGCCTTTTGCTGGTGGGCGCCGATGATGACCCGGCCTTCGAGCAGGCGGCACTTGCACGAACCGCAGGCGCCGTCCTTGCAGCCGTAGGGAAGGCCCACACCCTGGCGGATGGCGGCCTGCAGGATCGGCTCGTCGCGATCCACCTCGAAGGCGCGGCCGCTCGGCTGGACGGTGACGGTGAAGGGCATCTGGAAGGGGAAGGGCGTCGCCTAGACTCAGCGAGCGATTTTGCCCGCAGAACCGAAGATTCCCGCCGACACGCCTTCGGCGGGCGGCGACGGCCCGACACGACGTGTCCGATCGACCTCATCGATTCAGGCGACCGGTGCTGCTCATCGTCGGTTGCGGCGACGTTGGCCTGCGCGTGGCGCGCCTCGTTCGCACGCGCTGGCGGGTGCTCGGCCTCACCCCCCGCCCGGAACGGCGCGCCGAGCTGCGGGCCGCCGGCATCGTGCCTCTGGTCGGTGACCTCGACCGGCCTGCGACGCTGGCCCGGCTCGCCGACCTCGCCGACGCCGTCGTCCACCTGGCGCCGCCACCGGGTGCGGGCCGTGACGATCCGCGCACGGCGCACCTGCTCGCGGCGCTCGGCCGATCGCAGCGCCTGCGCCGTCTGGTCTACGCGTCGACGACCGGCGTCTACGGCGACTGCGCCGGCGCGCTCGTCGACGAGACGCGGACGCTGCGACCAGGCACCGATCGGGCGCGGCGCCGGGTCGACGCCGAGGAGCGCCTGCGTCGCTTCGGCCGGACGAGCGGCGTCGTCGTCAGCGTGCTGCGCATCCCGGGCATCTATGCCGTCGACCGGCCCGGCGGCGACCCGCGCGAGCGGCTGCGGCGGCGCCAGCCGGTGCTCGCCGCCGTGGACGACGTGTTCACGAGCCACATCCATGCCGACGACCTGGCGCGCGCGGTGGTCGCAGCGCTGTGGCGCGGCCGGCCGCAGCGCATCGTCAACGTGGTCGACGACAGCGAGCTGCGCATGGGCGACCACTTCGACCTTGTCGCCGACCTGTCCGGGCTGCTGCGGCCGCCCCGGCTGCCCCGCGCCGAGGCCGCGGCCGCGTTGTCACCGATGCAGATGAGCTTCCTCGAGGAGTCGCGCCGTCTCGACAACGGCCGCCTGAAGCGCGAGCTGAAACTGGTGCTGCGCTACCCGACGGTGGCCGAGGGCCTGCGTGTCGCGCCGCTTGAACCGATCGCGGCCGACAGACAATCGCTCGCCGACCCCCATTCGAGCGCGGCAGGCGCCGACCGCTGACGCACGACCGCCGCCGCAAATTCATCGCCACGTGAAAGTCCTCCTCCTGTCGCAACCGCTGCCGGCCGATCCCTTCGTCGCCGCGATCGGCGCCCTGGCGCCGGAGCTGGAGCTCCTCCCGTTCCGCCCGGACGTCGGCGACGCCGATCTCGCCGACGTCGACATCGCTGTCGGCTGGCGCATGCCGCCGGGCCTGGCCGAACGTCTGCCCAGGCTGACGTGGGTCTGCTCGATCGCGGCGGGGGTCGAGAAGCTGCTGGTGCCCGGGCTGTCGCCGCAGGTCGTCGTCTCTCGCATCGTCGACACCGAGCAGGCCGCGGGAATCGCCCAGTTCGTCGTCGCCATGGCCTTGCGCCACGCCCGCGATCTCGAGCTCTACGCGGGCCAGCAGCGCGACCGCGCCTGGCGGCGCAAGCCGACGCCGATGGCCAGGCACCGCGTCGTCGTCCTCGGCACCGGCGCGATGGGCGGCGAGGTCGTCGCGTGGCTCGGCGGCGTCGGCCTCCAGGCCGAGGGTTGGAGTCGGCGCTCGGCGAAGACGCTGGCCGAGGTGCTCGCCGGCGGCGAGATCGTCGTCTGCGCCCTGCCGCTGACCGCCGAGACCGAAGGCCTGCTCGACGCCAGGGCCTTCGCCTGCATGCCGCGTGGCGGCTACCTGATCAACATCGCCCGCGGTGCGCACGTTGTCGAGGCCGACCTGATCGCCGCCGTGCGTTCGGGGCACCTCGCCGGCGCCGCGCTCGACGTCCAGCGCCACGAGCCGATGGCCGCCGACGACCCCCTCTGGTCGGTGCCCGGCATCACCATCACGCCGCACATCGCGGCGCAGTCGTCGCCGGAGGTCATCGCCCGGCAGTTCGTCGAGAGCGTGCGTCGCCTGCAGCGCGGCGAGCCGGTCGCCAACGCCATCGACCGCGCACGCGGCTACTAGCGGCCGACCGAGCGCGCCGCTCCGGCGCCCGTCGGCTCGCTCAGCGTCGCCGGCCGAACGGCGCCTGGCCGCGCCAGTAGCGGATCGTGAGCAGGCCGCCCAGCATGCCGCCGAGGTGGGCGAAATGGGCAACGCCGGTGTTCAGCACTGCAGCGCCCTGGTAGAGCTCGAACAGGCCGTAGAGCAGCACCAGCCACTTCGCCCGCATCGGCAGGACGAAGAAGAGCAGGATGATCCGGTTCGGAAAGAGCATGGCGAAGGCCAGCAGCAGCCCGAACAGGCCACCCGAGGCGCCGATCGTCGGCACCATCGAGCCGAGCAGGTAGTTCACCAGCAGCTGCGTCAGCGCGGCGGCGACGACGCTCGCCGCATAGAACTGCAGGTAGCGGTTGCGGCCCCAGACCTGCTCGAGCTCGGAGCCGAACATCCACAGGCCGAGCATGTTGAAGAAGAGGTGCTCGAAGCTGCCGTGCAGGAACGCGTAGGTGCCGATCTGCCATGGCCAGAAGCCGTGCCCGACGGGCCAGAGCGCGAAGGGGACGAAAAGCGAATGTCCGAGCAGCACGTCGAGGAAGTACACCGCGACGTTGGCGAGAAGCAGGGCTTGCGTGACGGGAGGCAGGGGCGGCATGCGGAGGGGTCGAAGGCGGTGCGCCTCGTGCGGCGACGAACTCCGAAGTCTACGGTGCGTGTGGCAAACTGCGAGATCGCATGTCCCTGCCTCGGTGGCGAAATTGGTAGACGCGCGGGACTCAAAATCCCGTTCCGCGAGGAGTGTCGGTTCGATTCCGACCCGAGGCACCAGCGGCTTGCACCAGCACCACGAATGACCGCGCCGACCTATCCGACGATCGAAGACGTGATCGGCAACACGCCGATGGTCCGGCTGGTGCGCCTGCCCGGCGCCGAGAACGAGCGCCGCGGCAACGTCCTCCTCGGCAAGCTCGAGGGCAACAACCCGGCCGGCTCGGTCAAGGATCGGCCAGCGATCAGCATGATCCGCCGCGCCGAGGAGCGCGGCACGATCAAGCCGGGCGACACGCTGATCGAGGCGACTTCGGGCAACACCGGGATCGCGCTGGCGATGGCGGCGGCGATCCGCGGCTACCGCATGCTGCTGATCATGCCGGAAGATCTTTCCGTCGAGCGCGCGCAGACGATGAAGGCGTTCGGCGCCGAGCTCATCCTGACGCCGCGCTCGGGCGGCATCGAATACGCGCGCGACCTGGCGACGCAGATGCAAAGGGACGGCAAGGGCCGCGTGCTCGACCAGTTCGCCAATGCCGACAACCCGCGCATCCACTACGAGACAACCGGCCCGGAGATCTGGCGTGATACCGGAGGCCGCATCACGCACTTCGTGAGCGCGATGGGTACCACGGGCACGATCACCGGCGTGTCGCGGTTCCTGAAAGAGAAGAACGCCGAGGTGCGCATCATCGGCGCGCAGCCGAACGAAGGCTCGCGCATCCCGGGCATCCGCAAGTGGCCCGACGAGTACTTGCCGACGATCTACGACCCGAAGGCGGTCGACGAGATCGTCCTGGTGTCGCAGGCCGACGCCGAGGAGACGACGCGGCGGCTGGCGCGCAAAGAAGGCATCTTCGCCGGCATCTCGGCGGCGGGCGCCCTCTGGGTCGCCTTGCAGGTTGCCACCCGGGTCGAGAACGCGACCATCGTGTTCGTCGTCTGCGACCGCGGCGATCGCTACCTGTCGACCGGCGTCTTCCCCGCTTGAGCCACGAGACCCGGTTCTGCGTGAGCTGTGCGACGGCGCTGGCGCCGATCGCCGCCGACGAGGACGGCGGCTCGAAGACGCGGCTGCGCTGTCCGGCCTGCGGCTGGACCCATTGGAACAACCCGACGCCGGTGCTGGCCGCGGTGATCGAGCTCGTCGACCGCGACGGCGAGATCCTGCTCGCTCGCAACGCTGCCTGGCCGGGCAAGTTCTTCGGCCTCATCACCGGCTTCATGGAAGCCGGCGAGACGCCGGAAGAAGGCATCGCCCGCGAGGTCGGCGAGGAAACGTCGCTCCGCGTCGACAAGCTGTCGCTGATCGGGGTCTACGAGTTCATGCGCATGAACCAGGTCATCATTGCCTACCATGCCGAAGCGCGCGGCGAGGTCGTGCTGTCGCCCGAGCTGGTCGACTACCGGACGGTGGCGCCCGAGCGGGTGAAATGCTGGCCCGCCGGCACCGGCCGGGCGCTGGCCGACTGGCTGCGCTCGCGCGGCATCGAGCCGCAGTGGATGGATCTGCCATCGGGCAAGCGCCCGACCGAGACTGATAGCGATATCGACTAGGCCCTTGGGCCCGAGAGGACTGCGATGGATGCCCAGAAAGAGCTCGATACCCGTGGCCTGAACTGCCCGCTGCCGATCCTTAAGGCGAAGAAGGCGCTTGCCGACATGTCGACCGGAGACATCCTGAAGGTGGTCGCCACCGACCCGGGCTCGGTCCGCGACTTCCAGGCATTCGCCCGGCAGACGGGCAACGAGCTTGTCGAGCAGACGAGCGCCAACGACGAGTACACGCACTACCTGCGCCGGCGCTGACGCGCACGCACCGCACGCAGGACCGAGGAGAAAGAGCCATGATCGTCGAGCGCATCTGGACCGGCAACGCCTACCGCAACTACAACTACCTGATCGCCTGTCCCGAAAGCGGCGAGGCCCTCGCGATCGATCCCCTCGACCACGAGAAGTGCCTGAACGCGGCCCGGGTAAAGGGCTGGCAGATCACGCAGATCCTCAACACGCACGAACATCACGACCACACCGGCGGCAACGCGGCCGTGGTCGCGGCGACGGGCGCCAAGGTGATCGCCCACCACAAGGCGGGCTCGCACATCGCCGGCATGGATCGAGGTGTCAAGGCGGGCGACGTGATCCGGGTCGGCAAGACGGTCGAGCTCGAATGCCTGGACACGCCCGGCCACACGATGTGCCACATCTGCCTGCGCTCGCACACCGAGCAGCCGGCGCTCTTTTCCGGAGACACCCTGTTCAATGCCGGGGCCGGCAACTGCCACAACGGCGGCAATCCGGAAGACATGTACGCGACGTTCGTCGACCAGCTCGCCCGGCTCCCCGCGAACACGCAGGTCTACCCGGGCCACGACTACATCGAGAACAACCTGCGTTTCACGCTCGACCGCGAGCCCGACAACGAGGCCGCGCGGACGTTGCTGCACGACGTGGCGGGGCAGGATCCGGCGACCGCAGGCGTGACGACGCTGGAGGAGGAAAAAGAGGTCAATACCTTCCTTCGCCTCTCGAGCCCAGGCGTCATCGCCGCGCTCCGGCAGTCGTTTCCCGATCTGCCCGACCACCCCGATCCGAAGACGGTGTTCGTGAAGCTGCGCGAGCTGCGCAACGGCTGGTAGTCGCGTCGTTAGAGGTTGCCGGGCTCGGCCCGAGGACGTCTCGGACCCTCAGATCTCGAGAGTGCGCAGCCAGCTGCGGAAGTCGGCGCCGAGTTCCGGGTGGGCGAGAGCGAGCTCGACGTTGGCTTGCAGGAACCCTTCCTTGCTGCCGCAGTCGTAGCGCTTGCCGGCGTAGCGATAGGCGTAGACCTTCTCGTGCCAAAGCAGCGACGCGATCCCGTCGGTGAGCTGGATCTCGCCGCCGACGCCGCGCTTCTGGCTGGCGATCTCGTCGAAGACGCGCGGCGTCAGCACGTAGCGGCCGGCGACGCCGAGGCGCGACGGCGCCACGTCGGGCGCCGGCTTCTCGACGATGTGATCGATCTCGACCAGCCGCTCGCCGATTGCCTTGCCGGCAACGATGCCATAGCGCCGGGTGTGTTCGGCCGGCACCTCCTGCACGGCGATGACCGAGGCCTGACGCTCTTCGAACATCGCCACCATCTGGGCCAGGACGGGAGGCTCGCCGATCATCAGGTCGTCGGGCAGGACCACCGCGAACGGATGGTTGCCGACCAGGTGCCGGCCGCAGAGCACGGCGTGGCCGAGGCCGAGCGCCATCGGCTGGCGCACGAAGACGCACTCCATGTCGTCGGGCTTGACGGCGCGCACCGCGTCGAGGAGTTCCTGCTTGCCGGCGTCCTCGAGGGCGGTCTCGATCTCGAGCGTCAGGTCGAAGTGGTCTTCGATGGCTCGCTTGTGCCGGCTCGTCACGAAGATCATCTCGCGCACGCCGGCGGCGTAGGCTTCCTCGACGGCGTACTGCACGAGCGGCTTGTCAACCACCGGCAGCATTTCCTTCGGCAGGGCCTTGGTCGCGGGCAGGAACCGGGTGCCGAGCCCGGCAACGGGAAAAATCGCATGTCGCACGAACATCTATTTACAATCCTCGACCAGGAAACGCGAGCCGCCGCAGCAGTCGGATGACCGGCGGATTCTGGCACGCGACGCTCTTTCGGCCGGCTCGAGAACCCCTTCATGGCTGTGCTCGTCATCGATTCGCTGGAGGCCGACGTGCTCGACTGGCTGCGCGCGCGCCACGAGGTCCGCCACGCCCCCGCGCTCGCCGCCGATTCACGCGAATTCAGGCGTGCGCTCTACAACGTCCGCGCCGCGATCGTCCCGGCCTCGGTGACGATCGACATCGATACGCTCGACTTCGCGCCCGTGCTGCGCGCCATCGGCCGCATCAGCGCCGGCTCCGAGAACATCAACGTCGAGGCCTGCGAGCGGCGCCAGATCGAGATCGTCCGCAGCCTGACGGCCAGTGCCCGCGCCGAGGCCGAATTCATGATCGGCGCGATGCTGGCGCTGCTGCGAAGGGTGCCGGTGCGCGGGCCCGATGGCTCGCTCGCCGGCCGCGACCTCGGCGGGCTGACGATCGGCCTGGTGGGCATGCCGCCGGCGGCGCGAACGATGGTGCAGCTCCTGTCGGGGTTCGACGTCGGCATCATCGGCTACGACCCCGCCCTGCATGCGAGCGACGCCGTCTGGCCCTCGTGGCGCGTCGAGCCGGCGGGCTTGCGCGAGGTGTTCGAGCGTGCCGACGTGATCTGCATCCAGCTCGATTTCTTCAGCCGCTACCGCGGCCTGCTCGGCGAGCGCTTCCTGTCGTTCTGCAAGCCCGACCAGGTGCTCGTGAGCACGTCGCACTCCGGTCTCTTCGACGAGACCGCACTGGCCTCGGTGCTGCGCAGCGGCCGCATGGCGGCGGCCTGGCTCGACAGCGTCGAGCCAGGCGCCCTCGACGCCGCCCGGCCGCTGCACGGCATCGAGACGCTGCAGGTGACGCCACGCCTCGCCAGCACGACCCGGCAGTCGCTGCAGCGCAGCGCCTGGGCCGTGGCCCGCCGCATCGACGAGCTGCTCGACGCCGACGCGCCGGAGGAGCAGTTCAAGTCGACAGTGCCAGGCGCTCTCGCTGATCTTTGAGGCGGCCGAGGGTCGCGCCGAATTCGGCGACGCGCTTTTTCTCCTGGTCGACGACCGCCGGCGGCGCCCGCGAGACGAAGCGTTCGTTCGCCAGCTTGGCCTCGGCCCGGGCGATCTCGCTGGCAAGGCGATCGATCTCCTTCGTCAGCCGCGCGCCCTCGGCCGCGGCGTCGATCTCGATGCGCAGCGACAGCCGCGTGGCGCCGGCCACGGCCACCGGCGCGTCGCTCGTTGCGGCGACGAATGCGGCCTCGTCGGCGATGACGTTCACCTCCGACAGCCGCGCCAGCACCTTGAGCAGCGGCGTCGCCGCGGCGATGAACTCGTCGTCGCCGCTGGCGTTGAGCGGCACCCGCTCGCCTGGCGACAGGTTCATCTCGCTGCGCAGGACGCGGCAGCTTCCGACCACCTCCTTCAGGCGGGCCATCCAGGCGTCGGCCGCCGGGTCGACACGCTCGAGCTGGGCCTGGGGGTAAGGGGCGCGGACGATGCCGTGGAGGTCGTCGGTGCCCTTGCGGCCCGCGACCGGTGCGACCCGCTCCCAGAGCTCGGCGGTGATGAAGGGCGCGATCGGGTGCAGCAGCCGCAGCACGGTCTCGAGCACGCGGAGCAGGGTGCGCCGCGTCGCCCGCTGCGTTGCCGGCGTGCCGCCCTGCAACTGGACCTTGGCGACTTCCAGGTACCAGTCGCAGTACTCTTCCCAGACGAAGGCGTAGATCGCGCCGGCGACCATGTCGAGCCGGTACTCGGCGAAGCCCTGTGCCACGGCGGCCTCGACGCGTTGCAGCTCGCCCGTGATCCAGCGGTCGGCCGGGGAAAAGCTCAGGTAGTTGTGGAAGGGCTGGCCCGGCGCGCACTCGGCCTTGGTGTGCTCGGCGAGGCCGCAGTCCTGCCCTTCGGCGTTCATGAGCACGAAGCGGGTCGCGTTCCAGAGCTTGTTGCAGAAGTTGCGGTAGCCCTCGCAGCGCTTCGAGTCGAAGTTGACGTTGCGGCCGAGGCTCGCCAGCGAGCAGAAGGTGAAGCGCAGGGCGTCGGCGCCGAAGCCCGGGATGCCGTTCGGGAACTCCGCCGCCGTGTCCTTGCGCACGCGCGGCGCCGTCTCCGGCCGGCGCAGGCCCGTCGACCGCTTCTCGAGCAGCGGCTCCAGCGCGATGCCGTCGATCAGGTCGACCGGATCGAGCACGTTGCCTTCCGACTTGCTCATCCGCTTGCCTTGCGCATCGCGTACGAGGCCGTGGATGTAGACGTCCCTGAACGGCACCTTGCCGGTGAACTGGAGCGTCATCATGATCATCCGGGCGACCCAGAAGAAGATGATGTCGTAGCCGGTGACGAGTACGCTCGACGGCAGGAAGAGCTCGAGCTCCTCGGTCTTCGTCGGCCAGCCGAGCGAGGAGAAGGGGACCAGGGCGGACGAGTACCAGGTGTCGAGCACGTCCTCGTCGCGCGTCAAACCCTTGCGTCGAACATCGAGAAGGTGCTCGACGATCAGTTCTCTTTCGGTGATCTGCAGAGCAGGAGGCCCTTGGGCGCGGACTTTTTCGATCTCCTCATCGATCTGCGCGTAGAACTGCGAAGTGGCCTCCTGTTCCGTCCTTTCGACAAACACCGATCCCCGACTGTCGTACCAGGCCGGAATCTGGTGCCCCCACCAGAGCTGGCGCGAGATGCACCAGTCCTGGATGTTGTTCATCCACTGGTTGTAGGTGTTGACCCACTGCTCCGGATGGAACGTCACCGCGCCGGTCTTCACCGCGTCGATTGCCTTGCCGGCGATCGTCGTGCCATCGCTGCCGGGTTTGGTCATCGCCACGAACCACTGGTCGGTGAGCATCGGCTCGACCACCTGGCCCGTGCGCACGCAGAGCGGCACGGCGTGCTTGTGCGGCACCGCCTTCTCGAGAAATCCCTGCGCTTCCAGGTCCCGCAGAACCGCCTTGCGCGCGTCGTAGCGATCGAGTCCGCGGTAGGCCGCCGGACCGTTCTCGTTGATCTTCGCGTCGAGCGTGAAGATGACGATGAGCGGCAGGCCGTGCCGCATCGCGACCTGGTAGTCGTTGAAGTCGTGGGCGCCGGTGATCTTGACGCAGCCCGAGCCGAAATCCTTGTCGACGTAGGCGTCGGCGATGACCGGGATCTTCCGGTCGCAGAGCGGCAGGTCGACGAGCTTGCCGACGAGATGCCGATAGCGCTCGTCGTCCGGGTGGACGGCGAGGGCGCCATCGGCGAGCATCGTTTCCGGGCGCGTCGTGGCGATGTGCATGCCGCGCATCGGCTGGCCGTCGGCACCCGGTTGCGGCCCGTCGCTGAACGGGTACAGGATGTGCCACATCGTGCCGTCGCGCTCCTCGTTCTCGACTTCGAGGTCTGACACGGCCGAGAGCAGCACCGGGTCCCAGTTGACCAGGCGCTTGCCGGGATAGATGAGGCCTTCCTTGTAGAGCTGCACGAAAGTGTCGGTCACGACCTCGCTGAGGCGTGAATCCATCGTGAAGTACTCGTACTTCCACGCCACCGAGTCGCCCATGCGGCGCATCTGCCGCGTGATGGTGGAGCCGCTGGTTTCCTTCCAGTCCCACGCCTGGGCGACGAAGTTCTTGCGCCCGAGTTCGTGCCGGCTGAGGCCGTTTTCCTGCAGTTGCCGCTCGACGACGATCTGCGTCGCGATGCCGGCGTGGTCGGTGCCGGGAACCCAGAGCGTGTTCTCGCCCTTCATCCGGTGGTAGCGGACCAGCGAGTCCATGATGGTGTGCTGGAACGCATGACCCATGTGCAGCGTGCCGGTGACGTTCGGCGGCGGCAGCTGGATCGAGAACGAAGGCTTCGACGGGTCGAGCGTCGGCTCGTAGACGCCCGACTCTTCCCAGAGCGGCGCCCAGTGCTCCTCGATGGCGGCAGGGTCGAAGGATTTGGCGAGTTCGGTCATGGGCGAATTTTAGGCGGCCGGCCGGCGCGACGGCGAGCACCGTCGCGAGTGCACGCACCGGCTCAGGCCGACAGCCCGACGCTGCGTCGAAAGGCACGCTCGTGATCGGGGTGGCCGCGAAGCGTGATGGTTAGCGCCTCGGCCCGGACGGCGCGATCGGCCGGTGCGCTCGATGGCCGAGCGATCAGCTCGCGGCCGGCGGCACGTTCGTGAGCGAACCCTGCTGATCGAGGACCAGCCCGCTCATCACGCCGGCGGCGCTGCGAGCGAGGATCAGCGTCGCGATGCGCTGGTCGGTGAGCGTGACCGCGGGCAGGTCGAGGCGCAGGTCGGCCTTGTTGCCGGCCGCGGTGACGCACACGTGATAGGCCGTTGCCGAGGCCGTCACCTGGACGTAGGCGGTCGCCACGGCGGTCGCCGAGGCGACCGTGACGGCAGCGTTGGCGGCGAGGGCGGTGCAAGCCGTCGTGACGACGTAGACGTCGACATCGCCGGCGTCGGCATCGGCGGTGTTCAGGACGCGGAGCTTGGCCTGGCCGTTGTCGGGGGTGCTCTCGTCTTCCGACAGCACCGTCGTCGTCAGCGTGCCGACACTCATGGAGGTCGAGGCGACGACGGTCTGGTAGGTGTCGCGGCCGATGCTGACGGCCGTCGAGGCCAGCGTCGTGGCCGTGCCTTGCTCCCGCAAGGTCAGGGTGTGGCTGCCGCTCGACAGGGCGACGTACCCGCTGGCCGAGTACAGCGGCACCCCGGCCCTGAGCGAGCCCGTCCCTTCGAGAAGGTCGAGAAACGACGTCTGGCTCGCGTTGACGAGGCGGACGTTGCCTTCGCTGCCGCTGCCCGAGCTGCTGCCGTGGACGTTTTCAAAGTCGCCGCCGCAGGCGGCCAGCGCCGAGGCTGCGGCCAGGGCGACGAGGCGTGTCGGGATGGTCATCGGATCTCCTGGCCGCAGCGCATCGGCGCGCAACGACTCACATCAGCAGGTGCTCGCCGGCATTGTCGCCGCCCAGGATCACGTAGTTCACCTTGCGAATGTCGGCCAGCTTCGTGCCGCCGGCGTACGAGATCGGGCTCTGCACGTCCTCGGTCATCTCGCGCAGCGCATCCTCGAGCCGGCCCTTGACCGGCTCGAGGATGCGCTTGCCCTCGACGTGCTTGTACTCGCCCTTGTTGAAGTCGGAGGCGGAACCGTAGTACTCCTTGAACAGCTTGCGATTCCAGGAAGACGAGCGGAAACGGGCTTGTCGATCGTAGGTGGCCCCCCGAGGCGAGCAGTCCGTGCATCATCGCCGCCATGATCGAGATCTCGCTGCTCGGGCCTTCGGCCATCTCCCGAGACGGCCAGGCGCTGCGTCTTCCCATCCGCAAGGCGATGATGCTGCTCGCCTTTCTCGCGGTCGAGCGCCAGGCGCGCCGCGACGATCTGGCCGAGCGCATGTGGCCCGGGCTCGACGTCGGCAACGCCCGCCGCAACCTCCGGCGCGAGCTGGCGCGGCTGCGCGACGCCGGACTGCGCGAAGCCCTCGTCGCCGACGACGTTCGGATCGCGCTCTCCGCGGCGGTGCGGGTCGACATCGACGCGTTCCGGCACGCGCTCGCCGAGGGCGATGCCCGCGCTGCGCTCGCCCTCTGGCGTGGGCCCTTGGCGCAGGACATCGTCTCCGCTGGTGAACCGTGGTTCTCCGACTGGGTCGAGGCGCATCGCTCGCGCCTGGCCGCAGTGCGCCGCGAGGCGCTCGAGCGCGCGGCCGCGGACGCGGAGGCCGCGGGCGACCGGCACGCTGCGCTCGAAGCGCTGCAGGCCGCAATTGCCGACGATCCGCTGCAGGAACGGCTGCATCGCGAGGTGATGCGCCTCTTTTCTGAGCTCGGCGAACGTGAGCAGGCGCTGGCGCAGTACCAGCAATGCCGGCAGGTGCTCGAGGACGAACTCGGGCTCGCGCCGCTGGCCGAGACCGAGGCCCTGGCCCGGAGCCTGCGCTCGCCCGGCGCGGCCGGAGAGCTCGAACCGCCTGCTGACGCCGCCGCCGCCGCACCGCCACGCGAGGCCGGCGACAGCGCCGGCATGCTGCCGAAGGAGTTGCCCTTCGTCGGCCGCGCTGCCGAGATCGGAAGCCTCGAGGCGGCCTGGCGCGGCGGCGGCGTGGTGCTGGTCGTCGGTCCCGGCGGCGTCGGCAAGTCGCGGCTCGCCGCCGACTTCGTGGCCGCCCGGGCGCCGCTCCTGGTGGTCGCCTGCCGTGCTGGCGACGAAGGCGTGGCCTATCGCGCCGCGGGCCGCTTGCTTCGCGCCCTCGTCGCCGCCGGTGGCCCGCCCGAGGAGGAATGGGTGCGAAACGAGCTGGCCCGGCTGCTGCCCGAGATCGGACCGGCGCCGCCGCCGCTTGCCGACGAGATGCAGAGCCTGCGTTTTCTCGACGCGATGGCGCGCGCGGTCGCGGTGCTCGCCGCCGACAACTTCGGCGCGCTCGTGCTTGACGACCTGCACCTTGCCGACACGGCGAGCGCCGCCCTCATCGGCCACATCGCCGAGCGCCTGCGCGACGATGCCGCCGAGGGGCGAGCGGTGCCGCGCCTGGTCGTCACCTTGCGCGAGGGCGAGGGTGGCGCGGCCATCGAGGCGCTCGTCGCCGGCCTGGTCGCTGCCGGCACCGCGCTGCGCGTCGCCATCGCGCCACTCGCCGAAGCCGATGTGCTCGAGCTCGTGCGTCGGCTCTCCGGCGCCCGGGCGCCGAGCCGCTTCGCCGCGCGTCTGCACGGCGTCACGGCGGGCAACCCGTTCTTCGTCCACGAGACCTTGCGCCATCTCGTCGCCACCGGCTGGCTCGGCCGCAGCGAAAACGGCGTCTGGCGAACGCCCCTGGACGAGCGCACCAGCGACTATGCCGAGCTGCCGCTGCCGACCTCGGTGTTCGAGGCGACCGCGGCCCGGGTCGACCGTGGTGGCGAGGGCATGCGTCGGGTGCTCGAGGCGGCGAGCCTGGCCGGCGAGCCGTTCGAGATCGAGACCCTGGCGGGCGCGACCGCGCTGTCGCCGCTCGAGCTCGCCGAGGTTCTCGAGCATGCCGAGGCAATGCAGCTCGTGGTCGCCTCCGCCGACGGCCTGCGCTTCGCCCACGACCTGGTGCGCCAGGCGCTCGCCGCGCGTCTCTCGCTGCAGCGGCGCCGGTTGATGCAGGGCCGGCTCGCCGCCGCCGCCGAGCTCGCTGGCGCCGAGCCGGCGACCGTCGGCGACCACTGGTTCGAAGCGGGCAAGCCGGCCCGTGCCATCGCCCTGTGGCTGCGCGCGGCCGCTCGTGCCGCCGAACGCTGGGCCGATGTCGACGCCATCGCCCTCTACCGGCGCGCCCTCGCGGCCGGTGCGAGCGGGCTCGAAGCGCTGCCGGCGCAGCGTGCCCTGGTCAAGTTGCACTATCGGCGCAACGAGATCGAGGCGGCCCTCGCGGCGGCCGCGGCGGCGCTGGAGCTGGCCGAGCGGCATGCCGATGGCGATGCCGCGGCGCTCGCCGCCGCGGCGCTTGCCGACATGGAGGTGGTCGGGCATCGCCTTGCCGACGCCAGCGCCCGTCTCGAGGAGCTGGTTGTCCGACCGGGCCTTCTGCCGGCGACGCGGGCGCGCATCGAGCTCTCGCGCTGCGAAACCTGGCGACAGCAGGGCCGGCACGAGGAGTCGCGGCGTGCGGCCCTCGCAGTCGTGGCGCTGCTCGATGTCGCTTCTGCCTCGGACCCGGTCAGCAGCGACATGCATGCCGACGCGCGCGTCGTCGACGGCCTGCGTCGCGATGCGCACTACGCACTCGGCGTGATCGGGTTTCACAGCGGCACCCTGGACGATGGCTTCGAACATGCGCAGGCGATGCGCCAGGCCTGCGTTCGCCTGGGCGACCCCTCGGGCATAGGCACCGCCGAGCGAATGCTGGGCGTGATGCTCCTCCATCGCTCCGCCGATCGGGTGCAGGCACGTGTCCACCTCGAGGCGGCCCGCCGCATTGCCGCCGCCGAGCGCGACGTTGCCGCGGAGCGCATGACGCTTCTCAACATCATCAAGATCGTCGCCGACGCCGGCGATGCCGACCAGGTCCTGGAGCTGGCCGAGGCGGGTTGGAACCTCTCGCCGCGCTTCGCCCGGTCGATGATCCGCCAGGCGTTCCTGTTCGCCTTCGTCTACGCGCACATGCTGCGCGGCGAGCTGGGCCGGGCCCTTGACCGCGTGGCGATGGTTCGCGCCGACACCGGTGGGAGCGGGGAGTTCCAGACCAGCAGCACCGTCGCCGACCAGCTCTCCGACGTGTACCTGGCGGTCGGCGACGCGGCCACGGTGTATGCGTTGATCGACGCGCTTCCGCCTGCGCAAGGCGTCGGGAGCGGTCATCTCCTGCGCCTGGTGCTGGCGCGCGGCGCGGCCCATCTGGTGGCGGGCGATATCGATGCCTTTCGCGCGGGGCTCGAGGGCTGGACCGACGACGCGCCCAACTTCAACGTCGAGACGCGGACCCAGCTGCAGCTGCAGCGGGCCGAGCTCGCGCGACGCGAGGGCCGCCTCGACGATGCGGCCCGGGAGCTCGACAAGGTCGACCAGACATGGAACCGGGAGCTGGCGATGGTCGCGGCCATGCTGCGCCTGAAGCTGGCCGCGGCGACGGCGCCCTCGGCGGCAGGCGACGCGCAAGCGCGAGCCGCCGAGTTGGCGGCCGCCATCGCCCGCGCCCGCACCCTTCTCGCCGAAGGTCGCACGCCGGTGAGCTTCGTCCTCGACCTGCGCATCGCCCTGGCCGCCGGCCTGGCGGCGGCCGGGCTCGAGGAAGAAGCCGAGAGCGAGCGCTCAGGGATTCGCGCCGAGCTCGAGCGGCTCGCGGCGACGCTGGGTGCGCACGCCGACCGGCGCGCCGCCTTCCTCGCCCGCTACCCCATTTCCTGATCTCTTCGCTCTGAGACGCCCGGGCGGCTGCCGCCCTGGCGCAAGGCGAGCCTGCAACGCATTACCGGGCGGGCTGCAACGCCGGCTGCAACGCCTCGCGACCACAGTCCGCTCCGCACATTCAAGGGGCAGGGCATGCGGGACAACGAGGCGAGGGTTGGCGAAGGAGTCGAGTTCCGGCTCGTCGTCTGGACGAGCCGCGAGTCGGGCTGGCGCGCTTCGGTCTTCGGACCGGACACGACCGAGCGCGAGTTTCTCAGCCCGTTCGAGCTCGCCCGCTTTCTCGCCTGGCCAGTCACGCAGACACCGGCATCGAGCAGCGGCGGCATTCGCTAGCGCCTACGGTCACATCCATCACGTATCACGAGGAGATTCGATGAACACGAAGCCGTTGCGCCACTGGGTGGCCTCCCTGACGCTCGCTGTAGTCGCCGGTTGCGGCGGCGGTGGTCACGCGGTGGACGTCGAAGATCCGCCGGTCGTGCCGGCGGCGACGATGCGGATCGAGGTCTCGACCATCGATGTCGACGGCACGCCGATCGCCGACGTCGATGCGACGGTCGTGGCGCCGGCGGTCTCCGCCGCCTCCGCTCCGGGCGCACGCACCGACGCCGCAGGCCAAGGCCACTTGGACGCGCCCTTGGCGCGGCGCACCGTGGTTCGCTTCAGCAAGGCCGGCTACGCCGAGACCTGGAAGCAGGTGAGCCTGGAGACCGGCTCGACCGCCGGCCTGGCCCGGGCAACGCTTCTGCCGCGCGAGCCTGCGCAAAGCTTCGATGCCGGCGTCGGCGGTACGCTGGACGGCAAGCACGGCGCCCGCGTCGTCATGCCCGCCGGCGCCCTGGTCGACGCTGCGACCGGCGCGGCGGTGACCGGGATGGTCGATCTGGCGATGACGCCGGTCGACGTCAGCGGCGACGGCCTGCGTTCGTTCCCTGGCAGCTTCGCGGGAATCGACGCCGCCGGCGCGACCGGCCTGCTCGCAACCTATGGCACGACCGAGTTCAGCTTCAGCCAGGGCGGGCGCAGGCTCAACCTCGCCGCCGGCCAGACCGCCAGCATCGACCTGCCGATCTACACGCCGCTGCACGCGCAGGGCGTTCCTGTGGTCGTCGGCGACACGATCCCGCTGTGGTCGCTCGACGAGACCACGGGCATCTGGAAGCAGGAGGGCAGCGGCACCGTCGTCGCTTCTGCGGCCTCGCCAACCGGCCTGGCGATGCGCGCCACGGTCGCTCACTTCAGCTGGTGGAACTGCGACATCTCGGTCGACCGCGGCAAGGTCGACCTCAACATCAAGCTGCCCGATGTCGGCGACAACGACAAGGTGCCGGTCGACGACCCCAAGGTCGTGGGCGATGTCGAAACCGACCCGAACCTCTACAACATCGGTCTCGCGCGCCTGGTGCACGTCGACGGCCGCACTGCCGACGACAGCTTCCTGCGCCAGAACGGGATCGACTTCGAGGCCGCGTTCAGGGACGACCCCTACGCGGCGACGCGCAGCCGGGCGCTTGCCGCCGGCCCGGCCGCGGCCGGCCGCCGCCAGGCCGAGGGCGCGCTCTTCGCCGTGACCACCGGGCTCATCCTCCCGTCGGGGCGCGACGTCTCGTTGACCGCCTGCGCCCTGGTGCAGCGTGGCGGCACGGCATTTACGCCGACGATGGCCTGCGGCACGGTGGTCACCCAGGTCGCCAAGGACCAGACCGTCGAGGTCACGATCCAGCTGGTGCTCGCTCCGATCAGCGACGTCGCCGCGATCACCCGTCACCCCTCGCCGACAACCGTCATGCCCGGCCAGACGGCGAGCTTCAGCGTCACCGCCATCCACGGCGTCGATTCGCCGGCGCCGCTGGCCTACCAATGGACCAGGAACGGCGTGGCGATCGCCGGTGCCACCGCGGACACGTACACCACGCCCGCCACGACGCCCGCCGACAACGGCAGCCTGTTCGGCGTCGTTGTCAGCGCGCCGGCGGGCACCTCGATCAGCTATCCCGCCCGGCTCACCGTGGCCGAGCCGCCGCCGCCGCCGCCGCCGCCGAACGCGGGCACCGACCGATGGGTCGACGCGGTCAACGGCAACGACGCCAACGACGGCAGCGTCGCGGCTCCCTTGCGCACGATCTCCGCGGCGGTGGCGGCGGTGACGAGCGGCGGCACGATCTGGCTCAACGACGGCGTCTGGACTTCGACGATCGACCCGGGGCTGAGCCAGCATTCGTCTGGCATCAACTGCGGCAACGGCAACGTTGCGAGCGTCAGAGGCCTCTCGTTTCGCGCCGTGAATCCGGGGCAGGCCACGCTGCGCTATGGATCGCCCATCGGCATCTGTGTCGGCGACAGCCAGGTCCGTGGCCTGCGCCTGGAAGTGGAGACCATGCTCAACAACACGGTCGCGATCCAGGCGGCGGTGCCCGGCGCGACGCTGCTGAGCGGCGTCAGCTTCCAGGGCGGCCTGATCCTGGCCAGCGGGGGCGGGCGCATCACCCTCGAGCCCGCCGGGCTGGCGAGCTACGGCGACCTCGGTGACTTCGGCGGCAAGGCCATTGTCGTGCGCAACGTGGGCAGCGAGGTCGTCGTCAACGGCGGCAGCTTCGATCGTCTGCCGTCGTTGGACTCCGGCGCCTCGCCGGGGCCAGGCTGTGCCGGGACGGCGAGCTTCTATGCCCTGCACGGCGGGCGGCTGGTGCTGAACCAGGTCGATCTACGCCCCGGGCCGGCGCGCAACGCGAACGCGATCTACGACATCGCCGTGGCCGGCTGCGACAACGCGCAGATCGAGCTCAACGCGACCACGATCAGTGGCTTCCTGCGCAGCACGGGACTCGGCAACGGCGTGGCGGTGGCGCTTGGCAGCGGCAGCAGCCTGACCCTCGGTGCCGGCACCGCGCTCTCTGCCAACAACGGCGGCATCTACATGAATGGCGCGAGCGTCACGCTCGCCGCCGGCGCGCTGATCCAGGGTTCGACCACGAGCGGCATCTACGTCAACAACAGCGCTGGCATCTCGACGGTGACGCTGGCCCCCGGAAGCTCGATTCAGGGCAGCACCGAATCCGGCATCGAGATGCGCGGCAGCAGCACCAATCCGTCGCGGCTCGATGTGTCGGGCGCCACCTTCGCCAACAACGGCGGCTCCGGCGTGCACGTGACCGCCACCGTGCAATGCAAGATCCGCGACTCATCGTTCGTCGGCAACGTCGGTTTCGGCGTGCAGATGCAGTCGGTGGGCGGGATCTGCGATCTCGGCACCGTGGCCAGCCCCGGCGGCAACATCTTTGCCGACACCGGGCCGAACGTCTCGCTCAACGCCTCGTCGTCGCTGCCGTCGACCCTCCAGGCAGTGGGCAACACCTGGGCAGCGAACCAACAGGGCAGCGACGCGCAGGGACGCTACGCGGTGCCGAACGGGCAGACGGTGCTCGAGGTCGGCGGGCCGGTGACGAGCGGCCTCAACTACCGGCTGAACGCGTACTCGCGGATCCGGCTCGCCGAGTGACGTCAGTCGAAGACGGGCCGCAACGAAAGGCCGCCCGATCGTCACCGCGGCGAACCGACTCGCGCTACATCAGCAGGTGCTCACCGGCGTTGTCGCCGCCCAGGATGACGTAGTTGACCTTGCGGATGTCGGCGAGCTTCGCGCCGCCGGCATACGAGATCGAGCTCTGCACGTCCTCGGTCATCTCGCGCAGCGTGTCGGCGAGGCGACCCTTGACCGGCTCGAGGATGCGCTTGCCTTCGACATGCTTGTACTCGCCCTTGTTGAAGTCGCTGGCCGAGCCGTAGTACTCCTTGAACAGCTTGCCGTCGACCTCGACCGTCTTGCCCGGCGATTCCTCGTGGCCGGCGAACAGCGAGCCGATCATGACCATGCAGGCGCCGAAGCGGACGCTCTTGGCAATGTCGCCGTGGTCGCGAATGCCGCCGTCGGCGATGATGGGCTTGGTGGCCACGCGGGCACACCACTTCAGCGCCGAGAGCTGCCAACCGCCGGTGCCGAAGCCGGTCTTCAGGCGGGTGATGCAGACCTTGCCCGGACCGACGCCGACCTTGGTCGCGTCGGCACCCCAGTTCTCCAGGTCGATCACGGCTTCCGGGGTCGCGACGTTGCCGGCGATCACGAAGGCATCGGGCAGCTTCGCCTTGATGTGCTCGATCATGCGGTGCACGGTGTCGGCGTGGCCGTGCGCGATGTCGATCGTCACGTAGTCGGCGCCGACGCCGCTGGCCGCCAGCTGGTCGATGGCGGCGCGGTCGGCAGGCTTGATGCCGGTGGAGATGGACACGTAGAGATTCTTCGCCCGCATCCGCGTCGCGAACGCGACGTTGTCGACGTCGAACCGATGCATGACGTAGAAGTAGCCGTTGGCGGCCAGCCATTCGACGATCGGCTCGTCGACCACCGTCTTCATGTTGGCCGGCACCACCGGCAGCGCGAAGCGGCGCGGCCCGAACTCCTGCGACGGGTCACACTCGGAGCGGCTTTGCACCCGGCACTTGCGGGGCAGGAGCAGCACGTTGTCGTAGTCGAAGATTTCCATGGCGCAGTCGTCGGTGGACGCGAAAACGGGCACGTCGACGCGTGCCCGTGGCGGCATTCTACGCAGTCGGCCACGCCAGGCGCGCTCCTAGAATCGATCGATGCAACCTGATTCCGACCGCGGCGGCCGCCCGTCGCGACTGCTCGAGGGCCTGAATCCCGAGCAGCTTGCCGCCGTCACCCTGCCGCCCGAGCCGGCGCTCATCCTCGCCGGCGCCGGTTCGGGCAAGACGCGCGTCCTGACGACGCGGGTCGCGTGGCTGATCCAGACCGGGCAGCTCTCGCCCGGCGGCGTGATGGCCGTCACCTTCACCAACAAGGCGGCAAAGGAGATGCTGACCCGCCTCGACGCCATGCTGGCGATTCCCGTGCGCGGCATGTGGGTCGGCACCTTCCACGGCCTGTGCAATCGGTTCCTGCGCGCGCACTGGAAGATGGCGGCATTGCCGCAGGGCTTCCAGATCCTCGATTCGGCCGACCAGCTCTCGGCCGTCAAGCGCATCGTCAAGGCGATGAACCTCGACGAGGAACGCCATCCGCCGAAGCCGCTCACCTGGGCGATCGCCTCAGCGAAGGACAACGGCCTCAGGCCGAAGGACGTCGAGATCCGCGACGAGCAGAGCCGCGTGCTGGTGCAGGTGTACGAGGCCTACGACGCCCAGTGCCAGCGCGAAGGCGTGGTCGACTTCGCCGAGCTGATGCTGCGCACCTACGAGCTGCTGCGCGACAACACGGCGCTGCGCGAGCACTACCAGAGGCGCTTTCGGCACATCCTGGTCGACGAGTTCCAGGACACCAACAAGCTGCAGTACCTCTGGCTGAAGATGTTCGCCGGGCCACCGGAGCACGGCTGCGCCCTCTTCGCCGTCGGCGACGACGACCAGAGCATCTACGCCTTTCGCGGCGCGCAGGTTGGCAACATGGCCGCCTTCGAGCGCGAGTACCGCGTCGGCACGGTGATCAAGCTCGAGCGCAACTACCGCTCCTTCGGCAACATCCTCGACGCCGCCAACGAGCTCATCTCGCGCAACTCGCGCCGCCTCGGCAAGAACCTGCGCACCGAGGCCGGCCCGGGCGAGCCGGTGCGCGTTCACGAGGCGCCGTCGGACTTCGCCGAGGCGCAGTGGTTCATCGAGGAGGCGCAGCAGC